>NZ_JBAQXC010000114.1:0-138018 GCF_049299235.1 Rhodococcus sp. (in: high G+C Gram-positive bacteria) | reverse complement strand
CCACCCCGATCGTGTTGCCGCGAGCAGGGCGGCCCCGCACCATCACCTGCGCGCTGCTGACGGCCGCCGTCGTGCAACTGCTGTTCGTCACCCTTCTGACCCAGACGGCACTGCTCGTCGCGGCCTTCCTGCTCGGTCTCGCCGGGCAGATCGTCAAGCTCACCGGTGACGCCGCAATGCAGATCGAGATCGACGACGCCCGACGCGGTCAGGTGTTCGCACTTCAGGACACGGTGTTCAATATCGCGTTCCTCGCCGCGATCGCGGCGGCCGCAGTCGTCGTCGCACCCGACGGACGCTCACCCGGACTCGCGGTTCTCGGCGTCGGGATCTATCTGTCCGGACTCGCCGGGGTGCTCGCCGTGCGCCACCTCCGGGCGTGAACCGACGCGATTTGTTAGGTTCTGCAGGTTCAGCGCATCAGTGCGGTTCCGTCAGGAGGCGTCCATGTCCCGTCGAGCGGTCCTCACGTCGCTGGCACTCGCATCGTTGACGTTGCCGCTTCTCGCGGTGCCCGCGACCGCCGACGGCGCCGGCCCGGTGAACTCGTGCGGCGAATCAGGTTTCGATCCGGCCGCCGAGCGACCCGAATCCGGCGGACCCGTTATCGACATTCCCCGCGTGCTGAAAATTCCGGTCCCGTACCCCGAGTTCGTGCAGGTCGAAGTTCCGGGTCCCGTACCGGACACCACCCGGATTCCGCAGGCACCGCTACCCGCGGATCCGTGCATGGACCCGTGTCCGGAGATCACCGCGACACCCGATGTACCGATCGGGATCGACCAGGGAAGCAGCGGTTCCGGTAGCGGTTCGTCGGTGCTGCCGCGACTCGAGATCGATCCGCAACCCGAGACCATTCCGATCCCCGTTCCGGGTGGGGAACCGCCTGCGCCGCAGCCTGCACCGCACCCGATGGTCCCGCCCGTCGAACCGGCACCGGCCGCCGGTCGCCTGGGCGCACCCGGGGTGGGCGCGGTCTCCTTGGTGTCGCAGTTGACCGGACCCGGATCGGAGAATCGGACCGACGCCCGCTGGCAGGTCAGCGGTACCGACCTCGGGATCATGTGGGAGTCGCGGCCGGGTGAGGTGGCCGTCGCATTCGGCGATACGTTCGGCCTGGACTGGGAGCCACCGGGCGCCACGGGAAGCGACTGGCGCAGCAACGTCCTCGGGTTCAGTTCGGATGCCGACCTGTCCGACGGCATGACCATCGATTCGATGGTCCAGGACAGCCCGTGCCATGCGGCCGAGATCCTCGATTCGCGGCACGTGCGCAACTTCGAGACGACCGTCATCCCCACGTCGGGGTTCGCGATCGGCGACCGGCAGTACCTCAGCTACATGTCGGTGCGGCGTTGGAGCACCATCCCGGGCATGTGGTACACGAACCTCGGTGGCATCGCCTGGTCCGACGACCAGGGGCAGACGTGGACGAAGGATCAGCACGCCCGTTGGGACAATCTGTTCGGTATCGGCCGGTTCCAGGTCGCGACGATGGTGCCGCACGGCGATCACGTCTACATGTTCGGCACACCCAACGGACGCATCGGCACCGTCGGACTCGCCCGGGTCCCCACTGCGGACGTCCTGAACCCGACCGCGTACCAGTACTGGGTCGACGATGCGTGGATTCCTGCCGCAGAGCATGCCGCCACTCCACTGTTCGCGGGTGTCGCGTCCGAGTTGTCGGTCCGCTACGACGCCGAGCACGACCGTTGGCAGATGAGCTACCTCGATCCGGTCGCCGGAACCATTGTGCTGCGTCAGGCCGCCACTCCGCAGGGACAGTGGTCGGACCCGGCCGTTCTGGTGCGCACTTCCGACTACCCGAAGGCGTACGGGGGGTTCATCCACCCGTGGTCGGACGGCGACGACCTGTACTTCACGATGTCGGAATGGGACAGCTACAACGTCTATCTCATGCGCGCCCAGCTCACCGGGTGAGGGAAACCCCATCACCCGGAGTCAGGGGGAGCGGTGGATGCCGACCTCGGTGGCTTTGACGACGAACCACACTCGGGAACCGGGCTCGAGGGCGAGATCCGCGACGGCGGCAGCGGTGATCTCGGCAGCCATACCGCTGCCGGCGGCACGGACCATCACGGTGGCGCCGCGTGCCTCCAGATCGGTGACGACGACCTGAAAACTGTTGCGGGGGCTGCCGTGTGGCTGCTCTCCGTACACCGCGACAGCAGCGGGGGAGAACACCGCGACGGCACGGTCGCCGGGACCGCTGCCTTCTCCGACGGTACCGACGATCGGACCGAATTCGGTATCGAGTCCGTCGGCGGTGGCCGTGCCGGGAACCAGGTTCACACCGGCGATCCGCGCCGCGAACGCACTCCGTGGGCGGGTGAGAACATCACGGACCGAACCTGTTTCGGCGACCTTCCCACCGTCGACGACCGCAACCCGGTCGGCGAGTGCCAGCACATCGAGCGGGTCGTGCGTCACCATCAGCGCAGTGCGATTCTGCTCACGCAGGATGCGCCGCAGCAGCGAACGGATCGCGGGAGCCGCCGTGACGTCGAGCGCCGCCATCGGTTCGTCGAGCATCAGCAGTTCCGGTTGCGCGGCGAGCGCACGGGCGATCGCGACGCGCTGCGCCTGACCACCCGACAGCTGACGCGGGCGGCGCTCCGCGAACTCGGCCGCATCGACCGCCTCGAGCCAGTGCATCGCCACCCGGTGTGCCTCGCGCCGTCCGGTTCCGGTGCTGCGCGGAGCAAACGCCACATTGGCGACGGCGGTGAGGTGCGGAAACAGCAACGCCTCCTGCGCCAGCAACGCGATCGACCGGTGGTGCGGCGGCACGTCGACACCGGCGTCGGTGTCGACGAGGACGCGGTCGCCCAGGACGATGTGCCCGCTGTCCGGACGCAACAGCCCCGCAACGAGGCTCAGCAGCGTCGACTTGCCGGCACCGTTCGGTCCGAGGACCGCCAGGACACCACCCGATTCGACGTCGATCGACAACTCGAGATTCCGCGCGTCGACCGAGGCACGCACCGACAGGGCACTCACAGGGCACCGGCGATCCGGCGACCGCGCGCGGCCACGACGATCACGACCGCAACCAGCACGAGCACGAGCGACAGTGCCACCGCCGCGTCGGGATCGGTTTCGCGCTGCAGATAGATCTCGAGCGGCAAAGTGCGGGTGACCCCCTGCAAGCTGCCGGCGAACGTGATGGTCGCGCCGAACTCGCCGAGCGCCCGAGCGAAGGCGAGCACCGCACCCGACACGAGACCGGGCAGCACCAGCGGCAGCGTCACGCGACGGAACACGGTGGTGGGCCGGGCACCGAGGGTCGCGGCCACGGTTTCGTAGCGACGCCCCGCCGTGCGCAGGGCTCCTTCGAGACTCATGACGAGGAAGGGCAGGGCCACGAACGTCTGGGCGATGACGACGGCGGTCGTCGAGAACGCGATGCGCAGACCGAGTACCTCGAAATACTCACCGAGCAACCCGCGTCGGCCGAACGTGTAGAGCAGGGCGATACCACCGACCACCGGGGGCAGGACGAGCGGCAGCAACACCAGCGATCGCAGGATCGGCATTAACCGAAACGTGCTGCGCGCCAAGACTGCTGCCATCGGAACACCGATCAGGACACACAGGACGGTACTGACGGCGGCGGTGCGCAGACTCAGGGCCAGCGCGTCCAGGGATTCGTCGGAGGTGATGAGTTCGGGAAACCGAGGCCAGTCGACGACCAGCACCATCGACACCAGCGGCAGGATCACGAAGACTGCCCCGACGGCTGCCGGCAGATAGATCCAGGCCGGCAGGCCCGTCGGTGTCGTGTTCTTCGATTTCGTCCCGCGCCTCATGCTCGGGTTGCCCGGATTCACGGAGCGCCGAAACCTGCTGCCTCGAAGACCGGTCGTGCTTCGTCGCCGGTGATAAATGTGACGAACTTCGTTGCCAGTTCCGGGTTCTGCGAATTCTCGAGTACCGCGATCGGGTAGGTGTTCACCGCGTCGGCGGATTCCGGGAACGGCACCGCCGTGACCTTGTCGCCGGCGGTGGTGGCGTCCGTGACGTAGACGAGTCCGGCATCGGCCTGGCCGGAGGTCACCTTGCCGAGCACATCCGTCACCGACGATTCCTCGCTGACCGGGGTGATGTCGACGCCGGTCGCCGTTTCGATGCGACCGGTCGCGTTGCCGCACGGAACCTGCGGCGCACAGACGACGACATTCAGGTCGGTGCGGGCAAGATCGGCGAACGACGCGATGCCCTTGGGATTTCCGGGTTCGGTGACGATCGTGAGGATGTTGGTCGCGAAATTCGCGGGAGCGCCGGAGACAGTGTCGGCAGCGACCGCCTTGTCCATGTTCGCGGTGTCTGCGGAGGCGAACACGTCAGCGGGTGCGCCCTGGGTGATCTGTGCGACGAGGTCCGATGACCCCGCGAAGTTGAAATCGACGGTGGCTCCGGGATGCATGCCCTCGAACTGTGCGCCGAGTTCGGTGAATGTCGCCTTCAGTGATGCCGCGCCGAACACGGTGATGGTCTCGGCGCTCTCCGGAGCGGACGTACTCGTCGCCGGCGTCGATCCCGAGTTGTCGGTACCGCACGCCGCGAGCACGAGGATGGTTCCGGAAAGTGCTGCAACGAGTTTCGCACGCTTCACGATGCCCCTCCTGGGGTTTCGATGATGACGGTGGTCGCCTTGACGACGGCCACCCCGATGCTGCCCGGTTCGAGTCCGAGCTCGTTCACCGCTTCGGCGCTCATCAGAGACACGACCCGGTGTGGCCCGCACTGCATCTCGACCTGGGCCATGACCGTATCGGCCACGACGCGGGTGACGATGCCGGCGAACCGGTTACGGGCGGAGCTGCCGACCCCGAGCAGGTCTGGAGCGTCGCCGGCCTGGCCCCGTACGAACTCGGCAAGAACCTTGCCTCGGATGACTTTGCGGCCGGATTCGTCCTTGTCTGCGGCGAGTACACCCTGGTCGATCCACCGCCGGGCGGTGTCGTCGCTGACGCCGAGCAGCGCCGCGGCGTCGCGAATCCGGAGCGCCGTCATCGCCGTACCAAATCCTCATCTACCGAGAAGAAGAGCCTATTCACCCGTATATGCGTCACAGATCAGACAATATACCCGTGCACGCGATCGGTCAGTACACGTCCCGGACGTAGCGCTTGTCCACTGCGAGTTTCTCGACGTAGAGGTCGGCCCCATCGGCGTCGAGACGCCCGTGGGTCTGCACCACCTCGCGCAACGTCGCGTCCACATCCTTCGCCATGCGACTCGCGTCGCCGCACACATAGAAGTGCGCGCCGTCCTGCAACCACTTCCACAACCGGGCGCCGTGTTCGCGCATCCGGTCCTGTACGTACACCTTCTGCCGCTGATCCCGGGAGAAGGCCAGATCGAGCTTCGTCAGGAACCCGTCCGAGTGCATCGATTCGATCTCGTCGCGATACAGATAGTCGGTGTCGGATCGCTGGTCGCCGAAGAACAGCCAGTTCGGTCCCGCGTGCCCGAGCTCACGACGGTCGTGCAGAAACGCCCGGAACGGCGCGATCCCGGTGCCCGGACCGATCATGATCATCGGGGTGTCCGCGGTGGACGGCGCCCGGAAGTTCGGGCTGCGCTGAACGAAGATCGGGATGTCGACGCCCTTGCTGTGATCGGCGAGGAAGCTCGAGCACACACCGGCGCGTTCGTGTCCCTCGTAGGCGTACCGCACCACGGAGACGGTCAGTTGAACTTCGCGGGGATCGGTTTTCGGACTCGACGAGATCGAATACATCCGCGGTTGCAGCCGGGTCAGGACCGGCATCCACTCCTCGATGGGTGCCTTGAACGGAAATTCCGCGATGACGTCCATCGCTTGCCTGCCGTACAACCAGCGTTGCAGTTCGATCTTGTTTCCGGTGCGGAGGAGTTTGCCCAATTCTGCACTGTCGCTCTGCTTCTGAACGAATCGAAGCAGATCCTTGGTGACCCGGGTGATGTCGAGAAATCGGGTGGCGGCCTCACGCAACGGTATGGTCGGCATGTCGCCGAGTTCGACCGGGGATTCCGGATCGAGTGCGGACACCTGTAGCCATTCGTCGACGGTCGCCGGGCCGTTGGTCGGCATCACCCCGAGTGCGTCGCCCGCCTCGTATTCGAACGCCGGGTCGTACAGTTCGAACCCGAACTGCCGCACATCTTTCGACGATCCCGTCCCACTGAGCGGCACATTCCGGCTCAGCCTGGTGACGAGCGGGGACTTCCGGGTGAACGCGGGTTCACGCACCGCGAGGGGTGCGGCCCCGGCGGCTCCGGTTCCGCCCGCGACGGTTCCCCGGAACATTTCCTCGACGCCATTGAGCCACGCGAACGCGGCATCCTGATAGTCAGGTTCACAGTCCACCCGGTCGGCAAGCCTGGTCGCATCGAGTTCGGCGAGTCGTTCATCGATCCGGCGGCCGTGACCACAAAAATCTTCGTAACTGGAATCACCGAACGCTAGTACTGCATACCGTGTTCCGGGAAGCTTGGGTGCGTCTTCCCCGCTGAGCGCCTTCCAGAACGCGCTACCGTTGTCCGGCGCGTCACCGTCACCGAACGTGCTCGTGATGACCAGCAGATCCTCGATCTCCGACAACGCCACGACGTCGATGTCGTTCATTCCCATGAGGGTCGCGGCCCTGCCCGATGCCCGGAGTCGGTCCACACACAGCTGTGCGAATTCCTCCGCGTTGCCGGTCTGCGACGCCCAGGCGACGACGATCGGCACACCTCGGTCATCTTCTGGCAGATCAGGATTCGCGTACCGGACCGCGACCGGGGCGTGCGAGAACAGACCGGCGAGGAGACCGTCGAGCCAGACCCGCTTGGCGGGCGGAAACGGTGCCGACTCCGGCAGTACCGGAACCACCTCGGCGGGCGCACTGCGCAACCCGGCGAGCAGACCGGCGAGATAGACCTGCTCGTTGCCGTCGAACGCCGGTACCGCCTGCTCGTCGATGCCCAGTGCCGCGGCCAGCCGGTCGACCGCGGGCGCCGCCGACACCTCGAATTTCGCCGGCTCCGGAGCCTGCGACGCGACGGGAGAGACAACCGCGACCTTCGACAGCGACACCGCACACACCTTGAACTCGGGCTGCTGCGAGACCGGGTCGATCGCGTCGTTCGTCACCGCGTTGATCGCCAGGTCTTCCCCGAAGGTGTCGTTCCAGTGGAACGGCGCGAAAACCGTACCCGGCAACACACGATCGGTGACGACTGCAGGCAGCACCGCCCGCCCACGACGCGACGCGATCTCCACCGAATCCCCATCGGCGATCGACACCCTCTCGGCGTCGACGGGATTGACTTCGACGAAGGGCCCCGGATCGAGCTTGTTGAGCTTGGCGACCTTGCCCGTCTTGGTCAGGGTGTGCCACTGATGTTGCACGCGACCGGTGTTCAACACAATCGGGAAGTCGTCGTCGGGCATTTCCGCGGGCGGCATGTGCGGGCGCGGAAAAAACACCGCCCGGCCGGTGTCGGTCGCGAACGCCAGACGCGGAACGGTGCCGTCCCCCCGGACCAGCAGCGCGCGACTGGTCCCGTCATTCAGATAGCGGATCGGGTTGCGGGTCGACTCGGCGTCCGGTGGGCACGGCCACTGCACCGGCGTCGCGCGCAACTGCTCGTAGGTGACGCCGCGCAGGTCGTAACCGGTGCGCGGGTTCCAGAACGCCTTGATCTCCTCGAAAATCTCCTCGGCACTCGAGTAGGTGAACGCGTCGGCGTAGCCCATCTCGCAGGCCACGCGCGCGATGATCTCCCAGTCGGGAAGTGCGTCACCGACCGGATCGACGGCCTGCTGCAGCAGTGTCAGGTTTCGTTCCGAGTTGACGGCGACGTATTCGGATTCGGCCCACAACGTTCCCGGCAGCAGGATGTCGGCGTACGCGTTGGTCTCGGTCTCGAGAAACACATCCTGTGTGACCACCAACTCGGCCTTCTCGAGTCCCTCGAGAACGGTCTTCCGATTCGCGACACTGGCAACGGGATTGGTGCAGATGATCCAGCACGCCTTGATCTCTCCGGCCGCCATCTTCTCGAACATCTCGATGGTGCCGCCGCCGACCACCGTGCTCACGGTGCCCCGAGGAACATTCCAGATGTCCTCGACGAACGTCCGGTCGGCCTCGACGAGGACCGTGCGCTGCCCCGGAAGCCCCGGGCCCATGTAGCCCATCTCCCGGCCACCCATCGCATTCGGCTGACCGGTCAGCGAGAACGGTCCGCTGCCGGTCCGGCAGATCGCGCCGGTCGCCAGGTGCAGATTGCAGATCGCGTTCGTGTTCCAGGTGCCGTGTGTGCTCTGGTTCAAACCCATCGTCCAGCAACTCATCCAGTTGCCCGCCTCACCGATCCAGCGCGCGGCGGTGCGCAGGTCGTCCTCCGCAAGACCGGTGATCTGCGCGACCACCGCGGGCGGATAGTCGGCGAGGAACTCGGTCATCGCGTCCCAGCCGTCGGTGAACTCCGCGACGAACTCGGCGTCGACGTGCCCGCCGGCGACGATCAGGTGCAGCAGTCCGTTGAGCAACGCAAGGTCGGTGCCGGGAGCGATCTGCAGAAACAGATCTGCCTTGTCGGCGGTCGCACTGCGCCGGGGATCGACGACGATCAGCTTCGCGCCCGCCTTGACCCGGTCCATCATGCGGAGAAACAGAATCGGATGACAGTCGGCCATGTTGGCACCGGTCACGAAGAACACATCGGCGTGATCGAAGTCCTCGTACGAGCCGGGCGGACCATCCGAGCCGAGGGACTGCTTGTAGCCGGTGCCCGCACTGGCCATGCACAACCGCGAGTTCGATTCGATGCGATTGGTGCCGATGAATCCCTTGGCCAGCTTGTTCGCAAGATACTGCGCTTCGAGGGACATCTGCCCGGACACGTACAAGGACACCGCATCGGGGCCGTCCCGGTCGATGATGTCCTTCAGACGCCGCGCGGTTTCGCTGATCGCCGCCGCGACCGGAACCGGTGCCCGGTCACCTCCGCGCTCCACCCTGCGATACGCGGTTTCGAGCCGGCCGCCCGCGACCAGCATCTCGGCGCTCGTCGCCCCCTTCGTGCACAGCCGGCCACGATTGGTGGGGTGATCCTTGTCGCCGTACGCCTTCAGGACACGGCGCGCGCCCGTCGCCGCATCGGTCGCGATGTCGAGCACCATGCCGCACCCCACGCCGCAGTAGGAGCAGGCAGTCCTGACCGTCGTGCTGTCGCCCTGCATTGCACCGCCCCTCGTCCCGCCGAGCCGTCCGATTCCGGCCGGGTTCCATGCTGCGGATCGGGTGTTGCGGGAGCATTAACTGCGATGCGTGCCCCGTGACATCTGGCTCACGAAAACATGGGTGAGCGGGTGAGGGAACGGAAACAGGTCCGAAGGATCCTGAATGTCGCGCTCGGCGATATCGGTCGGTGGTATCGGTCGACTCAGCCGGTGGCGCTCTGCTCCGCCCACCATCGGCGCAATTCCGCCTCCGCCTCGTCGCGCCCCAGCGGACCCCGGTCCAGGCGCAATTCCTTGAGGAAGTTCCACGCCTTGCCGACCTGCGGGCCGGACGAGATCCCGAGGATCTCCATGATCGCATTGCCGTCGAGGTCAGGGCGGACCTTCGCCAGGTCCTCCTTCTCCGCCAACGCCACAATGCGCTGCTCGAGGTCGTCGTAGGTCGCCTGCAACGCGGCCGCACGGCGCTTGTTCCTGGTGGTGCAGTCCGCGCGCACCAGCTTGTGCAGCCGCGGCAGCAGTGGTCCGGCGTCGTGCACATACCGGCGCACCGCCGAGTCCGTCCACTGAGCTTTGCCGTATCCGTGGAACCGCAGATGCAGATACACGAGCTGGCCGACATCCTCGACCGTCTGTTTCGGATACTTCAAGGCCTTCATGCGCTTGCGCACGAGCTTCGCCCCGACCACCTCGTGATGGTGGAAGCTCACACCGCCACCCGGCTCGTTGCGTTTGGTGCCGGGCTTGCCGATGTCGTGCAGGAGCGCCGCCCAGCGCAGAACCGCGTCGGGGTCACCGTCCTCGAGATCGACGGCCTGCCGCAACACCGTCAGCGAATGCCAGTAGACGTCCTTGTGCTGATGGTGCTCGTCGATCTCGAGTTTCATCGCGGGGACCTCCGGGAGCACCCGCTCGGCGAGGCCCGTCTCGACCATGCACTCGATGCCGTCGACGGGATAGGCACCGAGAATCATCTTGTCGAGCTCCGCCTGCACCCGCTCGGCACTGATGCGCAGGATTTCGTCGGCCATCCGCTCGATCCCCGTGTGTACCCGCTCGGTGAGCGTGAAGCCCAGTTGCGACACGAATCGGGCGGCGCGCAGCATCCGCAACGGATCGTCGTGGAACGAGTCCTGCGGCAACGCGGGGGTGTCCAGTACACCGGCGAGCAGCGCGTCCAGCCCGCCGAGCGGATCGACGAAGCCTCCGATGCCGTCGGGTCCGATCCGCACCGCCATCGCGTTGACAGTGAAATCGCGGCGGACGAGGTCGTCCTCCAGCCGGGTGCCGTACTCGACGACGGGATGCCGGGTGACACGATCGTATGCGTCGGTCCGGAACGTGGTGATCTCGATCTGCTCGACGCCCTTGACGGCGCTGACCGTCCCGAAGTCGAGACCGGTGTCCCACTGGTGATCGACGAAACCGCGGAGCAGTTCCTGCACACGAGCGGGGTGGGCGTCGGTGGTGAAGTCGAGATCGGTACCGAGGCGGCCGAGCAGGGCGTCGCGGACGCTGCCGCCCACCAGGTACAGCTCGTGACCGGCTGCGGTGAAACGCTCACCGAGCGGCGCCAGCACGTTCGACAGGGCACGCAGCGTGACATCGGCGCCGGCGAGCAGCCGGGTACGCCGATCGGCGTCTGCGGAGGGAGAGTTCACGTCTTCGAACCTTACCGAGGCGGGCAAACGCGTGGTTCGACCGGCAGCGACGTCACGCCAACTACTATCGACAAGGTGTCGCCCGCCGAACGTGCCAACCGCAACCGCCGCAGCTCGCGGCGGCGTGGCGGCAACGGCGGATCACCCCTCGGTTCCGGGGCGAGCGCCGCCAAACCCCAGTTGAGGACCGTGCGGGAGACGTCGGCCGGAGGTCTTGTCGTCGACGGGCTCGGTGGCCCCCCCGACCGATTGTGCGCGGCGCTGATCGGTCGAACCGACCGCCGCGGGCGTCTGCTGTGGTCGCTGCCGAAAGGACACATCGAGAAGGGCGAGACCGCCGAGGAAACGGCGATACGCGAAGTCCACGAGGAGACGGGCGTCCACAGCAAGGTTCTCGCCGAACTCGGCAGCATCGACTACTGGTTCGTCACCGACGGCCGGCGCGTCCACAAGACAGTGCATCACTATCTGCTCCGCTATCTCGGCGGCGAACTGTCCGACGCCGACGTCGAGGTCACCGAAGTCGCCTGGGTGCCGCTGACCGAACTGCGGTCGCGACTCGCCTACGCCGACGAACGTAAACTCGCCGACGTCGCGGATCAATTGATCGCCGAGATGGCCCCAGCATGGCGGCTCGGCGCCGGCGGACCGGAGGCCCGTCTCGGATGATGCTGTTGGTGCACCGGTCCGGTGCTGCGGTCCTTGTCGTGCTCGCACTCGTGTTCGTGGCGATCGGCGGTGCCACCGCCCACGCCGATTCCGACAAGGCGTCACGCTTCCTCGAACTGCGCATCGACGCGGTCACGCCGTCCGTCGTCACCGACGGAAGCGATCCCGTCGTGACAGTGTCGGGAACCGTACGCAACATCGGTGACCGGGACGTCTCGGACATCAGTGTGCGACTGCAACGCGCGCCGATGATCACCGGCACCGCGGAACTTCGCACCACCCTCACCCTCGATCAGAGCGGATTCGACACGGTCGGCGAGTTCGAATCGGTCGACGACCTTCTCGAACAGGACGAAGAGCGGCGTTTCGCACTCGACATGCCACTGCGCTCGGCGACCGAACCGTCGCTCGGAATCGACACACCCGGCGTGTATCCACTGCTCGTGAACGTCAACGGCACCCCCGAGTACGGCGGCGAAGCACGACTCGACGACGCCCGGTTCCTGCTTCCGGTGCTGGCGGTACCCAGCGACGGCGAGGACCTGCCTCCGGTGGCGCCGACGGGGGGAGACCCCGCCGCCGTCACGATGCTGTGGCCCCTGGCGGACAAGCCCCGACTGGCTGCTGGCGTGGCCGGATCGGTGACGGAGCCGGTGCGCCTCGTCGACGACGAGTTGGCCACCTCCCTCGCGATCGGCGGTCGCCTCGACGGTCTGCTCTCGGCCGCCGAATCGGTCGTCGGCATCGAGAACCGAAGTCGGCTCGCCGGAGCCCTGTGCCTGGCTGTCGACCCGGATCTGCTGGTGACCGTCGCGAACATGACACGCGGCTACCTCGTCGTCGACGATCCGGCCGATCCGCTGGGCGACGCCGAGGAGGGCAGCGGCACGGACGCGGCAATATCCTGGCTCGAGCGGCTACGTGCCGTCGCCGGCGCGACGTGCACCGTCGCCGTGCCGTTCGCCCAGGTCGATCCGGTCGCGCTGGCCGATGTGGCCGCATCGTCGGCCGGCGGAGCGACCCTCGCCACCGGGGCGCTGACGGCACCCGCGGACATCATCGACACCATCCTCGGCGTGACGTCGATGCGCGCGGTCACCTGGCCGGATTCCGGCGTGCTCACCGAGAAGGCCGGCCGACTGCTCGCCGAAAACGGTCCGGTCACCGCACTCCTGGCCGACAGTGCTGTCGATGCCTCGGCCACCGGGTCGTCCGTCACAGCGCCGCCCGCGACCCGGATATCCGGCGTCGACGGGCTCACCGCGGCCCTGTTCGACAGCTCCGCCGCCGCCGCGCTCGCCGCCGTCGGTCAACAGCCGACCACACCGTCGTTCGTGCCCGAATCCGCGCGATACGACCTCGGTGAGGATTCCGCGACCGCTCGACTTCAGGACGCGCTGGGTGCGCTGGCATGGCCCGCATTGGAGGAGCCTGCCGAATCCGGCGCCGTGGACCGGTCTGTACTGTTCGCGCCGTCGCAGACGTGGAGCCCGACCGAGGACGAAGCCACCGACATGCTGTCGCTGCTCGAAACCCTCGTCCGGGCCGGACTCGCGGTACCACGCCCGTTCGAACAGGTTGTCGCGTCCGCGGCGGCCACTGTGGATGCGCCGGATGCCGCACTGTTGTCGTACCCGGAACAGGCCATCATCGACGGTGCATCGAACGTCGTGGTGGGGCACGTCGTGGAACAGGCACCACGTCTCGACGCGCTGCAGCTCGCACTCATCGAGGATCCGCAGGCTCAGCTCACACCGCAGAAATTCCTCGCTCCGCTCCGCGAGGACATGCTGCGGTCGATGAGCCTGGCCGGCCGTCGCGGGTCGGACGCTGCGTCTGCAGAACATGCCGCCTACACCCGGTCGACGGCCGTCCGCGAGGCCGTGGACCGCATGTTCGGCGGCGTGACGGTCCTCTCACCGGGAGGCTTCTATACGCTGACGTCCGAGCAGAGTCCCCTCGTCCTGGTCGCGCGGAACGATCTGCCGGTGGGTATCACCGTGCAGTTGCATGTGGACGCACCCCAGGAGATGGAGATCACCGATATCGGACCGACCCAGCTGCCGCCTCGGGGCAGCCGGACACTGACGGTGCCCGCGCAGATCAGTGACTCGCGGAAACTCGGCGTCGAGTTCGCACTCACCACCGAATCCGACTTGCCACTCGGAACACCGACGAGTGTGACGGTACGTTCCAATGCGTACGGCCAGGTCCTTGCCATCGTCACCGGTTGTGCGGGGGCGCTCCTGCTGTTCCTGGCGGGCCGGCGACTTCTGCACCGGTTCCGCGGCGAACCGGATCCAGCCGACGAAGGGTACGAAAGCCCATGACCGGGAACCCGCCCCGCGACAGTCGCGCGGCGCCGCCGCTCGGCGGTGCGAGCACCGGACCGGATGCACCTGCCACGTCCGCCGGGTCGCGCAAGACCTCGAGTCTGCTCGCTGCGTCCGGTTCCATCGCCATCGCGACACTGGCCAGCCGTATCACCGGGTTCTTCAAGCAGGTGCTGCTGCTGACCCTGCTCGGTGCGGGCGTCGCCAGTTCCTTCACGGTCGCGAACCAGATTCCGAACATGATTTCCGAGCTGGTGCTCGGTGCCGTTCTCACCTCGATCGTCGTCCCCGTGCTGGTGCGCGCGGAACGCGAGGACCCGGACGGTGGAGCCGCATTCGTCCGTCGTCTGTTCACCCTGTCGTTGACCGTTCTGGCGATCGCCGCCTTGCTCGCGACCGCTGCGGCACCGTTCCTGGTGACCCAATTCTTCCTCGACGACACCGGCGAAGTGTCGACGACCCTGACGACAGCACTGACCTACCTTCTTCTGCCGGCAATCCTGTTCTACGGGTTGTCCGCGCTGCTCACGGCGATCCTCAACACCCGGCAGATTTTCAAGCCAGGCGCGTGGGCACCGGTGCTCAACAACATCGTCGTCCTCACAGTGCTGGTTCTGTATTTCCTGCTGCCCGGTGAGATCACCCTCGATCCGGTGCGAATGAGCGATCCGAAACTGCTACTCCTCGGTATCGGCGTCACGCTCGGCGTCGTCACCCAGGCGCTGTCGCTGGTACCCGCACTGCGCCGGGAAAAGATCAGCCTGAAACCGCTGTGGGGGCTGGACGACCGGCTACGGCAGTTCGGTGCGATGGCCGCCGCGATCGTCCTGTACGTATTGATCAGCCAGGCCGGCACTGTCTTCGCCACCCACATCTCGTCCGGGGCCGATGAGGCCGGACCCGCGATCTACAACAATGCGTGGGCTCTACTGCAGCTTCCGTACGGTGTGCTCGGGGTGACATTGCTGACCGCGATCATGCCGCGGCTGAGCCGCAACGCCGCCGAGGACGACACTCCGGCGGTGGTCGACGATCTGTCCGTCGCGACCCGGCTGACGATGATCGCACTGATTCCGATCGTCACGTTCTTCACGATCGCCGGACCTCAGATCGGCACCGCCCTGTACGGGTACGGCAGCTTCGGTGCCGACAACGCGAGCCTCCTCGGGCAAGCGGTGAGCTGGTCGGCGTTCACGCTGATCCCGTATTCGCTGGTCCTGATCCACCTTCGGGTGTTCTACGCCCGCCAGCAGGCGTGGACACCGACATGGATCATCCTCGGGATCACCGCAGTGAAGATCACCCTGTCCGCCGCCGCGCCTGCGTTGGCGAGCGACAGCGAACATGTCGTCCTGCTGCTCGGTGTCGCCACGGGCATCGCGTTCACGGTCGGCGCGTGCATCGGCTGGTTCCTGCTGCATCGCACCCTCGGCAACCTCCAGATGTCGAACGTCGGCCGCACTGTCTGGAACGTGGTGCTCGCGTCGGCCGCAGCCGCCGCGGCGACCCTGCTCGCAGACTGGTTGCTGCAACTCGACGCGCTGAGCGAACGTTTCGGTGGTCTCGGATCGATCGTCCGCGTCGGCATCACCGGGGTGTTGATGATCCTGGTCGCGGTGACGGTGATGTGGGTGCTCAAGGTGCCCGAGATCCATGCGATCACCGCCGCGGTTTGCCGCAAGATCGACGCACTGCGCGGACGCGGCGCCGGCGAGATCCCGGAAGCCACCGACCGGCCGGAAAACCGGGAACTGCCCGCGAACACGCCGACCGCGGCCCGCCGCCGCTACCCGGAGAGCGACGCGGAGAAGACGATGGTGCTGCCGCGCCTCGACTACCTTTCGTACGGAGGCTCTCCGTACGACGCGATAACGGAAGTAATCCCGGTCATCAGGGATCGGCCCAGGGAACTCGATGCTCAGCAGCACCTCCCGTACCCTGGTCAGCGGCAGGGCCGACCCCCACGCTACGGGTCGCAGCAGTTCACGGGTCCGGGCGACGCCCCTTTCCGCGGACAAGGTGGACGAGTCGAAGAAGAAGGAGTCAGGGTGAGCGACGACCACGCTGCCGGCAAGTCCACGATCGATGCCGCCGCACGTGCGGACGCGGGTTCTCCGCCGGCACCAGCGGACGGTTCCGCCGCGGCGAAGAAAACGCAGGTCACGCCGCCGGACGGCGCCACCGGGTCCGCCGATGCGACTGCCCCGGATGGTGCCGCGAAGCGAGGTCCCGGACGTCCGCCCGCGGGCGGCGCCGCAGGCGCGAAAGGTCCCGCACGCCCGAAGCGCGACCGCGGCTACGACACCGGTGTCATCCCGATCGGGTCACCGCAACTTCCCCCGCTGCGAGTTTCCGGCTCCACACCGCGACCGCAGATGCGCGGGCCGGAACTCATTCCGGGTGCCTCCGTGGCCGGTGGCCGCTATCGGCTGCTCACCCCGCACGGCGGTGCGCGCGGGCTGCGATTCTGGCAGGCCCAGGACGTCAAACTGGACCGTGAGGTCGCGTTGACGTTCGTCGACGCCGAGCAGAGCGCCGCCAACGTCACCGGCCCCGACGGGCCGCAGGCCATCCTGTCGCGCACACTGCGCCTCGGCCGGATCAGCTCGCCGGGACTGGCTCGTGTGCTCGATGTGGTTCGCGGCAGTTCGGGCGGCATCGTGGTGTCCGAATGGACGCCGGGCCGCTCGTTGCGGGAGATGTCCGCCACCGAACCGTCTCCGATCGGCGCGGCCCGCGCGGTACGCGCGCTGGCCGCGGCCGCGGAGTCTGCTCACCGCGCGGGTAGCGCGCTGTCGATCGATCATCCCGACCGCATCCGTATCAGTGTGGCGGGCGACGCAGTCCTCGCATTTCCCGCGACCTTCGCAGATTCCGATGCGGTATCCGACGTCCGCGGGCTCGGTGCGAGCCTGTACGGGCTGATCACCGCCAGGTGGCCCCTGCCCGATGCGTCGGCACCCGGTGCTCCGGCAACCGCGGGGGGAACTGTCGGCGGTATGACGCCTGCCGATCACGGTGCCGACGGAGCACTGGTCGAACCGCGGGCGCTGCGTTCCGAAGTGCCGTTCGAGATCTCCGCGGTTGCCGTGCGGGCACTGCAGAGCGACGGCGGTATCCGCACCGCGGCCACCGTGCAGCACATTCTCGATCAGGCGTCGGTCGTCGACCAGAAGACCGACATGATCCCGGCGCTACGGCTCGGACAGCGGCCCGGTGCCGAACCACACGCACTCTCCGACCCGGAAGCCCTGGCGGAGAAGAAGAAGCGATCCGAGCGGATGCTCATGGCACTGGTCGGACTCGGCATCACCACCGTCGTGCTGCTCGCGCTGATCGGCTGGTGGATCGCGAATCTGCTGGCCGGCAGCAACTCCGACGCTCCACTGACCAGTCAGGAGTTCGGTCTCACTCCCACCGCGGAGGCACCCGAACCGGAGGCGGCGGCACCGGCGGCAGCTCCCGCCGCGGCAGGCCCGGTCTCGGCGACATCGGTGTCGGTGTTCTCACCCCAGGGCACCCCCGATTCGCCTGCGACAGCACCATTGGCGATCGACGGCGATCCCAGTACACGGTGGAGCACCGATGCGTACTTCGATCCGTTCCCGTCCCTCAAGAACGGTGTCGGTCTCATGTTCGTGCTCCCGGAACCGGTGGCGTTGCAGTCGGTCTCGGTTACCACCGACGATCCGGGTACGGTCGTCGAGGTTCGTAGCTCACCGTCCGCTCAGGCGACGCTCGATCAGACGCAGGTGATCGGTTCGGCTACGCTGGGTTCCGGCGTCACCGAAATCCCGATCTCCGCCGAAGGCCGCACGTCGAATGTGCTGCTGTGGATCACCGATCTCGCGCGGGGCGGCGGGAGCAACAAGAGCACGATCGCCGAGGTCGGCTTCACCGCAAGCGAATAGCCCTGCCGCTCATCGCCGATTCTCCGGGAGAATCGGTTACCATCCGCGCGTGCGAATTTTCGGGGGGATCGCAAATATCGCCGTGTCCGATGCCGAGTTGTTGGCAGCGCACGCGGCCGGGGACGATCAGGCGTTCGCTACGCTGCTGCGCCGCCACTACGACCATCTGTGGCAGGTTGCCCGCCGAACCAGCTATTGCACGGAGGACGCGGCGGACGCTCTGCAGGAAGCACTCCTGTCCGCGCACCGGACTGCCTCGTCGTTTCGGGAGGACGCGGCGGTACGTAGCTGGCTGCACACGATCGTCGTCCATGCTTGCCTGGACCGGATCCGGCGCAACCGAACCCGACGCACGGTCCCCCTGTACCTCGAGGACGGCGACGAACCGCAATCCCCGCGCAACGACATCGCCGAGGCCGAAACCTCGCTCGACGTGTCGGCCGCCCTCGACGCGTTGCCCCACGATCAGCGGGTCGCGGTGGTCGCGGTCGACATCGAGGGGTACTCGGTTCGAGAGGCGTCGGCCCGGCTCGGCGTTCCGGAAGGCACCGTGAAGAGTCGCTGCGCACGCGGCCGCTACAAACTGGCCGTGCTGCTCGGCGATCTGCACGACCCGGGGAACCGAACCTGACGCCGGATCGTCTAATTGTGGTGAGAGGGCATCGAGCCGCCAAGGAGGACTGCGCATGAACGAGGGCGAACTGCTGCGGCCGCCCTATTCCGCGGATCTGCTCGCCGACCTCCACGCGGGTGTGCTCGACGATGCCGTCGCCGAGCGATTGTGGCCGCTGGTACGCGCCGACGCCGACGCTCTGGTCGTGCTCGACGCTCTCGACAGCGTGCAGGAGCGTCTGCGGGGACTTGCAGATCCCGGTACGCCCGACACCGAGTCAATGCCCGACACCGAGTCAATGCCCGACACCGAGTCAATGCCCGCCGAGGTGGCGATGCGCCTCGACGAGGCGGTACTCGGTGCGGTCCGCGCCCACCGTCGCCGGCGCAGGGTTTTCGCGGGTGCGGTCGTCGGTACTGCTGCCGCCGCGATCGCGGTCGTGGCCGTCGTCGTCATCGGCGGACCGGACCGGACGAACAACGCTGGGCCGACCGTGCCGATGGCGGACGGCCCGGGCCGGGCAGCACTCGAACCGGAGATGCTGCGCAGTCTGGTCGGCTCCACCGATCTCGGGCCGCTGTCCGACGATCGCACACTCGCCGAGTGCCTGACCGCGAACGGAATCGATCCGGCCGCTCCGGTACTCGGATCCAAAACGATCGGTTACGGCGACCGGGATGCGGTCGTGCTGTTGGTACCCGGCGTTGTTCCGCCGCAACTCACCGCTGTCGTGGTGGGAACCGGCTGCGATGCGACGCATCCGGAAACCCTGTATGTGACCTCGATCGGGTGAGTCCCCGGCCGGAGCCGGTACGGTCACCTTCCGCGGTCCCGGCCCCTCGTGACCGCCGGGTACGCAGCAGCATCCGGCCGCCGCCGACGACGACGTGTGGCGTGACGCACGGCACGACCGGAACAACACCCTCTATCCTGTTGTTGATTGTGTCGTCGCGCTCTGCACCGCCGCGCCGCGCACCACCAGTCACAGACGAACCGGAAGGCCCGAATGACCACTCCGCCCACGATTCACGACCTCATCATCGTCGGTTCGGGACCGGCCGGCTATACGGCCGCGGTGTACGCGGCCCGCGCCGAACTCGCCCCGCTCGTCTTCGAGGGCACTCAGTTCGGTGGCTCCCTCATGACCACCACCGAGGTCGAGAACTTCCCTGGTTTCAAGGACGGCATCATGGGCCCGGAGCTCATGGAGCAGATGCGCGAACAGGCACTGCGCTTCGGTGCCGACATCCGCACCGAGGACGTCGACGAGCTCGACGTCACGGGTGACATCAAAACTGTCGTCGCAAACGGGAACACGTACCAGGCTCGCGCGATCATCCTGGCGATGGGCGCCGAGCCCCGGTATCTCGGAGTGCCGGGGGAGGAGCGGCTGCTCGGCCGCGGTGTCAGCGCCTGCGCGACCTGCGACGGCTTCTTCTTCCGCGACCAGGACATCGCGGTGATCGGCGGCGGTGACTCCGCGATGGAAGAGGCCACCTTCCTCACGCGCTTCGCGCGCAGCGTCACCCTGATCCACCGTCGTGACGAGTTCCGTGCATCGAAAATCATGCTCGAACGGGCACGCGCCAACGAGAAGATCCGCTTCGTCACCAACGCGCAGGTTGTCGAGGTGCAGGGCGAGAACAGCGTCACCAATCTCGTCGTCGAGGACACCGTGACCGGCGTGCGGAGCGACCTGGCCGTCACCGGCTTGTTCGTCGCCGTCGGCCACGACCCGCGCAGTTCCCTCGTCGCCGATCAGGTCGACCGTGACACCGACGGATATGTGCGCGTGCAGACGCCGACCACGGCGACATCCGTACCGGGTGTCTTCGCCGCCGGCGACCTGGTCGACCACACCTATCGTCAGGCCATCACCGCGGCAGGTACGGGTTGCTCGGCGTCGATCGACGCCGAGCGCTGGCTCGCCGAGCGGGCAGGCGCGAGCCTGTCGGCAGCCTCTGTCGAGGCCTGATCCGCGCACCCGCCCTCATCCGTCCGAATCTTCAGGAGACATCGTGTCCAACACCAACACCATCACCATCACCGATTCCTCGTTTGTCGAGAACGTCCTGCAGTCCGAGAAGCCTGTCCTCGTGGATTTCTGGGCCACCTGGTGCGGTCCGTGCAAGATGGTGGCTCCGGTTCTCGAGGAAATCGCCGGTGAGCACGGCGACAAGTTGACCGTCGCCAAGCTCGATATCGATGCGAACCCGGTCTCCGCCCAGGACTACAAGGTGATGTCGATTCCCACGATGATTCTGTTCTCCGGCGGCAAGCCGGTGAAGACCATCGTCGGCGCCAAAGGCAAGGCGGCACTCCTGCGCGACCTCGGTGACATTCTGTAGTAGCGTCCCACCGATCGACGCCTCGGCGTGGTACACAGCGAATCGCGACGGATGCGCCCGGATTTCACCAGTTCCGGGCGCATCTGCGACAATCGAGCGATGCTGCGTGCCCTGCCGAGGCACCATCAGGTCAGCACGGAAAGGCCCGAGACATGCACCGACTGCGTCACGGCGACCACGGACCCGCTGTCGCCGAGATTCGCAGCACTCTCGCCGGTTTGGGCTTTCTCCACGACGGCTCCGTCCCCCGTGACTGGGTCGGATCCGACGTGGTGTTCGACCGCGAACTCGACGGTGCCATTCGTGCCTTCCAGCAACAGCGCGGATTGCTCGTCGACGGGGTTGTCGGCCCAGCGACTTACCGGTCGTTGAAGGAGGCGTCGTACCGCCTCGGTGCCCGCACACTGATCTATCAATTGTCGGCGCCACTGTACGGGGACGATGTCGCCGCATTGCAGACGCGCCTGCAGGATCTCGGGTTCTATGTGGACCGGGTGGACGGCTATTTCGGTCCGCGCACACACGGAGGCCTGAGTTCCTTCCAGCGGGAGATCGGGCTGGCACCGGACGGCATCTGCGGCCCCGAGACATTGCGGGCACTCGAACTGCTCGGCACTCGCGTATCGGGAGGCTCCCCGCACGCGATCAGCGAGGAGGAAATCGTCCGTCGATCCGGTCCGCAACTCAGCGGCAAGCGGATCGTGATCGATCCGGGTCTCGGTGGGAGCGACCACGGAGTAATCGTGCGCAGCAGGCACGGTGCCATCTCCGAGGCGGACATCCTGTGGGATATGGCCCGCCGCCTGGAGGGCAGGATGGCCGCCACCGGGATGGAGACATTCCTGTCGCGGCCGTACCACTCGAACCCGACCGACATCGAACGCGCGGGAACCTCCAACGCGTTCGGTGCGGATCTGATGATCTCACTGCGTTGTGACAGCAGCCCCAATCTTTCCGCCAGGGGCATTGCCAGCTTCCACTACGGAAACTCACACGGCTCCGAATCGATGATCGGGCAGGTTCTCACCGGCTACATCCAGCGCGAGATCGTCGCCCGTACCTCACTGCAGGACTGCCGAAGCCACGGCCGCACATGGGACCTGTTGCGGCTGACAAACATGCCGACGATACAGATCGACCTCGGGTATCTCAGCAACCAGCAGGACGCGATGGTGCTCGCGGACCCCCGCTTGCGGGATGTCATCGCCGAAGCAATCCTCATCGCCGTCAAACGGTTGTACCTTCTGGGGCAGGACGATCAGCCGACCGGTACCTACACGTTTGCCGAGTTGCTCGCCGAGGAACTGTCGATCACCGAGCTCCGCTGAACCCGACCGACCGAACCGAGCGTCGGCCCTACCGAACTTCGTCGAGGTCGTCGGAAGCTGTCTTGTTTCACGTGAAACAACACGCGCCGGATCAGTGCGCTCCTACCGGCGTCCGGCTGCCTTCCAGTTCGGCGATCGTGAACGAGGCGGCCTCGACGAGCCGGTCGAGTGCAGCCTCGACCTCTTCCTTCCACCCGTGATCCCTATCGAGTTCGAGCCGCAACCGGGGAAACTGGGGATGTGGCGCAACAACCTCGAAGCCCATGTCCTCGAGGAAGTCCGCAGGGATCATGCATTCGGCCGGTGAACAGTCGAGTGCCGCCGTCGCCGACGGCAGATCGGAGAGTCGGGCGGCGTCGGCGCCAGCGCGAATTCCGAACGCCTCCAGTGCGCGTACGTTGCGACGGACCAAATCGTCGACGACCGCGCGGATCAACTCACTACCCAGACCGAGGTCGTCGGCGTGCGGTTCGATCCGCATGCTCGTCAGCAGGATCGCGTCGGCACTGACCGGGGCGGTCGGGAACAACCGGGCGCGGGGAACCATGTTGGGCGGGGCATAGTGCGCGCAGCCGGCAGGCTTGTCGTCGACCGTCGCAACCTGAGCGCACGAACCCCACTCCAGCAGGACCATCGACAGCCACGCCTCTTTCTCGAATTCCGGGTCGTAGAAGTCGCGGGTATTGCCGGACGCCGGCGGATCCATTTCCCAGAACACACAGCGCCGTGCATGCGCAGGCAACTGGTCGATCCCACTCAGCGTGAGTGATGTGACTCGAGTCGACACCGGTCTACTTCGCCTCCCCGTCCGTATTCTCGACTGTCGTCATTCTCGACTGTCGTCCTGCATGGGCGGCCCGTCAAGAAGGGTCGACCTGCGACTCCATCATTGTCACGATGCGTTGCAGATCGTCGACCGATCCGAATTCGACGACGATCTTTCCTTTGCGCTTGCCGAGACTCACGGTGACGCGGGTGTCGAACGAGTCGGAGAGTCGGTCGGCGACATCCTGAAGGCCGGGCATCTGGATCGGCTTGCGACGCGGCGCCGCAGCGGAATCAGGGCCGTCACCACGGTTTGCGAGGATCACCGCTTCCTCTGTCGCACGCACCGACATGCCCTCCGCAACGACACGCGCGGCGAGAACCTCCTGAGCATCGGCACCGGCTTCGAGGGACAACAAGGATCGCGCGTGCCCGGCCGACAGGACGCCTGCGGCGACGCGGCGTTGTACCGCGACCGGAAGCTTGAGGAGCCGGATCATGTTGGTTACGACGGGCCGCGACCGGCCGATGCGTGCCGCAAGTTCCTCATGAGTCACCTCGAACTCCTCGAGCAACTGCTGATATGCCGCGGCCTCTTCGAGAGGGTTCAGCTGGACACGATGAATGTTCTCGAGCAGCGCATCCCGCAGCAGGGCGTCGTCGTCGGTGTCACGGACGATCGCCGAGACCGTTTCCAGCCCCGCCTCCTGGCATGCCCGCCAGCGGCGCTCGCCCATGACGAGCTGGAAACGATCGTCGTCGAGGCGGCGGACGACGATGGGCTGCATGAGTCCGAACTCGCGGATCGAATGAACCAGCTCCGCGAGTGCTTCCTCATCGAACACCTGACGGGGCTGGCGCGGGTTGGCTTCGATTCGGTCGATCGGCACTTCCAGATACACCGCGCCGGTGGGGGAGGGGAGGGGTTCACTCGCGGGTGCGGCGGAGGCGACCGGAACGGACGGTGTTCCGTCGCCGATGATCACGTCGGCGGCGGCGGTGCCGAGTCCGGACGGCGGGATGGTCATCGCGGGCGCCTCACCCGCCTTCCTCGGTGCAACGGTCTTGCCGGGAGTCGTGATCGGCACCGTTCCGGACGGTGCCGGTGCGGCAGGCGCGGTCGCGGTGCCGGCGACGGCGGAAACCGTCGCTGGCACCGGTGATCCGTCGACCGGCCCGGTCGGGATGAGCGCCGCCAGACCCCGTCCGAGACCACCCTTGCGTGTCGCGCTCATGCATTCCCCTGATTCTTGTGGTGACCCCGTGCCGCCAATTCACGCCCGGCGTCGAGGTAGCTCATCGCACCGCGCGATCCTGGATCGTAGTCGAGAACGGTCATCCCGTACCCGGGAGCCTCGGAAACCTTCACACTGCGGGGAATGACGGATCGCAGTACCGCAGCCCCGAAGTGGGACCGCACTTCTGCCGCCACCTGATCGGCGAGTTTGGTTCGTCCGTCGTACATGGTCAGGAGGACGGTCGAGACGTGCAATTCGGGGTTCAGATGTGACTGCACGAGTTCGATATTGCGCAACAGTTGGCCTACACCTTCGAGGGCGTAGTACTCACACTGAATCGGGATCAACACTTCTTTCGCCGCAACGAGCGCATTGACGGTCAACAGGCCCAGCGACGGCGGGCAGTCGATAATGACGTAGTCGTAGTCGCGGTCACCGAGCGCGGCCTGGTTCAGCGCGTTCTTGAGCCGGTTCTCTCGTGCGACCATCGACACCAATTCGATTTCCGCACCGGCGAGGTCGATGGTCGCCGGAATGCAGAACAGGCGCTCACTGTGGGGGCTTTGCTGCACGGCCTCCGACGCCTTCACGTCGCCGAGTAGGACCTCATAGCTCGATGCGATGCCGGAGTGGTGAGGAACTCCGAGGGCTGTGCTCGCATTGCCTTGCGGATCGAGATCGACGACGAGCACTGTCAGACCTTGCACCGCGAGTGCGGCCGCGAGGTTCACGGTCGTCGTGGTTTTACCGACCCCGCCCTTCTGGTTCGCGACCGTGAGGATCCGCCGTTCCGAAGGCTTCGGAAGCGCGTTCGTCGCATTCGGATGGAGGATTTGGCTCGCGCGATGAGCCGCTGCACCGATCGGTGTATCCGCGGCGGAGATCCCGTCGAACGGCACCGGGAAGAAATCGTCGTCGGTGTCTTCGGTTTCACGTGAAACAGCAGGCTCGGATCCACCCGACATTGAACGCTCCTTTGTCGTCGACCCGCACCCCGGGACGGTCGGCGTTGAAGTGGTTGAGGCGTGAGTTCGACAGTCTCGATGTGACGCCCGAGGTCCATCGACCATCGTTGCCGCATCGTCCCCGTTTCGTTCAGTATTCCACCCAGCATTCTAGGGTGGCACGGTGACATCGCAGACTCTTCTGTTTCACGTGAAACATGCCCGACTCGATGTTTCACGTGAAACATCGAGTCGGGCATCGTCCACACGGTCCACACGAAGATCCGACACGGGAACGAATCGAAGAACTCACTTTGGACGCAAATCTGCGCGAATCTACTGTCGTTCAAAGAATCGAATAGAGCACTGTCGATTCCGTACCCTCGTTGTGGCGTCACAGTGACGAAATGCGATCGACCTTCCATCTACCGCCTCCCGCGACCATTCCCGCCTTCTCCATGACCGTGTTGCTCATCGAGTTACCGACCGGGATGCAACCCACCAGGGCGCGGGACATGGAACAGACCTATCGCTTCTTGTGTCGTCGCGTTCCTCGGCTCATCCGCTCGGCCTTCACCACGACGGTGGGAACTTCCAACAGGCCGACACCGCATTCGAGCACCTCGAGTCCGCCGGCCCCGAGTCGCGTCAGTTCCGCGCGGTCACGTTCGATCTCGTCCGCGGCCGAACTACCCTTGAGCGCGAGCATCCGCCCACCCTCCCGGATCAACGGCAGCGACCACTTCGCGAGCTTCGCAAGGGGCGCGACGGCACGAGACGTGACGACGTCTGCACCACCCGCCTCCTGCAGAACTCCCGGCTGCTCGGCGCGTCCCCGCACCACCAGAACATTGTCGAGTCCGTGTGTTTCGACGAACTCCGCAAGGTAAACGGAGCGGCGCAGCAACGGCTCGACGAGCGTGATGCGGAGATCGGGACGCGCGATCGCAAGCGGAATACCGGGGAGACCGGCGCCGCTACCGACATCGACGACGCTCTCGTCCTTCTCGATGAACTCACCGAGGACCGCGCAGTTCAGCAGGTGCCGGTCCCATAGGCGCGGGACCTCGCGGGGCCCGATGAGTCCTCGTTCGACGCCGTCGGTCGACAACGACCGGTGATACGCCTGCGCGAGTGCACACCGCTCGCCGAACACCTGATGCGCCACCTCGGGGACGCGCTCCTCAACATGTTCCACGTGAAACATCCTCTCCCCGCCACCCGCCCGCCACAAATGCCGCGGGACGTAAACGAACGGAGGGGACCGGCGCGACCGCCGATACCCCTCCGCTGACAAATCTCACCGAAACCGGTGACGCTCAACCCTTGAAAGCGTTCAGTCCTTGATGACGACGACCCGCCGCTGCGGCTCGGCCCCTTCGCTTTCGCTGGACACACCCTCGATCTTCGCCACTGCGTCGTGCACGATCTTGCGTTCGAACGGAGTCATCGGCGCCAAGGATTCACGCTCACCGGACTCGCGCACACGCTGTGCCGCGGCAGTGCCCAGTTCGGTCAGCTCTGCCCTCTTGCCCGCGCGCCAACCTGCGATATCGAGCATCAGCTTGCTGCGTTCACCCGTGGCCTGTTGCACCGCAAGCCGCGTCAGCTCCTGCAACGCGTCGAGCACCTCACCCTGCCGACCGACGAGCTTCGCCAGGTCGGTGCCGCCGTCGATACTGACGACCGCGCGATCACCTTCGACATCGAGGTCGATATCTCCGTCGAAATCGAGCACGTCGAGTAGTTGCTCGAGATAGTCGCCGGCGATCTCACCTTCCTCGACCAGGTAGTCGTCGTCCTCCGAGTCGTCCTGGGAATCGAGGTCCGCGTCGAGCTGCGCGGATTCGGCGGTCACGTCGATGTCCTCCTGTGCCTTGTCCAGGTCACTGGCCATGGTTCGCCCTCTTCTACTTCGGTCAGCGCCGCTTGCGCTTGGAGTTCTTGGAACCGCCCTGATTCTTCCGTGCCGACGTTCCGGAGCCACTCGAGGGCTTCGCAGGTTCGTCGCTCGCATCGGGCTTCTCGAGCGACAGGTTGTTCCCGTCGCCCCCGGAAGTCGCGGGATTCTCGGGAGTATCAGGATTCACGGCAGTCGCGTTCTTCTTCTTCGCACGGTCGGGCCGAGCACCGGGCTTCGGTGCATTCTCGTTGCGACGCGCGACCACGGCTGCCTTCTTCTCGGCTTCTTCCTGGTCGATCTTGCGGAACACGAGGTGCTGCTGGGCATAGGTCCAGATGTTGTTGCTGACCCAGTAGATCAGAATGGCGATCGGAAGGAACGGACCACCGACGAGCACACCGAGCGGGAAGACATACAACGCAAGCTTGTTCATGATCGCCGACTGCGGGTTCGCAGCCGCCTGCTCGCTCTGACGCGCGACGGATGCGCGCGAGTTGAAGTGCGTCGCGACGCCCGCGATCACCATGAGTGGAATTGCGACCGCGGCGATCTCCCAGCGACTAGGGATACCACCGAACGGTGCGAACGCTTCGAGAGAGGCCATCGGCTGCGTGATCCATGCCGAGATCGGAGCGCCGAAAAGTCGGGCACTCAGGAAGGACTGCACGTCCTCGGGACTGAATGCGTAGTTGCCGATCTGTGCGTTCGTCACGGGGTCCAGACCGAGCTGTCCCATACCGGTGCCGGTTCGGTTGAACGAACGGAGCACGTGGAACAGACCGATGAACACCGGAACCTGCAGCAGGACAGGCAGGCAGCCCATCAACGGGTTGAAGCCGTGCTCCTTCTGCAGCTTCTGCATCTCGAGCGCTTGCCGCTGACGATCGTTGGAGTACTTCTTCTGCAGCGCCTTGATCTGCGGTTGCAGTTCCTGCATCTGTCGGGTCGTGCGGACCTGCTTGACGAACGGCTTGTACAGGATCGCTCGGAGCGTGAACACCAGGAACACCACGGCCAGTGCCCAGGAGATGCCATTGTCGGGACCGAAGAGGGCACCGAAGGCTTTGTGCCAGACCCACAGGATCCAGGACACGGGATAGTAGATGAAGTCGAGCACGGCTCTGTGTACTCCTCTGGTCGTCCATGATCGCCGTCCGCGGCGTCGGTCTCGAGGTCTTCGCTCGCCCTGCCGAGAACTCAGCCGGGTGAGCGGGACCGACGGTCGGGAACCGGATCCCACCCACCAGGGTGCCAGGGCCCACACTTGAGCAAGCGCACGATCGCCAGGGACAACCCGACGACGACACCGCGGGTGCGCAACGCCTCGACAGCGTATTCGCTGCACGTCGGAGTAAATCTGCAGGTCGGCATCCGTGTCGGCGACACATATGTGCGGTAGACCTCGATACAGCCGATCAGTGCCCGAGTGGGCGCTGATCGAATCCTGGACCAGACGACGGTCATCCGGATGGCCGTTCGGCTTCGAACAAGCCCAGCTTGGCCAGACCTGTGCGAATCTGTCGGTCGAGATCCCGTGATGTTGCAGTCGCAGCGCCGGGAAGCGCGCGCAGGACGACGTCGGTGCCGGAGGGCACGTCGCTCACGATTCCGGCACAGATATGACGAAGCCGGCGAGCGACTCGATGTCGAATCACCGCCGGCCCGACAGCTTTACTCACAACCAGCCCGAAACGGGGGCCGTCGCTACGCACCACGAGCTCCGACCGATCACGCACGATGGCATGAACGACAAGATCGCGTCGCCCCTGCCTGCGTCCGCGGCGGACTGTTTCGGAGAAGTCCGCGCGGCGACGTAGACGATGCGGCTCAGGCAGCACCCCGAGCTCCCGTAACCGGGATCAGGCGGTGAGAGAGGCGCGGCCCTTACGGCGACGCGCCGTCACGATCGCGCGACCCGCACGGGTACGCATCCGGAGACGGAAGCCGTGAACGCGCGCGCGGCGGCGATTGTTCGGCTGGAACGTCCGCTTGCCCTTGGCCACGGTCGACACTCCTCGAGTCTGTGACGCCTGAGTGCGTCAACGGTCTAACATTTACGGAAATCGCATGACCCGGACGAACGATGCTGTGAAGCAACGCAGCACGGATCCGTCACTGCCTTATGAGTGACTGTTCGAGGCTACTCGGAGGGCGACGCGAAATCAAACCGCGTGCCCGTCGCGAGCGCAACCCGACACGCCGCCCGTCGGCCGTTCACCCTGCCGCGCAATGCGTGTGATGACAGTCACTCCGGGTGTAGGCTCCGCTCATGGTTTCGCAGGGGACGAATATCCGTGCGTGCTGTCGGCCCGTGTATTGCCGGCTCTCGCGGCTTCCCGACCATCGTCGATGCGCCCGGCCTCCGGTCGTAGGTTCGACGCGAGAATCCTGATCGAACCGCTGTCCCGGAGTCCGAACGACAGTCGCCTCGCGCAGTCCAGATCGGCACCGGTCTCGTGCCGGACAGATCCGAAGTTCACCCGCGCCCCGCCACCTCCCGCGACGTAACAGGGCGTGGCACCATACTTGTCCACACCTGTGGATAATCATGTGGAATTCGAACCGTGGGACAGGGAGGACAACTACGTGACCGACGAGCCGAACGCGCTTGCCGATGTGTGGTCGGACGTCGTCGCCGAACTCACCGCCGACGGCGGTGCGCTGACCAAAGGGCAGAAGGCCTGGCTTGCGCTGGTCAAGCCGCTGACCCTGGCACAGGGATTCGCCCTGCTGTCGGTCCCGTCGTCGTTCGCGCAGGAAGCCATCGAACGGGATCTGCGCGAGCCTATTCTGCGGTCACTCAACCGCAATCTGGGTCGCCGAGTGGAGGGCCTCGGTGTGCGTATCGAACCTACCGAGGACACCACCGATCCCAGTGAGGATCCGTACGCGGTTCCACGCGACACCCTTCCATTGGAGGGCCTGCCGATCGAGTCCCGGACGGCTGAGCCGCGCTCTCGCAAGCCCAGCCCACGCGACATGGTCCCTCCGTTCCGGCACCGACGTGCGGCGTCGCTCGACCACGAAGTGCTCGAGGTCGAGGCAGGCGACCTCGAGGAGGTGGACGACGATCGGGAGGCCATCACGGCCGTCCGCGAGTCCTGGCCGTCGTACTTCACGCAACCACCCGCCCCCGCTTCGCCACCACCGACGGGTGGCAGCAGCAGTCTCAACGCCAAATACACCTTCGACACCTTCGTCATCGGTGCGTCGAACCGCTTCGCCCACGCTGCGGCGGTCGCGATCGCGGAGGCGCCTGCCCGCGCCTACAACCCGCTGTTCATCTGGGGGGCGTCCGGTCTGGGCAAGACCCATCTGTTGCACGCGGCCGGGCACTACGCTCAACGACTGTTCCCCGGCTTGCGGGTCAAGTACGTCTCCACCGAGGAGTTCACGAACGACTTCATCAACAGTCTGCGTGACGACCGCAAGGTGGCGTTCAAGAAGCGCTACCGCGAGACCGACATCCTGCTGGTCGACGACATCCAGTTCATCGAGGGCAAGGAAGGAATCCAGGAGGAGTTCTTCCACACCTTCAACACGTTGCACAACGCGAACAAGCAGATCGTGGTGTCGTCGGACCGTCCACCGAAGCAGCTCGCGACGCTGGAGGAACGCCTGCGCACCCGGTTCGAGTGGGGATTGATCACCGATGTACAACCGCCGGAACTCGAGACGCGCATCGCGATTCTCAGCAAGAAGGCCCGGATGGACCGGCTGGACGTGCCGCACGATGTGCTCGAGCTGATCGCCAGCCGGATCGAACGCAACATTCGAGAACTCGAGGGTGCCCTGATTCGGGTCACGGCGTTCGCGTCGCTCAACCGGCAGCCACTGGACCTCACCCTCGCCGAGGTGGTGCTGCGCGATCTCATTCCGGACTCGACAACGCTCGAGATCAACTCGGCCACGATCATGGCGGTGACCGCCGAGTACTTCGGCATCTCCATCGACGACCTGCGCGGTCCTGGTAAAGCCCGTCCGCTTGCGCAGGCACGACAGATCTCGATGTATCTGTGCCGGGAACTGACCGACCTGTCGCTACCGAAGATCGGGCAGACATTCGGTCGAGACCACACCACAGTCATGTACGCGGACAAGAAGATTCGCAAGGAGATGACCGAACGGCGCAAGGTCTACGACCAGGTGCAGGAACTCACGGCACGCATCAAGCAGCGTTCCAAACGCTGATCGGCACAGCATGAGAGCAGGGTCCGGACTTCCGAGTCCGGGCCCTGCTCTCGTTTGTCCACAATCTGCCCACAGGCCGTGCACACCTGTGGGGAATCCCAGATCTCGAGACCGCGCAATGCGTGCTCATCTGTGGATTAGCATGTGCACAACGTGGAATCTCTGTGGACGAACGGTGCACCGAACGTGGATAGTCTCGAGATACTCACATCCATCCTCGAGTAGTCCTCGAGTTCATCCTCGAGTAATCCAGGGGGTGGGGGCGCGCTTCACCAGCGTAGACGGTCGTTCATCCACAGATTCCACAGCCCCTATTACTGTTTTTGAGTTCCTTTCAAGAAAACTCTTTTGAAAACAGGGATGTGGAGCACTCGAGTCCACAGGCTCTCGCGAGCATCCACTCGTCGGAGCGCTCGGCTTTCCAACCCGCAGCAGAAGGCCTACCGTGAAGCGACGTTCCCGACGCCGCCTTCCCGGCACACATCCAGATGCCGCGTCCCGGTGTCGGAGCCCTGTGTCAGACTTCTAGGACTTGTCAGCCCACCCGACGTGCCGACGCACGTCAGCTCGGACGAGAGGATTCCCCGGCAGATGGAGCTTGGAACCATGAAGTTTCGTGTTGCCCGCGAGGACTTCGCCGACTCTGTCGCCTGGGTGGCGCGTAGCCTCCCGTCACGTCCCCCGGTTCCCGTTCTCGGCGGCGTGCTGCTCGCCGCGGAGGAGCAGGGCCTGACCGTGTCCGGATTCGACTACGAGGTCTCCGCGCAGGTGCACGTCTCGGCCGAGGTGATCACTCCCGGTCAGGTACTGGTGTCCGGCAAACTGCTCGCCGACATCACCCGCTCGCTGCCGAACAAGCCAGTCGACGTCGTCCTCGACGGCACCCGCGTGCTCATCAACTGCGGCAGCGCGAAGTTCTCGCTGCCCACGATGCCGGTCGAGGACTACCCGCAACTGCCGGAACTGCCGCAGCAGACCGGGTCGCTGCCCGTCGATGTGTTTTCCGAAGCGATCAGCCAGGTCGCGGTCGCCGCAGGCAAGGACGACACGCTGCCGATGCTCACCGGCATCCGCGTCGAGATCGACGGCACCGACATGGTCCTCGCGGCCACCGACCGGTTCCGTCTCGCGGTCCGCAAGGTCGAGTGGATGCCCACCACGGATTCCACCAGTTCAGCGGTCCTGGTTCCCGCCAAAACGTTGTCGGAAGCCGCAAAAACTGTTGGTGGATCCGGTAATTCGCCGGTTCAGCTCGCTTTGGGCAGTGGATCGGCGGTTGGTGCGGACGGGCTTCTCGGCATTGTCGCGGACGGCAGGCGCACCACTACCCGGCTGCTCGACGCCGAGTTCCCCAAGTTCCGCCAGCTGCTGCCGAACGAGCACACCGCGATGGCGACGGTGGTGATCGCGCCGCTCGTGGATGCCATCAAGCGCGTCGCCCTGGTCGCCGAGCGCGGCGCTCAGGTCCGGCTCGAGTTCGCGGACGGTGGCCTGCTGCTGTCCGCCGGTGGCGACGACGCCGGTCGCGCCGAGGAATCGCTGCCCGCCGAGTTCTACGGCGAGCCGCTTGTGATCGCATTCAATCCCGGTTACCTGCTCGACGGTCTTGGTTCGCTGCACACCGAGAAGGTCTCGTTCGGCTTCACGACGTCGAGCCGGCCCGCCGTGCTGCGGCCGGCCGTCGACGACGAGCCGGAGCCCGATGCGTCGGGCACGTTCGCGGCTCCGGAGAGTGACTACACCTACCTGTTGATGCCCGTTCGTCTTCCAGGCTGACCGGTACGGACGAGGTGAGCGGCCGTGTACGTTCGCACCTTCGCACTGCGCGACTTCCGATCCTGGGATGCAGTCTCGGTAGATTTGGCACCTGGTCCGACGGTGCTGCTCGGGCGCAACGGCCACGGAAAAACCAATGTGCTCGAGGCCCTGGGTTATCTGTCGACACTGACCTCGCATCGAGTTTCCGGTGATGCACCGCTTCTCCGCGCAGGCACCGCGCGGGCACTGGTGAGCGCACACGTCGTGAATGCGGGCCGCGAACTGGCCCTCGACGTCGAGATCAACGACGGCAAGAGCAACCGGGCCCGGATCAATCAGTCACCCACGCGGCGGCCCCGCGACATCCTCGGAATCCTGCAGACCGTGTTGTTCGCCCCGGAAGACCTGTCGTTGGTACGCGGTGATCCTGGAGAGCGCAGGCGCTTGCTCGACGAACTGCTCACCACGCGCGTCCCGAGGCTCGGTGGCGTCCGCGCGGACTACGACAAGGTTCTGCGGCAGCGTTCGGCGTTGCTGAAGACCGCAGGCGGTGCGTTGCGGCGGAACGCACGTGCGGCGGACGGCGCCGGGGCACTGGCAACACTGGAGGTGTGGGACGGACATCTGGCGTCGCACGGAGCCGACCTTGTTGCGGCACGCATCGCGCTGCTGCACGATTTGGCCCCGCATGTGGCCGCCGCGTACCGCTCGATCGCGCCCGAATCACGTCCTGCGCTACTGCGTTACCGCAGCAGCCTCGGCGACGCGCTCCCGCCCGAGTTCGCAGATCCGGCGCGCAGGCCCCAGCCCGAGGACCGCGAGACGATCGAAGGGGCGTTCACGGTGGCCCTGTCGGACGCCCGGACCCGGGAGATCGAGCGTGGAGTCTGCCTGGTCGGTCCGCACCGCGACGAACTCGAGTTGCTCCTCGGGGACCAGCCGGCGAAAGGCTATGCCAGCCACGGCGAATCGTGGTCGTTTGCGCTGTCGTTGCGGCTCGGGGCATTCGAGTTGCTGCGGTCCGAGGGCACCGATCCGGTGCTGATGCTCGACGATGTGTTCGCGGAGCTGGATCGCAGGCGGCGTACCGCGCTCGCGTCGGTCGCCGCCTCCGCCGAGCAGGTACTGATCACCGCGGCGGTTCCGGAGGACGTGCCGCCGGAATTGTCTGGCGCCCGGTTCTCGGTGCGTGCCGAGGACACCGACCGCGGCCGCTTGTCGGTGTTGAGCCGGACCGAGGTCGAGGAGGTGTGGTCGTGAGCGACGGCGGTGCAGGTGCTTCTCCACATGATCCACAGAATGATCCACAGGAACCGTTGCGCGGCGTCGATCTTGCGCGCCGGGCACTCGAGGAGGCTCGAGCGGCGGCGAAGGCCAGCGGCAAGTCCGTCGGGCACGGTCGAGCGTCGCGGGGCTCCCTGCGTCCGCGTCGTCGCCGGCGTGGGTGGTCCGGACCAGGCCCCGACGATCGCGACCCGCAGCCGTTCGGTGCGCTCGTGAGTTCCGTGTCGAAGCAACGTGGTTGGTCCGGGCACGTGTCGGAAGGCACCGTGCTCGGCAGCTGGTCTCGTGTCGTCGGCGAGGACATTGCCGCACACGCGTCGCCGACGACGCTGCGCGACGGGATCCTGCACGTGTCTGCCGAGTCGACGGCGTGGGCGACCCAGCTACGGATGATGCAATCTCAGATTCTCGCGAAGATCGCCGCAGCGGTCGGGAACGGCGTGGTCAAAGAACTGCGGATCACGGGACCGGCCGCGCCGAGCTGGCGCAAGGGCGAGCGGCACATCCGTGGCCGCGGACCACGGGACACCTACGGCTGATCGCGGACCACAGATCTACCGGTCACCCATTTGTTCGGATGAACTTCGTCCGATAGGCGGCCGAATGGGCATCCTGTAGCAAATTTGATGCACAGAGCTGTGCGATAGCCGCTGTGAGGCAATGAGCGGTACCGCACACCCATCCTGTGTCGTCCCCGGGAGTTACCGTTGCTGCAAGTAGGATGAGTGGACATGCGTGGCGCGAACGCGCGCGAGGCCGAAGCGGAGAAGGAGAGCTACCCACCCGTGGCTGCCCAGAAGTCGAACACGAACAAGAGTGAGTACGGTGCGTCGTCCATCACCGTTCTCGAGGGTCTCGAAGCGGTGCGCAAGCGCCCCGGCATGTACATCGGCTCGACCGGTGAACGCGGTCTGCACCACCTGATCTGGGAGGTTGTGGACAACTCTGTCGACGAGGCGATGGCCGGATACGCGACAAAGGTCGAGGTGACGCTCCTCGAAGACGGCGGCGTGCAGGTCGTCGACGACGGTCGTGGTATTCCCGTCGGGATGCATGCGTCCGGTGCGCCGACCGTCGAGGTCGTCCTGACACAGTTGCACGCAGGCGGCAAGTTCGATTCCGATGCCTACGCCGTTTCCGGTGGTCTGCACGGCGTCGGTATCTCGGTCGTCAACGCGCTGTCCACGCGACTGGAAGTCGACATCGACGTCGACGGCTACCACTGGTCACAGACCTACCATGCGTCCAAGCCCGGTGAGCTCGTCCAGGGATCCGAGACCAAGGACACCGGCACCACGGTCCGTTTCTGGGCGGACCCGGAGATCTTCGAGACCACCACCTACAACTTCGAGACCGTCGCGCGCCGCCTCCAAGAGATGGCGTTCCTCAACAAGGGCCTCACCATCACGCTCACCGACGAGCGTGTCACACCCGAGGAAGTCACCGAAGACGTCGTCAGCGAGCTCGCCGAGGCGCCGAAAACCGCAGACGAGCAGCAGAGCGAACAGTCGACCGAGGCGCCGCACAAGGTCAAGTCCCGCATCTACCACTATCCGGGTGGTCTCGAGGACTACGTGCGGCACATCAATCGCACCAAAGCACCCATCCACAACTCGGTCGTCGGCTTCACCGCGCGCGGTACCGGTCACGAACTCGAAATCGCGATGCAGTGGAACTCGGGCTACTCCGAATCCGTCCACACCTTCGCCAACACCATCAACACCCACGAGGGTGGTACACACGAGGAAGGCTTCCGTGCAGCGTTGACCACCGTGGTCAACAAGTACGCGAAGGACAAGAAGCTTCTCAAGGAGAAGGATCCGAATCTCACCGGCGACGACATCCGTGAGGGACTCGCGGCGATCATCTCGGTGAAGGTGTCGGAACCTCAGTTCGAGGGCCAGACGAAGACGAAGCTGGGTAACACCGAGGTCAAATCGTTCGTGCAGAAGGCGTGCAACGAGCATCTGACGCACTGGCTCGAGTCGAATCCGGCCGACGCTAAGACGATCGTGACCAAGGCCGTCTCGTCGGCACAGGCGCGTGTCGCGGCGCGGAAGGCTCGTGAACTCGTCCGACGCAAGAGCGCGACGGACCTCGGCGGTCTGCCGGGCAAGCTGGCCGACTGCCGTTCCAACGATCCGGGCAAGTGCGAGATCTACATCGTGGAGGGTGATTCCGCGGGTGGTTCCGCGAAATCGGGCCGCGATTCGATGTACCAGGCGATTCTGCCGCTGCGCGGCAAGATCATCAACGTCGAGAAGGCACGCATCGACCGGGTCCTGAAGAACACCGAGGTCCAGTCGATCATCACGGCGTTCGGAACCGGCATCCACGACGAGTTCGACCTCGCGAAGCTGCGTTACCACAAGATCGTGCTCATGGCGGACGCCGATGTCGACGGCCAGCACATCGCGACACTGCTGCTGACGCTCCTGTTCAGGTTCATGCGCCCGTTGGTCGAGAACGGTCACGTCTACCTCGCTCAGCCGCCGCTGTACAAGCTCAAGTGGCAGCGGTCCGAGCCGGAGTTCGCATATTCGGATCGTGAGCGCGACGGGCTGCTCAAGGCGGGTCTCGAGTCCGGTAAGAAGATCAACAAGGACGATGGTATTCAGCGATACAAGGGTCTCGGTGAGATGAATGCCACCGAGTTGTGGGAAACCACAATGGACCCGAGCGTCCGGGTTCTCCGGCAGGTCAGTCTCGACGATGCAGCTGCGGCAGACGAGCTGTTCAGCGTCCTCATGGGGGAGGACGTCGAGGCTCGTCGCAGCTTCATCACCCGGAATGCAAAGGATGTCAGGTTTCTGGACGTGTGATGCCTGTGTGACAGCAGGGTACGAGGCGGTGACGTAAATCACGTCTTTAACCCTGCTGTTCTCGCGTGTCGGTGACGTGTGGAATGGCGCGCACGCATTACCCGTGAGTACTATCTGACAAGATCGTGTGTCCGCGATTGTCGATCGGGGGACGGTGGCCGGGAATCGGAAGGTTCTTCCATATTTCCTGTATGTCCAGATAAGGTGCCCTCACCCAGAAACGCCTCATTCGACTGCATCCACGCGGTACCTTGCGCTCGGTCTTCGAGCGTGTCGTGTGGAATAGCCGTGCGGAGTCGTGAACGGGGTGGAAGGAGAGCTTGATCCAATGAGTGACGATTCGCCGCCTCGGCAGCGGTGGTGGAACATCGAGGCCTGGGGTCTTCGCTGGAAGGTCACCGCGGTCCTCGCTATTCCGGTGACGGTGGCGATGGTGCTGGGCGGTCTCCGTGTTCAGCAGGAACTCTCCAATGCCGTCCACTTCTCGGCGGCAGCAGACCAGGTCGCAATCGTCCCCGACCTCGTCGATCTGGAAACCACGGTCGGAACCCTGGCCGGATCGACCGCCGCGGGCATGAGCACGGCCGAAGAAGTCGACCGGCTCGACGAAACGATCGACCGCGTGCGTGACGTTGCGGCGAGCCCCGATCTCGATCCGGCCATCGCCGCAAGCCTCACCGAGGTGCTGACCTCCGCTGAGGCCCTGCGCGATCGGCTCAAGGCCGGCCAACTACCGATCACCGAACTCCGAGACCGCGCGAACACGGTGCGATTCGGGCTCTCCGACATCGTCAGCGAGATCGTCGAACCGATCCAGGACGAAGACGTCCTCATCGAAGGTTCCCGGCTCGTCGATGCCTGGGCATCGCAGCGTTACCTGTTCGATCAGGTCCTCGGTATGGTGGCGATCCTGCAGGACCCCACGCAGCCCGGCACCGAACTGGTGTCGGCATCGGGCGCGGAACTCGCCATGCTGGAAACACTCGCGCGCTCGTACCCGACAGCGGACGCCCAGATCGAGGAACTTCGCACCGCCGTGCAGACGCGCGCGGGCATGGTCGAGGCCGCGGGTGAAGGCCCGCTACCGCTGTTGAATCTGCGCACCTCGATGCTGCGCAGCCTCGAAATCTACGGCTCATTGATCCACGGAGCCTCCGATTCCATCACGTCGAAGGTTCAGGATCGCGCAGCCGAAACTCGATCAGCAGCACTGCGTGACACCGCAATCGTGCTCGCAACTCTGCTGGCGGCGCTGGTGCTGGCCCTGCTGGTGTCGCGGTCGCTGGTCGGTCCGATTCGTCGGCTCCGCTACGGCGCACTCAAGGTCGCACGTCACGAATTGCCCGAGGGTGTCGATCGGATCAAGCTCGGCGACAACATCGAGGACATCGAATTCACTCGCGTCCCGGTGAACACCACCGAGGAGATCGGTCAACTCGCGCGTGCGGTGGACGACATGCACGGCCAGGCCCCGCGTCTCGCCGGCGAGCAGGCGCGCCTTCGACTCCAGGTCAACGAGATGTTCGAGACGCTGGCGCGGCGAAGCAAGTCGCTCGTCGAACAGCAGCTCGGCCTCATCGAACGGCTCGAGTACGAGGAAAAGGACCCGAGCCGACTCGAGAGCCTTTTCCGTCTCGACCATCTCGCGGCCCGCATGCGCCGTAACGGCGACAACCTCCTGATTCTGTCCGGTACCCGAGCGCGTCGCGGCCACTCCGCGCCGGTTCAGCTCGGCGACGTCCTGCGTGCGGCGATGTCCGAGGTCGAGGACTACCAGCGGGTCCAGATCGGTTCGACGCCCGACGGAGCGCTCAGCGGTGCGGTGGCGACCGACATCGTCCACCTGCTCGCCGAACTCGTCGACAATTCACTGCGCGCGTCTCCGCCGGACAGCAACGTCACCTTCAGCTTCGCGCGTGCCGTCGACGGCGGCCTGCTCGTCGAGATCGCCGACCGGGGTATCGGAATTCCGCCCGAGGATCTCGACGTGATCAATCATCGCCTGTCGCAGGGCGGCGAGGTCGGTCCCGACTCCGCTCGTCACATGGGCCTGTTCGTGGTGTCGCGGCTAGCGGACCGGCACGGTCTCACCGTGCGGCTGCGGCCCACCTTCGACACTGCTCGCAACCCCGGTATCACCGCCAGTGTGCACATCCCGGACGTTCTCCTAGTGTCGCCGCTCGCGCTGTCCCAGACCGGTCCCCAGCCGTGGCTCGGTACCGACTTGTCGAACGAATCTCCGGAACAGCCGGCGCTGCCGCGCGCAGAGCGTAATGTTCCGCAACTTGCGGCGTCACCGCGGGAGGACCACCCGTCGGGCGACTTCCAGCAGTTGTCACCGCAGTCCCGAGCCGAAACACAGTCCCGAGCCGAAACACAGCCGCGCTCGGAAGCACAGCCCCGCGTCGAAACGTCGGGCGAGTTTCCGGTTGCTCCTGCCCGGCCCCAATCCCTGCAGAAGCCCATACAGAACGGTCACCAGCAGGCACCTGCCGGTAGACCGCTGGACGGCCTCCCTCAGCGCCAGCCGGGATCGACTCCAGGTCTGCCGCGTCGCCAGCCCGGCGCGACCCCCGGCCTGCCGACTCCGCAGGGCACATCGGTTCCTTCGCCGTCGCCGTCGCCGACGCCACGGGTTCAGCCTGACGCGGCAGCGGCCTTGGCGTCCGCATTGCCGTCGCGGCAGCGGCCTCCGGTCGAGCCGGACCAGGAACGCACGGTGATCACGCCGAGCATCGCAGATTTGGGCCAGGCCCAGCGTCCTCCGCAGACGGGTCTGCCGCAGCGTCAGCCCGGTTCGACCCCCGGTCTACCCGATCGGACGGCGCATCAGGACGTCCCGCAGCAGTCTGCCCCTCGACGTCAGTCGCCGCCGCCCGGTCTTCCGCAGCGTCAGCCCGGCGCGACGCCGGGTCTGACTCCGGCACCGGCGGGATCGGGTATGTCTGCACCGACGTCCGATCCGGTGGAGGCCGAACCGACCACCGGTTCGGCGCTGCGTCCGCGAGACGTCATTCCGGCGCTGCGTCCGCGCGATGCTGGTCTGCCGCAGCGTGAGCCGGGTGCATCTCCGGGTCTGCCGCAGCGACCGCAGGACGCTGGTCTGCCGCAGCGACCGCAGGACGCTGGTCTGCCGCAGCGTGAGCCGGGTGCGACTCCGGGTCTGCCGCAGCGTGAGCCAGGTGCGACTCCGGGTCTGCCGCAGCGCCAGCCCGCTGCGCATGCCCGCCCAGCGCCGCTGGTCACCAACGGCGCTGCGGCCGCTGATCCTGCGTCGGTGTCGACGCCGAGCATCGCCGAGGGCGACTCGGTTGCCGCGCACAGTGAGGACGGCCAGGCCGCACGCCACAGGTACCGGACCAAATCGGCGAAGACGGCCTCGTTCTTCCAGCCGCGCGGCGACACCGGAGCCCTTCGACGACCGCCCGCGGGGACGCCGATCTACTCCGACATGATGTCGGATTGGCTCGTCGACCCGACAAGTCTGCCGGCGGATCGACGTAAGCGGGAGTGGACGTCGATGGCCGACGCGGGGTGGCACGCGGCTCAGCGTGCAACCGAGGTTCCGGTGGAGGATCACACCACTGCCGGTCTTCCTCGCCGCGCCCCTGGTCATCGTCTGGTGCCGGGAGCGGTCGAACCGGTGGTGCCGAACGAGCGGCCGTCCAGCCGCGGGCGCGACCCGGAAGCCATCCGGGCGAACCTCAGCCGCCATCAGCAGGGCGTCCGCAACGGCCGGACTACGGTGAACACGACCACACGTGAGAACGACGAACAGGGAGTTCGATGAACATGGACCACGGATCCGATGTAGCTCGTCCTTTGGACTGGTTGGTATCGAATTTCGCGCGCGAGGTTCCCGGCGTGTCCCACGCCGTACTCGTGTCCGCCGACGGCCTGCTCATGGCCGCCAGCGCACACCTTCCGGTCGACCGCGCGGAGCAGCTTGCAGCTGTGACGTCCGGACTTGCCAGCCTGTCCAACGGCGTTTCGCAGCTCTTCGACGGTGGCGGTGTGCTGCAGTCCGTCGTGGAGATGCAGCACGGCTACCTGCTGCTCATGAGTGTCGGCGACGGTTCTCATCTGGCCGCTCTGACCGCGTCGGAATGCGATATCGGACAGGTCGGCTACGAGATGGCACTCCTGGTCGACCGGGTGGGAGCGTCGGTCGAGGCGACCCCGCGGGTCGGCCAGGGGTCCTGACGTCGAGGTGGCCATGGAATCGCGCAAGCCTGAGTCGGTACCGGACCAGCCCAGCCTGGTCCGCCCGTATTCGTTGACGTCGGGACGAACCAGTCCCGCGGTCGAACTGGCGTTGGAGGCGTTGATCCAGGCGATCCCGGGTACCGATAGCCGGGCTCGGGACTTGGACAACATCAACGCCACCATTTTGGAGTTGTGCAAGGAATCCCCGTCGGTAGCCGAGATCGCTGCTCGGGTAGGTGTGCCGATCGGGGTGGCACGCGTCCTCGTCGCGGATCTCGTCGAGGCCGGACATGTCCAAATCTTGGCCACGCTCAAAGACGATTCGAGCGACGCCGAGCGTCGCGAGCTGATTGAAAGGGTCCTCAGTGGACTTCGCGAACTCTAATGACACCAAGCGGGTGACCTCGACCAAAATCCTGATCGCCGGCGGCTTCGGGGTCGGTAAGACCACGTTGGTGGGGGCAGTGTCGGAGATCGTCCCGCTGCGAACGGAAGCTTTGGTGACGAACGCCAGCGATGGCGTGGACAACCTGAGCGCTACGCCGCAGAAGGCCACGACGACTGTCGCCATGGACTTCGGTCGTATCAGCCTTGCCGAGGACCTGGTCCTGTACCTGTTCGGTACGCCGGGTCAGCATCGGTTCTGGTTCATGTGGGACGACCTCATCGGCGGTGCCATCGGGGCGATCGTGCTCATCGACACCCGTCGGTTGGACGAGAGTTTCGCTGCCGTCGATTTCTTCGAGGCGCGGAACCTTCCGTTCATCGTCGCGATCAACGAGTTCGACGACGCCCCGCGCTACCCGGTCGAAGACATTCGTCAGGCCCTCGCCATCTCGGCGGAGGTCCCGATCGTCTCGATCGACGCCCGGGCCCGCGAGTCGGCGAAGTCGGCTCTGGTCACGGTCACCGAGTACGCACTGAGGAAGTTGCACCAGCCGGTGGCTCAGTAGTGGACGCTGACGTCCAGCTGTTCTCCATGGGGTCGTGGGTGGTGATACTGGCGTTCGCGACATCGTCGATCGGCATACTGGTCGGACTCGTGAGCGCCAGGAAGGCACGTTCCGCCGTCACCGAACGGCAGCGGCTGTACTGGCTGTTGCTGTCCGCGTCGACGGTCGGTGGTGTGGGAGTCTGGCTGGCACTGCTCCTCGCTGTCGCGGGGTTCGGTATCAGCGGAAGTGTCGTGCGCCACGATCTGTTGACCATCGCGTTCTCGCTGGCGGCTGCGTTGGTGAGCGCGTTCGTCGCACTCGTCGTGTCGGTGCCTCGTGGCGGCGAGCATTCACCCGGTCGGCTGCTTGCCGGCGGGGTGCTGTTCGGTCTCGGGATTTCCGCGGTGTTCCTGTCGCTCATGTGGTCGGTGCGACTGCAGGGCACCTTCACCTTCGAGGCGCTGTTCGTCGTGGCGTCCACTGCGGTGTCGCTCGTCGTGGCGTTCTCGTTCCTGTGGCTCGTCGAGGTTGCCGACAATTTCCTGCTGCGTGTCTGCGGCAGCGTGGTGACGAGCGCGGCTGTCCTGGGCGTCTACTTCCTCGGGATGGCGTCGGTCGATGTGACGCCGGATACCGCGATGCCGATGCCCGGCGGGACCGAACTGTTCTCGGTGCTGTTCGTGGTGTTCGTCGTGGGCATGGTGGTTCTCACGTTGCCGATCGTGCTTGCGCTCATGGATCCCGATCGGGTTGCGGCGCAGCTCGAGCGGGAGGCCGATCAGTGGGTGGCCGGTCGTGGGGTTGCCGGTAGCAGTGGCAGCGACGAGGGCATGTCGGTCCGCTGAGAGTCGCTCCCCGAACTCACAGTGAACGTGCTCACGATGTGAGTCTGGAATATGTGGGATATGGTATGGGCGCTGCGCGGGGGCCAGAGAGGGTTGCAGCCCGTTTCGGCCGGTGCGGCACGCCACCACGTCGCGGACAAGGTCGCGTGCCTCAGTCGAGGGAATCATGTCGCACGAAATGCACCACTTCTCCATGGGATCGTGGGTGTTCTTTCTCGCCTACGCCACGTCCGTTCTCGGATCGTACGTAGGTTTGTCCTGTGTCCGTCAGTCGGTCAGCGTCAAGTCCGGTCACCGCACCGGATGGATCGTCCTGGCATCGGTGACCATCGGGGGCATCGGTATCTGGCTGATGCACTTCATCGGCATGATGGGGTTCGATGTTGTCGACTCGGTTGTGCGCTACGACCTGGTCCTGACGCTCGTGTCGGTGGTGCTGGCGATAGGCGCGACGCTGATCGGCCTGTGGATCGCCGGCTTCGGTGACACGGTGATTGCCGCGATTCCGCCGGTGGTCCGACTGTTGATCGGCGGGACGATCATGGGTCTCGCAGTGAGCCTGATGCATTACACCGGCATGGCTGCGGTCCGGATCCAGGGCACGATCGATTACAAGCCGGGATTTGTGGTGGCGTCGGTGATCATCGGTTTGGTCGCGGCGAACGTAGCACTGTGGCTCGGCCGTGTCTCCGAGAAGACGATCGTGCGGGTGCCCGCAGCGTTGGTCATGGGTCTCGCTGTCGTGGCGTTGCACTACACCGGCATGGCCGGTGTGGACGTGACGGTGGATCCGTCCGCGCCGCGCCCCGAAGGACTGACTGTGCTGTCGCTTCTGTTCCCGGCGTTCACCATCGGCATTCTCGTACTCGCGTTGGCGATTGTCGTTCTCGGTACGACACTGAGCCGTGACGATGCCAAGCTCGAGGAATCTCTCACTCGCTGGAGCGCGGAAGGCGAGAGCGCGAGCCCTGCTGCCCCCGACAACGCTCCGACGGTGTGATTGCCGGGCCGTAGCGTCCTGGAGCAATGTGACCGACGGAAAGTGTGGTCCTTCTCGGTGATCGCTGACCTGCACCTATAGACTCGGGTGGTTGCGAGACGTCCACCGGGCGATGGTCCCGGGCAGACGTTCGAGCCGAGTAGAAGAAGGAGCTCATGACCGACACCACGTTGCCGCCGGAGGGGCCGGGGCACGACCGCATCGAGCCCGTCGACATCCAACAGGAGATGCAGAACAGCTACATCGATTACGCGATGAGCGTGATCGTGGGCCGCGCCTTGCCCGACGTTCGCGACGGCCTCAAGCCGGTGCATCGCCGCGTCCTGTATGCCATGTACGACAACGGTTTCCGACCGGACCGCGGTTACGTGAAGTCGGCCCGAGCCGTCGCTGAAACGATGGGCAACTACCATCCGCACGGAGACTCCTCCATCTACGATGCGCTGGTGCGACTCGCACAACCGTGGTCGATGCGCTACCCACTCGTGGACGGTCAGGGCAACTTCGGTTCTCCGGGCAACGACGGTGCGGCCGCGATGCGGTACACCGAGTGCAGGCTCACACCGCTCGCGATGGAGATGCTCCGCGAAATCGACCATGAAACGGTCGATTTTCAGCCGAACTACGACGGCCGCACACAGGAACCGACGGTTCTCCCCAGCCGTATCCCCAACCTGTTGATCAACGGGTCGAACGGTATTGCCGTCGGTATGGCCACGAACATTCCGCCGCACAATCTGAACGAAGTCGCCGACGCGGTCTACTGGGCGCTCGAGAACTTCGAGGCGGACGAACAGACCACCCTCGCTGCTGTCATGGAGTGCATCAAGGGACCGGACTTCCCGACGTCGGGTCTGATCGTCGGCAGCCAGGGCATCCACGACGCCTACACCACCGGCCGCGGCTCGGTGCGGATGCGCGCGGTCGTCGAGATCGAAGAAGATGCCAAGGGCCGCACCACGATCGTCGCCACCGAACTGCCGTATCAGGTGAATCCGGACAACCTGATCACGTCGATCGCGACGCAGGTCCGCGACGGCAAGATCGCCGGCATCTCCGACATCCACGACGAGTCCTCCGACCGGGTGGGCATGCGGATCGTCATCACGGTCCGTCGTGATGCGGTCGCGAAGGTCGTGCTCAACAATCTGTACAAGCACACCCAGTTGCAGACCAGCTTCGGTTGCAACATGCTTTCGATCGTCGACGGCGTGCCGCGCACGCTGCGCCTCGACCAGATGATCCGGTTCTACGTCCATCACCAGATCGAAGTCATCGTCCGCAGGACGCGGTATCTGCTGCGCAAGGCCGAGGAGCGCGCGCATATCCTGCGTGGTCTGGTCAAGGCGCTCGATGCGCTCGACGAGGTCATCAAGCTGATCCGTGCGTCGCAGACCGTCGACATCGCTCGCGCGGGTCTGATGAACCTGCTGACCGTCGACGAGATCCAGGCCGACGCGATCCTCGCGATGCAGTTGCGCCGCCTCGCCGCGCTCGAACGCCAGAAGATCGTCGACGAACTGGCCGAGATCGAACGCGAGATCGACGACTACAAGGACATCTTGGCGAAGCCGGAGCGGCAGCGCGCGATCGTCCGCGACGAACTGAAGGAAGTCGTCGACAAGTACGGCGATGCGCGCCGCACCAAGATCATCGCGGCGGACGGTGATGTGTCCGACGAGGATCTCATCGCCCGCGAGGACGTCGTCGTCACGATCACCGAAACCGGCTACGCCAAGCGCACCAAGACCGACCTGTACCGGTCGCAGAAGCGGGGCGGCAAGGGCGTCAAGGGCGCCGAGCTCAAGCAGGACGACATCGTGAAGAATTTCTTCATCACGTCGACCCACGATTGGCTGCTGTTCTTCACGACGAAGGGTCGCGTGTACCGGGCCAAGGCATACGAACTGCCCGAAGCGAGTCGTACGGCACGTGGTCAACACGTCGCGAATCTGCTTGCGTTCCAACCGGACGAGCGCATCCAGGGTGTCATCCGTATCAAGACCTACGAGGACGCGCCCTATCTGGTGCTGGCCACCCGAAACGGTCTGGTCAAGAAGTCCCGTCTCGCGGACTTCGATTCCAACCGGTCCGGTGGCATCGTCGCGATCAACCTTCGTGACGAGGACGAGCTCGTCGGTGCGGTGCTGTGTTCGTCCGACGACGATCTGCTGCTCGTCTCCGAGCAGGGTCAGTCGATCCGGTTCGCTGCGACCGACGAGGCGCTGCGGCCGATGGGGCGTGCGACGTCCGGGGTGCAGGGCATGCGATTCAACGGCGACGACAAGTTGCTGTCGCTCACCGTGGTGCGTGACGGAACGTATCTGCTGGTCGCGACGTCCGGTGGCTACTCCAAGCGCACGGCGATGGAGGACTATCCGGTCCAGGGGCGCGGCGGTAAGGGAGTCTTGACGATCCAGTACGACCGCAAGCGTGGCACTCTGGTCGGAGCGCTCATCGTGGACGATGTCGACGAGCTCTACGCGATCACCTCGGGCGGTGGGGTCATTCGTACCGCCGCCAAGCAGGTGCGCAAGGCCGGCCGCCAGACGAAGGGCGTTCGGTTGATGAACCTGGCCGAGGGCGACACGTTGCTGGCAATCGCACGCAACGCCGATGAGCCCGAGGAGGGCGCCACACCAGATGCGAAGGAGTCGTAAGTGAGCACTCCCCAAGGACCGAACGGTGCCGAGAAGGGGTCCCCGGCACCGAAGGGCCCTAACGGGCAGGAAGCCGACAACGTTCCGGTCAAGCCGGACACCGCGAAGCCGTCGTCGGCGAAGACGCAGGATGTCGCACCGCCTGCGGATTCTCCGAAGGAACCGCCCGCTTCGTCGGGTCCCGCGGCGAAGCCGGTCGGTGCAGACGAACGGGCCGAAAAGCCTGATCCGTCCGACGGTGACGGCAAACCGGCGGGTTCCGGCGGTGCAGGCAAGGCGGTTCGGCCGAATCCGACCGCGCAGACGACACCGACGGTCCGCAAGCCGGCAGACAAGAGTGCGACGTCCACGCAGTCCGGTGCCCAGCGCCCCGCAGCCGGCAGTCAGGCTCCGCCGTGGCAGCGGGGGCAGCAGGCGCAGTCTGCGCCGCAGAGCACGCCGCAGACGAATCTGCCGGGCCGGGGACAGAGTGTCGACAAAGCCGGCACCGGGAACGCCGGTGCGCAGCGTGGGTCGGTGAAGCCGGCGGGTGGTGCTCCTCGGCAGAGCGCACCGGCGGCACCCACGCGACCGGTCGTGACCGGATCGGCTGCTCCGTCCGCAGCGAAAGCGAAATCGGCTGTGATCGACGGGCCGACGCGGCACATCGAACGCAAGGATCTTGCGAAGGACCTGCCGGATCTGTCGACGGTCAAGCACCCGCTTCCGACTGCGACGCCGGTGGCCGCGGAGACCGCGCATGCTGTTCCGGCGGCGTCGGTGGCGGTCACGGCGGTGCCGATGGCCGGGGATCCGTTGCGTGCGACCGTCCAGGTCCGTCGTATCGATCCGTGGTCGATGCTGAAAATGTCCTCCGTGATTTCCCTCTCGTTGTTCTTCGTGTGGATGGTCGCGGTGGGTCTGCTCTACGGCATCCTCGCCGGGATGGGTGTGTGGGAGCGACTGAACAGCGCATTCACCGATATCGTCTCCGAATCCGGTGGTGGCGGGCTGATCAGCGCCGGTCAGGTCTTCGGCTATGCGACGGTGATCGGCCTGGCCAACACGATCCTGTTGACCGCGATGGCGACGCTCGGCGCGTTCATCTACAACCTCTGCACGGATCTCGTGGGGGGAGTGCAGGTGACTCTCGCAGATCCGGACTGACCTGGGAAAATGCTGCCCCACCGAGTCGATTTTGTTGTTCACGGTTCGGTGGGGTAGTGTTCCGAATCGGTTCGAGGGCCTATAGCTCAGGCGGTTAGAGCGCTTCGCTGATAACGAAGAGGTCGGAGGTTCAAGTCCTCCTAGGCCCACTCCCCGTGCCGAAAGGACAAGCAGCATGAGGGTTCTCGCAATTGTGGGAGCTGTGGTGCTGGTGGTCGTCGGAATCGCTCGGATGCTCCGGAGCGAAGACGAATGGCACGAGGTCACCAGTCGCTGACTGGTAGACGGGGCCTTATCTCAGTTGGTAGAGCGCTGCCTTTGCAAGGCAGATGTCAGGAGTTCGAATCTCCTAGGCTCCACAGGTTAGACAGCAGGTCAAGGGCACTTTCCGGGAAACCGGGAGGTGCCCTTCACTCGTTCGTGGGCACACTCTGGGCACACTCGGTGCTCGAGGACTGTTACTGAGTGGCAGGTCGAGCGAGGTCGTGAAGCCGTTGCGCGACCATCCCGAGATCGTCATCGAACAGGTGTCCATACCGGTCGAGCGTCAGTGCAGCGCTCGCGTGCCCGAGCATCCGTTGCACCGCCTTGATGCTCGCGCCGGCACTGATCGCCAACGAGGCCGCAGTGTGCCGTAGCTCGTGCGGAGTGAGTCCGTCCGGAACACCCGACTCCTTCACCGCGTGATCCCACCAGCGACGCCGCACGTTGTTCGACCGCAGGTATCCGCCGCGGGAATCAGGGAACACCAGCTGCTCAGGTGACATGTCTTCGATCCGCTCAGTCAGCATCTCCCCGAGGAACTGGGGGATCGGTACGTCGCGGCCCTTGTTCGACTTGGTGCCGGACACGACGATCTTCGAGTCCACGACCGTGGCCGATCGGTGAATCCGCAGCCGTGCACGCTCAAGATTCACGTCGGTCACCGTGAGCGCGGCGGCCTCGCCGAACCGCAGTCCGCAGTACGCGAGGACGTACACGAGCACGGCGTGATCGTCCGCAGCCTTCGCGAGGAGGTCGACTTGCTCGAAGCTCAGGTACCGCCGTTCCTCGTGTTCGATGCGGGGGAGGTCGAGGCCGGCCGCAGGGTTCGACACGATCCGCGAGTCCTCGACGGCCTGGTCGAGAATCTGAGAGAGAACGCCGACATTCTTCTGCACCGTCGCGGCCGAGCTCGTCGTCGACATCGCCGTGACCCAGTCTCGTAGACGCTCGCGGGTGACGTCGGAGATCGATATACGGCCGAACGTCGGGAGCACGTGCACGTCGAGTGCTGACCTGTACCGGGAGCGTGTCGATGCCGACAGGTTCACCTTCGAGGAGAACCACTTCTCCGCGACGACCTCGAGGGTGATTCGGCCGGCCGATGGTGCGACGTACGACCCGGTCATCTTCTCGACCTCGACGGTCGCGGCGAACGCTTCCGCTTCACGCTTGGTGCGGAAGCCGCGTTTCTTCGACTGGGTGCGGTCTGGCGTACGGAAGCGGACCATGTACCGCTTCCCGCCCGCAGTCTCGTACGACTCAACTGTGGCCACTGGTCACCGAACCTTCGAGCTCGTCGAGCATGCGGAGATCTCGAGCGCGTCGAATCCATCGGGACGCGGTGGCAGAAGCAAGTCCGAGGACGTCCTGTACGTGCTTCGCTGGCCGAAGCCCTACCGCATGTGCATACGAGTACAGATCAGCGACGAGCCGCATGGTGTCCCCACTGGCAGGGCCCTGCGCGACGAGGTCGGCGATCCTTACCGAGTCCGGCTGAACGGCGCTTCCGTCGTACCTGAAGGCGAGCGCAGGAAGGTGCTGCGCTGTCAGCTCCGCCACGCGCACAGCTCGAAGGTCGGTGCCGGTGATGGACTCCTGGCTACGGGAGGACTTCACCGCCACCGTGACGACATGAACCTGCCGTCGTTCGTGTTGGTAGTCGAACTCGATCAGCGTGTCGAGGCCGGCCGATGGTGAGTTCTCGACGATGCACCGTGCGGGTAGCCGCATGAAGATTCCCGGCGCTATCTCCTGGGTTGCTGCGTTGGCTGCGTACTCGATACTCACGCCGCAAGTGTGCGCGATAGAGCCTTGACGCGCCAATGTCGTGATTGAGTGTTGATGAAACTGCATCAGTGAGGGTAATCTCCGGATCGTCGAACTGATCGAGGTTTGACGTAGCGCTATCACTGGAGGGTTGATGGACGACATGATCGCCTCGCGGGACATGCCCGTGAGATTCCCGGGCACCACCGATGCGTCGTGGGCACAGCACCGCTACCGGGGGACCGGGCCGAAGTACGTGAAGGTCGGACGCAAAGTCTTCTACCGCGTCGCGGACCTCAATGAGTGGCTCGAGCGCCACACGATGACCCGCACCGACGATCGTCCGGGCGCAGCGTGACCGCCGCCTTCTGGATCGACGAGGACGGCACTGAGTATCAGATCGACTCGTCTCGTCCCGGCGCCCCCGGATGGTCCGTCGTGCACTTCGTCGACGAAGACATGGCGCTCTCGATGGTCCAGAACCGCCACGTCGTCATCCGTGAACAAAGAGATGCCCCCGGGTCGGGTGCCACCGACTCCGAGGGCGAAGAAACCGACACCTATCAGGAAGAAGGTTCCGACATGGAGTCTACCGTTCGGGAGGGGCTGTGAGTGACCTCGAGTTCATCCTCGTCGTCGTGATCGTCACGCAGAACGTGTTCCTGCTCGTCAGCGGCTTCGTGGCCTACCGTCCGAACCCCTGCCGCGACACGTTCGGAGAATCGGCCACCGAAGCAATGAGGCGATCACCGTGACGTAACCAACCGTCCGCATTTCGTGAGCTGCACCTCGGCGAAATGGGAAGAACACCAACCATTTCCGAGAGCGGCCGGGGGTCGACAAACCCCCGGCCGCAATGCCCAGAAAGGCAACCAGATGCCTACCCACGATATACCGATCGGACCCGAACCGCTCGCAGCTCTCGACGCCGAGGTACGCCGCCACGGTGCCCGCGTCGCCACTCGCTGTCGAGTGTGTGGCCGGTGGCTAGTAGCCACCAAATCGCGTGCAGCACACGAAGGCCCGAAGTGCCGCACCAAGTCGGGGGAGGGTAAGTGACCGCCCTCGATCGACTCCGCGACCACTGGCGTGATCAAGGCTTGGCATGGAAGGACGGGGCCGGTGACACTGCCACGGCCCAAGCCCCCGGGCATTCGCCGGCCGATCGATCGGTGACGTTCAAGCAGATCGCCGGCCAGGTCCTCATGAACAGTCACGCTGACGACAAGGCCGCTGTCCTCGACGCACTCGGGCTGACCATGCGGGACCTGTTCGACGACGCAAACGGCAACACCTACCGCTACAGCGACGGGCGCACAGTCAAACGGTCCTATAGCGACGCTGGAAAGAAGCAGTTTTCACAGTCCGGCAACAAGACTGGAAGGGCACTCTTCCGTGCGGAGCGGCTCGACACGCACCCCACCGGCACGCCCGTCTACGTCGTCGAGGGTGAGCAGGACGTTCTCGCCCTCGAATCGGTCGGCGCGGTCGCAGTGTGCAATGCAATGGGTGCCGGTAAGGCTGACCGATTCGACTGGTCACCGCTGACCGGACACACCGTGGTGATCGTTGCCGACGACGACGCGCCCGGCCGCAAGCACGCCCTACAGGTACACGCGATTGTGGAACCGATCGCAGCTGGTGCCGTCATCGCCACCGCGAAGGCAGGCAAGGACGCCGCCGACCACATCGCCGCCGGGTACGGACTCGACGAACTCGAGCTCGTCGACCTCGGAGGGCAGGCAGGCCGACGACTGAAGGTCACCCGCGGCTCCGATGTGAAGATGCAACGCGTCCGCTGGGTCATGGAGGACTGGATACCGGCCGGGTCGCTCACGCTGCTCGCCGGACGAGAGGGACTCGGTAAGTCCACCATCGCCGCCGAGATCTGCGCACAGGTCACCAGAGGCAAGCTCGAAGGGGAATTGCACGGCAGTCCTCAGAACGTGCTGTACGTCCATTCCGAGGACTCGCGAGAGTTCACAGTCGCGCCGCGATTGAAGGCCGCAGGGGCCGACATGGACCGCGTGCTGTTCGTCGACGTCGAGACCTCACACACCGACTCCGGGACGCTGATCCTGCCACTCGACACGCTGGCGCTCGAGAAGGTCATCGCACAGGAGAAGGTGGCGTTCGTCGTCCTGGATGCCGCGACGTCGAGCATGTCCTCGGAGTTGTCCGGCAAGGACGACCGCGCGGTCCGGCAGTACCTCGAACCACTCGCGCAGCTCGCCTCGCGACAAGGCTGTGTCGTGTTCGGTCTGTGCCACTTCGGTAAGAGGGACGGGGCCGACACGGGCAAGCTGATCCTCGGGTCGATCGCATGGTCTCAGGTGGCCCGGTCGGTGCTCTCCGTGGCTAAGGACGAGGACAGCGGCAACCTCGTCGTCACCAACACCAAGGGCAACCTCGCGCCGCGTATCCGGTCGATGGAAGCGGCGATCGTCTCGACGAGCATCACCACCGACGACGGGACGACGGAAGTCGGTGCACTGCACTGGCTGGGGGAGACCAACCGGGACGCCCGGGACCTACTCGCCGAACCGGACGGGACCGACCGCGAGGACCGCAACGAGGCCGAGGTGTGGCTCGAGGACTACCTCACCGAGCACGGGCGCACCCCCGGCAAGGACGTGAAGAACGACGCCCGAAAGGCCGGCATCGCCGAGCGGACACTCAAGCGCGCAGCGAAGGACTTGAGCGTCGTCTACACCACGGAAGGGTTCCCTCGGACGACCAGTTGGGCACTGCCCGCACAGTCGGGCCACGACCAACAGTCGGACCTTACGCATGGCCCCACTGGCCCAACTGGCCCAACTGGGTCTGACCTGCATAAACAGGATGGCCCCACTGGGGTGGAATCACAGTCGGGCCACACACCCGTGAATGGCCCCACTGCTGAACCGACTGTGTTCGACACCCCTACGGCGCCACCCGTCCGCACCCCCGGCCGACGTCCCGGGCAGTGGCTCGGGTCCGGCGAACCGATCGGAGATCCCGCCGCATGAGCCGCACCAGATCGAAACTGCCCCGCATCCCGGACACGATCGCCGGACTCGTCGACCCCCGACTGTCCGGTGCCCGATGCGCCGGCAAGGCACCACTGTTCGACACCGAGATCGAAGAGGAGTTCACCGAGGACCGCTCTGCCCGCCTCGCATGGGCAGCGCAGCAATGCACCCGCTGCCCCGTGCAATCCGCGTGCCGCACCGCAGTCACCGAACTCGGGCACCCCACCGGCATGTGGGCCGGACGAGTACACGGCCGGCTGGGACGACCCGAGGAGGCAGCGTGAGACTCCGCGGCCCCGACCCCATCCTCACCGTGACAGCCGAGTCCACCGGCCGACAGTGCATCCGACTCAACCTCGGGAGCTTGTACATCGCACTCAGCCCACAAGAGGCCCACACCATCGCCGACCAGCTCCACGACGCCGCCGAGCACACACAACAGGAGACCCAATGACCAAACCCTCCCGGCACAAGCGCGGCCTCGGCACACGACACGACGCGATCCGCACGCGACTGCTCGCGCACCACGTAGAAGGCTCACCGTGCTTCTGGTGCGGCAAACCGATGCACCGTGAGGCCATCCACAACTGGGACGGCTACCCCCTCGCCGCCGACCACAGCACCGCCCGGGCCGAGGGCGGACTCGACCCCGACCGACTGCTGCACTTCCGCTGCAACTCGCAGCGCGGCAAGGGCGACCGCGACCACCTCCGCCCCGCACTCGGAGAGCAGACGCCACAGGTGCTCGACGACCGCAACGACCCGCAACGCCCCGGTGAGACCGCCGCCGAGTACCTCACCCGCCGCCGCTGGACCCGCGACTGGGACCACTGGAGCCCAGGGGGGTAGGCCGGCTGGGATCACCAGCACCCGGCCGGACCCGTACCCCTTCGGCCGCTGGGTCCTCCGGTTTTTACGGCCCCCCTGTAGCCACGTGCAGGCCCCCTGAGAGGACGACGACATGACCGACGACAAGCAGCCGAGGAAGGCCCGCGAGGTGTGGGCCGTCATCGACCACGACGAGTGGGGCGAACCGATCTACGGCTACATCCCCGCAGACACCGCAGACCACTGGCGTGCCGACATCTGGCACCGGAAACCGTAGGAGAACCGATGAACCCCCACGCCCAGCTCGCCGCCCGCTTCCTCGTGGCGACGCTCGACAAGGACACGACGATTCAGCGCATGGTCGCCGAGGAGGTCTCACAGGCCGAGTGCTGGCCGCAGTTCGCCGCCGCCCTGGCCGGCCTCGCCGCCGCGGTGTGCCGTGAGATCGACGACCCGGATGGTGCCCGGGCGCTGTGGCTGCACTCTGTCGCAGCGGCCCTGTAAGCTTGAGTTGCCTCTCAATGGAGAAGGCGGGGAACGGTTTCAATCCGTCCGCCCCCGGGGTCACGTCTTACGTGGCGCTCGGTGTGAGCCAGCGGTCACGCTGTTCCCCGCCTGATTCAAGAGGTAAGACCAGGACCAGGCCACATAAGCCCGTCCGCCTCCCCGGCCTCACGGCGCGGGTGCAGGCCAGCGGTAAACCCGTCTCCCTGGCGAATCCCAAGAACTTATTCGGCGTGCTCACGTACGCCATACCCCAGGAGCAGACGTGAATCTGAAGGAAAAACGGAAGGCCACACTCAAGGCCGCGAAGGACGTCGTCGACGGCGCGAAGGCTGAGCGTCGTGAGATGTCCTCCGAGGAGGCGGAGATCGTGCAGAAGCTGATCGATCAGGTCGAGGAGTTCGACCGCCTGATCGTCCAGCTGTCCGAGACGCTCGGATCCGAGGAGCCGCCGGCTGATCCTGCCGAGTCGGGTCCGTCGGACGCGGAGAAGGCACGCGGTGATGCGCTGCTCGCCAAGCTCTACGGGGGCGGTGGCACCAAGTCGGGCGGTCGATACGACCCTCTCGCAGGCACGTTCACATCGAAGGCTCAGAAGAAGGACGGGGTCATGGATTTGTCGGCGAAGGGTTTGCGGACGATCGCACGGGACGCTGCGGGTAGCGCAGTGTTCGGTACGACCCCGATGGGCCAGAAGGCTCTCGTCACCGCGGGCCAGTCGATCACCTCCATTCCGATGCTCGGTGATGTGGTGGCGGACGGTAAACCGCCGGCCTCGCTGCTGGAGGTGTTGCGGTCGCGTGTCACCACGACGCCGACGTGGCAGTACCTGCGTCAGACGGGCCGTACCACGAACGCTGCGTTCGTCGCATCCGGTGGTGTGAAGCCCACGTCGGACTACGCGACCGCGACGGTCGACGGGAAGCTGTCCGTGCTCGCGCACATCTCCCAGCCGGTCGACAAGTACGTGCTCGGTGATGCGCCGGCACTGGAGCGGTTCCTCACTGACGAGATGAACTACGGCATCCGGCAGAAGCTCGAGGCGGGTCTCCTCTCCGGTGATGGTGTCGCCCCGAACCTGCTGGGTCTGCTGAACACCGGGAGTATTCAGACGCAGGCGTTCGCGACGGACGTGCTGTCGACGACCCGGTCGGCGATCACCGCGGTGGAAACCCTCGGGTTGAATGCGGACGTGTTCGTGATTCATCCGACGGACTGGCAGGCGATCGAGCTGCTGCGCACCGACACCGCGGGCAACCTCGAGTTGGGTGGTCCGGTTGATCGTGCGGCCCGCAAGCTGTGGGGCGTGCAGGTCGTCGTGTCCAACGCCCTGACCGCCGGTACCGCGGTGCTGCTGGACTCGACGAGTGTCGAGGTCGTCACGGACGGGGGCCTGGCGGTCGAGTGGTCGGATGCTGTCTCGGATGACTTCGAGCGCAACCAGAAGCGGGTACGTGTCGAGGGCCGGTTCGGGCTCGATGTGTTCCGTCCGCTCGGTGTCGTGAAGATCGCCACGGCCACAACGCCGTAACTCTCTCGAGCGTGTCGACTCCGGCCGATATGCTCACAGTGCGATCCCGAAAGGCAGCACCCCCGGTCAGTATGAGGCCGGGGGTGCTGCGCTGTGTGGGCACATTTTGGGCACACTTGCCGTCGAATCATGTCAGTCGGTGTTATCGAGTGAATGCCATATCCGCAGGTAGTGGCGATGCCGAAGCCCTGACCTGCACCATGCACCGCATTTGCAAGGCAGATGTCAGGAGTTCGAATCTCCTAGGCTCCACAGTTGAAGATTCAGGTAGAGGGTGTTTTCCCCGGTCGGGGAAGGCGCCCTTTCTGCTTTCGTGGACACCGTGTGTAGCACACGTGCATTCGGCGAACTACTCGTCACCATCGCCCACGCCGTCGACTCAGGCGGCTGGGATCGACGGCGACTCGCTATTTCGAGCACATCGCACCGTACCGCGGTGCATCGAGGTCAACGCGGCGGACGACTGGGGGTCCCGAGTGGGACGCGCCGCCTACCGAGGATTCCGGCGCGGGCGTAACTGCGCGTTCGGAAGGTCGGGAGCGGGAAGCCTCGCGACCTTCCCCGCGTATCCTTCGACCCGGCCGAACCGGTCCGATTCGCGTTCCCACGCGTCACGGAAGGCGACGATCTCGTCGTGGCTGCGGCCCACGAAGTTCCACCACATGACGATCTCCTCACCGAACGGGGTGCCGCCGAGCAGAACGACGCGAGCTGCGGAGTCGGTGGGATTCGCCAGGGTCAGTGACGGCACACCGGTGCCCACGTAGCCGAGCATGCCGGACGACAGTGTGTTGTCGCCGAGCCGGATCGTGCCGGTGTCGACGAGGACGCCGTGCTCGAATGCCGCGTCGACGTCGAGGTGAAGTTCGGTGCCCGCGTCGAGGATGATTTCGGCGCCGAGCAGCGGGGTGAACGTCTCCACCGGCGATGTGACGCCGGCGAGGGAGCCCAGGAACACCGTGGCGGAACCGCCGGTGATGACCGTCGTTTCGGGTCTGTGGTGCTGGAAGTTGCGGGGTGCGTCGCGGGCGTGCTCGGGTAATGCGACCCACAGTTGGACACCGTGCAACGTTGCGGTGGCCGAGGTGGAGACCTCGGAATGACAGATGCCGTGGCCGCCGGTCATGAGGTTGACCTCGCCGGGCCGGACGATCGCGTGCACACCGTGACTGTCGCGGTGCTCGATCTCCCCTGTGAACAGCCAACTCACCGTCTGCAGTCCGGTGTGCGGATGCGGTGCCACATCCATCCCGCCCGTGGCGACGACGTCGTCGGGGCCGTAATGGTCGACGAAACACCATGCGCCGATGAGCGATCTCTGCCGCTGGGGGAGTGTCCGCCGGACCCGCATCGCACGGGGGCCGCCGAGCGGTACCTCACGCGATGTGATGATCTCGACACGAGGGTGACCGGTGTCGTCGGGTGGGCGCGGGCCGGTCGCGCAGGTTGTTTCGACAGGCTGGGCGTCGAGGTTGCTCATCCTGTCGAGCCTGCCACCGATCCGGCGCCGATAGGCGACAATCGAACCGTGGCACATCCCGCACGGGTTCCGATCGACAAGCAGACCCGTGCGGTCTATCGGGCACAGGTCGCGGTGGCGGTGGCCGTGCGGGATGCGGTGGCCGAGGCCGGCCTGGATCGCACGCTCGTCGAACTGGTGAACCTGCGGGTGTCGCAGATCAATGGATGCGCGTACTGCCTGGACGTGCATACCCGCGACGCGCTGGCGGGTGGTGAAAAGCCACAGCGCATCGCGGTGCTGCGGGCGTGGCGGGATACCGAATTGTTCGATGACGCCGAGCGGGCTGCTCTCGAATTGGCTGAAGCAGTCACGACGCTGCCGTCGTGGTACGAGCAGGATCGTGCCTACGTCGAAGCGCGCCTGCACCTGACCGACGATCAGTTCTCGGCCGTGGTGTGGGTCGTGATCGCGATGAACGCGTTCAACCGGGTGTCGATCGTCAGCAGGCACCGCGTCGCCGCGACATCCTGGAAGACGTGAGCCGGACAACCGTGTTGTTTCACGTGAAACGCCGATCAGTCGATTGCGCGTTCCGGTCCCGGTGTGGCGAGGGCGCGGACGGTGCCCAGCACCTCGTCGAGGCTCCGGCCCGAATCGATCAGTTCGGTGCCTGTGCGGACGAGCGCGTAGATGAACTCCGCGGTCAGATCGGGGTCGGGCACACCTTGTTCACACAGCGCATCGAGAAGGGGCAGGAGTAGTTGCCGGTGCAGCGCGTGCATGTGCTCGCTGGTGAAAGCTCGCGGTGTGAAGTTCGCAAGGACACCGATGGCGGCGTGCCGCCCGTCCGCAACCAGTCGCAGGTTCACCTCGATGTAGGCGAAGACCCGCTCGGTCGGATCGTCGATCGCGTTCATCGCCGCGACCACCTTGGCGTTCCAGCGCGGGAACATGTCCTCGACGACGGCGCGCAGCAGGTCGTCGCGTGACCCGAAGTAGTGGTAGATGCTGGACCGCGCCAAGCCGGCCCGCGCGGCTACGTCACCGAGGGACGGGGCCCCGTCCGGCGTCTCCGACAGGAGATCGAGCGCCGCGTCGAGAAGTGCCCGTCGTTGTGTGGCGCGATGTTCGACGACCGTCGCCGCAGAAATCTTGGGCACGGACACTCCTCCCTCGATCGTGACGGCACTGCGCGCGCACCGATACTGCCCGCACCGATACTACGAACAGTAGTACGGCGTGGGTATCCTGTGAGCATGGGTGTTGCCGAGATTCTCGTCGCGCGAATGCGCGGTGGGTTTGCCGGCGCCACCTCCGGGGCCATGAGCATCGCCGCCCACGGCTTCGGCGGCGGGGGTACTCCCTCCCAGAGCACCGTCGCGCTGTTGATCGCGACGACTCTCGCGCTCGGCGTGCCGGCCGCCGGCACCCGTCTACCGGTCGCGGTGATCCTCGGGACCGGCCAGGTGCTCGGACACGTCGTGCTGACGTTCGACGACGGCCACACCCACGTTCCCGGCCCGGCGATGATCCTCGCTCACGGGGTCGCCACCGCGGTCGCCGCCCTGCTCGTCGTGGCCGCCGAACGCGGATGCCGCCGTGCCCTCACCGCCCTGTGCCGTATCGCATCGACCCCACCGCCGCGCCTCGTGGTGCCCACCGTGGTGCCGATTCCTCCGCGGATACCGGTCCTGCGCAGCTTCTTCCGAGCCGCAGGCATCGCGCCGCGCGCGCCACCCGTCACGGTCTGACATCGACCCCTCTACTACCACGATTGCCCCTGCGGGCGATCGCATACCTGTGCGTGCGCACAGACCGATTCGGGAGAACACCCATGAAGATGCAGACCACATTCCTCGCCGCGGCCACCCTTGTAGCCGCTGCGTTCACTGCGGGATGCGGATCCGATGAACCCGCTACGGCGGCCGACTCGATCGTCGTGTCGTCGGCGTGGACCAAGGCCGCCGACTCCGGCATGACCGGCGCATTCGCCGAACTGGACAACACCGGCGATCAGGACGTCCACATCGTGGCGGTCTCGAGTCCGGTCTCGAGCCGTTCCGAACTTCACGAGATGGCCCCCGGTGCCGGCGGCGCGATGTCGATGCGCGAAATGGACAGCGGATTGATCGTGCCCGCACACAGTCAGCACAGCCTCGCGCCCGGCGGCGACCATCTGATGCTGATGGACCTGATCGAGCCCGTCGCACCCGGCACCGACATCACGTTCGTCCTCACCTTCGACGACGGGTCGTCGACCGAATTCACCTCGCAGGTACGTGACTTTGCAGGTGCACGCGAGGACTACTCTCCGGGATCAGCCGAGGGGGCGACCCACGGTGGCTGAGCTGACGCGGCGTCGTCTGCTCGGCGGTGGCGCCGCTGCACTCGGCGTCGCAGGATTGGGTGCTGCGGGATTGGGTGCCGCCGGTGTCGGCCGTGCCACCTCCCGTGACGAGAATCCGCGCATCGTCGAGTTCCACGGCGACCACCAGGCCGGCATCGAGACCGAACCGCAGGCGTTCGCCTCGTTCGTCGCACTGGACCTACACCCGGATACCGATCGACGCGCACTCGTCGGTGTCCTGAAGGTCTGGGCGCAGGACGCATACCGGTTGACCACGGGCACCGGGGGGTTGGGGGACAGCGAACCCGAACTCGCTCGGGACCCGGCCCGGCTGACCGTCACCGTCGGATTCGGTCCAGGGGTGTTCGGAACCGGAATTTTCGAACCCGCAGACGCGGCGCGGGTGCGCCCGGAATGGCTGCGCCCCCTGCCCGCGTTCGGGATCGACCGGCTCGAGGACCGCTGGAACGGTGGAGATCTCGTACTCCAGGTGTGCGCCGACGACCCCGTTACGGTTGCGCACGCGGTGCGCGCACTCACCCGGACGGTGCGTTCGCAGGTATCGGTGCGATGGGTGCAGCGCGGCTTCCGGCACGCACTCGGCACCCGGCCCGCGGGCGCGACCATGCGCAACCTGATGGGGCAGGTCGACGGGACTGTCAATCCGGCGGCAGGCAGCACGGAGTTCGCCGGCCAGGTATGGAATCAGGGATCTCCGCCGTGGCTGGCCGGTGGCTCGTCGCTGGTGCTGCGACGTATCGGTATGGAGCTCGACACCTGGGAGGAATTGGACCGTCCCGCACGGGAACTCACGGTGGGACGCAGCCTGGAGACAGGTGCACCGTTGACCGGTTCGGCGGAGCACGACGATCCCGATTTCGCGGCTGTCGACCGGCACGGCATTCCCGTGATCCCACCGGAATCGCATGTGGCGCGCGCTCGGCCGCGCAACGCGGGCGAGCAGTTTCTGCGCCGCGGCTACAACTACGACGACATCGACGGGACGGGTTTGCTCTTCGCGGCATACCAGGCCGACGTCGATCGGCAGTTCGTGCCGGTGCAGCAACGTCTGGCCGAACACGACGCGCTGAATCCGTGGATCGTCCCGGTCGGTTCGGCGGTGTTCGTGATTCCACCCGGATTCGCCGTCGACGGGTATCCCGGCGACACACTGCTCGAGGGCTGACAACTCTGGTCGATGGAAGCGCAACGGGGGTTGCTAGGGCGGAAAATGCTCTGGTACAGGGTGGTTCACAGGAGTAGGACGAGCAGGAGTGCGACGATCAGCACGAGGCCCGTCGTGATGAGGACCATCCGGCCCGGGGAGGACTCGCCGGAGCCGCGCTCGGTAGCGCGGCGGTCCTCCCCGCCCGGCGTGCGCGACGACCCTCCGCGACCGGCGTCCGCCGGACTGTCGTACTCGGCGTCGTTGTCCTCGGGGTCGTTGTCCTCGCGGTCGTACTTCGGCACGGCGGGCAGTCGTGCCACGACCACGTCTTCTTCGCCCGCGTCGAGCAGTTCCTTGGCGCGGATGCGCGCGAGCCCGCCGGTGAGCACATCGGTCGCCTCGTACGACGGGGGAAGCCCGATGCGGGCACTGTTCGTTTCACGGGCGGGCACGAATCCGGCTGCCAGGATGGCCGCGCCCAGCGCGGCGGTCTGCTCCGGGCCCGGGCCGACGAGCGTGCGGACCATGAGCTTCGTCGAGATGCTGTTCGCGATCTCCTGAATGCGCGACCGGTCGCGGGCGACGAGACCGTCGCCCATCACCACGACCGCGTCGAGATTCGGGGGCAGCCATCCGAACGAGCCGAGTGCGCTCGCGAGCTGCGAGGCAGGCGACGGCGCGCCCTTCGTCGGCATCCGGAACGCCTTGCCCGCCGGCACCCCGGAGCGCACCAGCGTCACCGTCGAACCGGTGTCGTCGATGTGGAAGACGCCGATCAGTTGGCCCGGGGATTCGGAGATCTCCGAGGCGTACCAGATCGCCGCGCCCTGCGCGTCCGACACCAGATCGATGTGCCGCAGATCCGCGTAGTCGAGTGCCGCGCGCAACGATGCGACGGTTGCGGGATCCCAGTGCGACGGGTAGGTCGCGGTGTGACCGGGGTCGGTCCCGTCGTCAGCGCCCCCGAAGGTGGGCAGCGGCTCGGTTTCACTCAGCAGACACTGGATTGCGGTCGCCATCGCGTCTTCGGATCGGTACGTACGACCGTCGCTCGCGGTGACGCCCGCGTTCTCGCCGACGTGGGCGAGGAACCCGGCGAGCGTGCGTGCCTCGTTGTCGGACGGTCGTGCGCCGAGGGAGGTGGTGCCGTCCTCGTCGATGTGCAGCACGGTGTCCCGGGCGATGACCACCGGATCCTGGGTGCCGGGCTCGTTGGACGCGACCACCGCCGTGGACACGACTCGTCCGATCCGGAGCCCGACTCCGATCGCCATGACAGCCCTCTCCCTTCACAGGTAACGAACCGCCTACATCTTGCTACCGAAATCGCTGATCGGGGCACATACCGCGCAGTAGCCGTGCTACGGGCGTGTCGGGACCGACTATTCGGTTCCACCCATACACTTCTCGCCTATGAGCGCCACCACGCACGCCCGGGCTTTCGCCCGCACCTTCCATCCGGTAGGTCTTTCGTTTGCGCTGCTGTTCTTCGTGTGGTCGATGACCCCGTCGTTGCTTCCCCGCGCGTGGTACCTGCAAGGGGTTGCGACGGGCATCGGCATCGTCACCGGCTACGGCATCGGCTGCCTGGTCGCGTGGGCGGTGCGCCGTTGCGGACTGCACCCCGACTGGTCGCCGCGGACTCGTCGGACCGGCTGGTGGGTCCTCGCGGGCCTCACCGCGGTGGTGGTGCCGGTGTTCCTGGTACTCGGATCGTGGTGGCAGCAGATCGTCCGCGACCTCGTGCACACGGAACGGGTCGAACGGTCCCTCTATATCCCGGTGCTGTTGGTGGCGCTCGTGGTGGCGCTGCTGTTGCTGTTCATCGGGCGGGGCCTGCGCGCGGGCACGAACAAGCTCAGCCGATTCATCGACCGCTACACGCCGGCTCCGGTCGCGCGGGTGGCCGCGCTCGTGATCGTCGTCGCGTTGCTCGTCGTGCTCGTCAACGGTGCGTTGTACCGGGGGTTGCTCGGCTCTGCGGAAGAAGCATTCGCGGTCTCGGACACGGGAACTGCGGACGGGGTGCAGCAGCCGACGGCACCGGAACGGTCCGGATCGCCGGAGTCCGCCGAGGGGTGGGACACTCTCGGTCGGGAGGGGCGCACGTTCGTCGCAGGGGGCCCGGATGCGGCGCAGATCGAGGCGGTGACGGGTCGTCCCGCGATCGAACCGATCCGGGTGTACGCGGGCCGGGTGTCGGCGGACACGATCGAGGGCATCGCGGACCGGGTCGTCGCCGAACTGCAGCGGACGGGTGGTTTCGACCGCGAGACCCTCGCGGTGGTGACCACGACCGGCCGAGGCTGGGTCAACGGCAACGTCGCGAACTCCTTCGAGTACCTCAACGGCGGGGATTCGGCGATCGCGGCGATGCAGTACTCGTATCTGCCGAGCCCGCTGGCGTTCATCGCGGACCGGGAATCACCGCAAGAGGCGGGGCGGGCACTGTTCGAGGCCGTGTACGACGTCTGGCAGGACATTCCGGAGGATGCCCGGCCGAAGCTGGTGGTGTTCGGGGAGAGCCTCGGCTCGTACGGCGGGCAGGCGGCGTTCGGGTCCGGGGCTGACATGGTGGCGCGGACCGACGGGGCACTGCTCGTGGGTACCCCCAACTTCGCGCAGCCGTGGGGACGGATCACCGAACAGCGTGATCCGGGTTCACTCGAACGGCTGCCGATCGTCGACGAGGGGCGCAACATCCGTTTCGCCTCGCATCCGGACGACGCGAATCTGCCTGCGGAGTGGGATTTTCCGCGGATCGTGTTCTGGCAGCACGGAAGTGATCCGATCACCTGGTGGTCGTTCGATCTGCTGCTGAACAAGCCGGACTGGCTGCGCGAGCCGCTCGCGCCCGATGTGGATCCCGGCATGCGCTGGATTCCGTTCGTGACGTTCTGGCAGGTGACCCTGGACATGGTGTTCTCGGCCGACGTGCCCGACGGGTTCGGCCATTCCTACGGACCGGAGGCCGCAGATCTGTGGGCGGACATTCTCGTCCCCGAGGGATGGACGCAGGCGGACACCGACCGGGTGCGCGACGCGATGGGCGGCTGACCTGCGTTTTGTTGATCTTGAACAGGGATCGACCAAACCTTACGGACCGGTAAGTTGCGTGTTACAGTGCCTAGCGCTGTGTCGTACGGCACATGAACTTTCGGGTCGACTGCAGAACATCTGGGGGGAAGTATGGCGATCGGACGTGTCGGAAGATGGTGCTCCGCGGCGGTAGCCTCCGCCGCGGTGGTGGGGAGCATGCTCGCTGCTCCCGCGATCGCCAACGCCGAGGGAGACTTCTACGCACCGCCGAGCCCGCTGCCCTCCGGGAACCCCGGTGACGTGCTGCGCAGTGAGCCGTCGGACCTCGCGATCCGTGTCCCGACGTCGACCGGAATCTTCCCCGCCCAGGGCACCCGGCTGCTGTACCGGAGTAACGACGCGAACGGTGCACCGAACGCGGTGAGCGGCACCTACCTCGAGCCGTCCGTGCCGTGGTCCGGTTCGGGAGAGCGACCGCTCGTCGTGTTCGCCCCGGGCACCATCGGGCAGGGCGACCAGTGCGCACCGTCGAAGGCTCTGAACTATCTGCTGACCTACGAACCGCCGCTGGGGCTGTTCACCGAGTACGAACTGCTGTCCATCGACGCTCTGCTCGTCCAGGGGATCGCCGTCGTCATCACCGACTACGACGGCATCGGAACTCCCGGCGTCCACACCTATGTCAACCGGCTCGCCGGGGGACAAGCGGTTCTCGACGCGGCGCGCGCGGCGCAGCGACTTCCCGGCACGTCCGTCCCGGACGACGGCCCGGTCGGCTTCTTCGGATACTCGCAGGGTGGTGGCGCCTCCGCGTCGGCCGTCGAGTTGGCGCCCAGTTACGCCCCCGACCTGGATGTGCGGGGCGCCGTGGCGGGCGCGCCCCCGGCCGACCTCGCCGCGACCCTCGCCCAGATCGACGGAACGTCGCTGGCCGGTGTGATCGGCTACGCGATCAACGGGCTGCAGGATGCCTACCCGCAGGTCAAGGACGAGATCGACGGCGAGATCAACGACGCCGGCCGCGCGATGCTCGCCGAGGTCGCGAACGAGTGCGTCCCCGAGACGATTCTCCGGCACGGATTCCAGCGGACCAGCAACTACACCAAGTCCGGTGAACCCATCTCCGCGATCCTCGAACGACTCCCCGAAGCGAAGTCCGTCGTCGAGGAGCAGCGCATCGGACGGCTGAAGCCGGAGGCTCCCGTCCTGATCCAACACGCCGTCGTGGACGACAGTGTGCCCTTCGGCCAGGGCAGGCAGCTCGCTCTGGACTGGTGCGCGCAGGGGGCGACCGTCCAGTTCTCGCCGAATACGACCCCGCCGATCTTTCCCGGTCTCGGTGCGAATCACATGATTCCGATGTTCACCGGACTGCCCGAGTCGGTGCCGTACCTGGTCGACCGGTTCAACGGACTCCCGGCGCCCTCGAATTGCGGCCAGTTCTGACAGTGCGGCCGATTCCGATCTGCTGACGAAGGACCCGCACTCGTTTTCTCGAGTGCGGGTCCTTCCTTCGGGCTCTACGTCGTCCGGTCCCGGGTTTCGGTGTAGGGGCGGGCCACGTTCTCCTCCGCCGATGGACCCGGTGTCCACTCCGCGATCCACGGTCCGGTGCCGTCGCTGATGTCGATCACACCGTGCTCGAGCCAGGTGTACCGGCCGTCGAGCACACCGCCGGTCAGGTTCCGGTCGGCGTCGTCGGTGTTCGCCCACAGCCCGTCGAACAGCGTGTCGATGCGCAGCCGGGCCTGCCTGCAGAAGACGTCCGCGAGTTCGAACGCGCCGGACGCGTCGGGATGCCGGTCCACGCGTTGCCGTTCGGCTCGCGTACAGACCGCGGCCATCGCGAACAATTCGGCGCCGATGTCGACGATCCGCCCCAGGAAGTTCTGTCGCTTCTCAAGTCCCGCCTGCCACCGTGCCATGCCGTAGAACGTGGACCGGGCGAGCTTGCGGGAACACCGTTCGACGTAGCGCAGATGCTGGCCCAGGTCACCGAATTCGGCGTATGCGGTGGGCAACTGTCCCTTGCCCGCAACGAGTTTCGGTAACCATTTCGCGTAGAAGCCACTGGCCTGTGCGGCAGCCTTGGCTTTGTCCTCGACCGTGGCCTTCGGGTCCGCGAGATCGCCGGCCGCCTTCAGATGCGCGTCGACGGCCTCGCGTGCGATGAGCAAGCGCATGATCTCGCTGGAACCCTCGAAGATCCGGTTGATGCGCAGATCGCGGAGCAGCTGCTCGGCCGGAACCGCCCGTTCGCCGCGGGCCGCGAGCGACGCCGCCGTCTCGTAGCCACGGCCGCCGCGGATCTGGACGAGTTCGTCGGCGATGCGGCAGGCCGTTTCGCTGGACCACAGTTTCGCCAGAGCCGCTTCGATCCGAATGTCGTTACGGTTCTCGTCGCACATCTGCCCGGACAGTTCGACGACGGATTCGAGCGCGTAGGTGGAGGCGGCGATGTAGGAGATCTTCGCGGCGACGGCGGCGTGCTCACCGACGGGTCGGCCCCACTGCACCCGCTCGGCGGACCATTCGCGGGAGATTTTCAGCGCCAGCTTGCCTGCGCCCGCGCACATCGCGGGAATTGCGAGCCTGCCCGCATTCAGTGTCGTCAACGCGATCTTGAGGCCGTCGCCCTCACGCCCGATGAGATTCTCCTTCGGAACGCGGACCCGGTGCATTCGGGTGAGGCCGTTCTCGATTCCGCGAAGTCCCATGAACGCGTTGCGGCGTTCGACCATGATGCCGGGCGAGTCCGCTTCGACGACGAATGCCGAGATGCCGCCTCGATGGCCGTCACTGCGCGGTACCCGAGCCATGACGACGAGCAGTTCGGCGACAACGCCGTTGGTGGTCCACAGTTTCACGCCGTCGAGTTCGTATGCCGCGCCGTCGTCGATCGGGGTCGCGGTCGACGCGAGCCGTGCCGGGTCCGATCCGACGTCCGGTTCGGTGAGCAGGAACGCCGAGATCGCGCCGCGCGCGCACCGCGGCAGGAACAACCGCTTCTGCTCCGGGGTTCCGGCCAGTTTCAACGGTTCCGGGACACCGATCGACTGATGCGCCGACAGCAGGGCGCCGATGCTGGGATGCACGCACGCGACGAGCATCAGTGCGCGGTTGTAGGCGACCTGCGACAGGCCGAGTCCGCCGTACTCCGGTGAGATCTTCATGCCGAAACAGCCGAGTTCGGTCAACGCGGCAACGTATTCGTCGGGGATTCGTGCGTCGCGTTCGATGCGGGCACCGTCCATCTCGAGGCACGCGCGCCGAAGCTTCGTCAGAAATGCCTCCGTGCGGGCGTCCTCGTCGGGGGTGGGCCGCGGAAACGGGTGGACGAGGTCGAGGTCGAGTCGACCGAGGAACAGTTCCTTGGCGAACGAGGGCTTGTCCCATCCCGATTCGCGGGCTTCCTCGGCAACCGCACGGGCTTGCTCTTCGCTGATCTGGATTGGTTCCGGCATCACGCGCCCTCCCGATCGGATTCCTACCGGCCAGTATCCGCCTCGATGTGAGACAAAACACGTGTTCGGGAATATCGGTACCGGTCGGTAATACGAGGTCACCGTGGCATGTGAACGGAATCACGGCCTCGAGCCGATTGTGAACAGTGGCGTCTCGCGACGAATACGTAGTGTGGGCTACGTCAGTCCGGGTTACGTCAGTTCGGGACCAGTCGACGCAGACATCCCCTCGACCGTCCACATCCCCCGGCGTGCGAGAGCCGCCGACGGAGGCGTCACATGGAAATCCTTGCCGCAGTACCGATCCTGTTCGTGGTCATCGCACTGTTCTACGCCCTGTCCTGCTATATCGTCGACCGTCAGATCCGCGTCACCGAGCGTGAATTCGCTCGGCAGACCGACAACGACGACCCGGTCGCCTGCGCAGGCAGGTGACCGGGTCGTCGTTGTCGGAACCGCGCGATCGCCTGTGTCAATCGGTGTTTGCCGACGCCGGATCGATACGAGGAATCTGTTCGATACGGGGAGGCTCCGGCGCGACCGGAGGATGCTCGAAACGCCGGGAGCGGAAAAACGCCACACCCCCGACCACGACGGCGCCGACGATTCCCACCGCGATCAGCGATGTGCGTCCGCGGCCCGTCCCGGTGGCCGCCGGATCGGACACGAGCGCCACCACGTCGGAAGGCGACCGACGACGAGCGGTGCTCGTCACCGCCTTCACCAGATCCACCGACTTGCGAGCCACATACGAACCCGCACTCAGAGAGGTGTGCGCCACCGCGAGCGCACCCTGACCCACCACCTGCAGCGCACCGCCGAGGCTGGACGATTCCTTCGGCGGATGCACGAACTCGGCATCGGGGCCCGCGTGACTGCTGCACACTCTCGAACGTGTCATCACACCACTGTGTCACAGGTGAGATGTCCCATCACCGGTCACAGCGCCACAGCCGCTCGACCCGTACGAGAAGCACAGATGGCACGATGGAGAGGTGACTTCACCTCATCAGACCGCAACCGCCACGCTGCACACCAACCGCGGCGACATCGTGATCTCGCTGTTCGGCAATCACGCACCCAAGACCGTCGAGAACTTCGTCGGCCTGGCGAACGGCACCAAGGAATACAAGACGCAGAACGCCAAGGGCGAGACCACCGGTCCGTTCTACGACGGCGCGATCTTCCACCGCGTCATCGCCGGCTTCATGCTCCAGGGCGGCGACCCGACCGGCACCGGCCGCGGTGGCCCGGGCTACCAGTTCGGCGACGAGTTCCATCCCGATCTGCAGTTCGACCGCCCGTACCTGCTCGCCATGGCGAACGCGGGCCCGGGCACCAACGGTTCGCAGTTCTTCATCACCGTGGATCGCACGCCGCACCTCAATCGTCGCCACACCATTTTCGGTGAGGTCGTCGACGAGGAGTCCCGCAAGGTCGTCGACGCGATCGGGAAGACCGCAACCGACCGGAACGACCGTCCCGCCGACGACGTCGTCATCGAGAGCATCACCATCGCCTGAGAAGGAAACCCATGACGAACCCCGGCTGGGGCCCGGCGGCCGAAGGGGGCGGCCCTCCGCCCCAGCCGCGGTGCGTTCGCCATCCCGACCGTCCGACCCTGCTTTCCTGTACCCGTTGCGGGCGGCCCGCCTGCCCCGACTGTCTGCGTGACGCCTCGGTCGGTCAGCAGTGCGTGGACTGTGTCGCCGCGGACCGCCGCGCCGCGCCGCAGGCGCGCACCGTCGCCGGTGCCCCCGTGCGCGACGCACATCCGACCCCGTTGATCACGTACATCCTCATCGGATTGAACATCCTCGTCTTCGCGGTCACGGCCGCGCAGTCGTCGAGCGTGATGAACAATCACCTGCGGTCCGGGCTGTTCTTCGATTTCGCGCTGTGGCCGCCGATGATCGCGGGCAACGACGAATATCTGCGCCTGCTCGGCAGCGGCTTCCTGCATTTCGGGCCGATCCACCTCGCGGTCAACATGTTCGCGCTGTGGGTGATCGGCCGCGACACCGAGATCGTTCTCGGTCGCGCCCGGTACATCGCCGTGTATCTGCTGTCCATCCTCGGCGGGTCGGCGGCGGTGATGCTGATGCAGACCGACGCGGTCACCGCGGGTGCGTCCGGTGCGGTGTTCGGGCTCATGGGTGCGCAGGCGGTGATTCTGCTGCGGCTGCGCCGCAGTCCCGCACCGGTGCTCACCGTCGTCGCGGTGAACGTCTTCATCAGCATCACCATCCCCGGTATCTCACTGTGGGGGCATCTCGGTGGTCTCGTGATCGGCGCGGCATCGACAGCGGCGTTCCTGTACGGCCCGCAACTCCTCGGTGCCGGCACCGATCGTGGTCGCGTGGTCCGGACCGGGTGGCTCGCGTTCGGCGCGGTCACGATCGTGACCGCGCTGGTGATCGTGCTCGGGGTGCTGCGGTTGCGGTCTCAGCTCGGTCTCTGATCCGGCGCGAGGTCGCGCAGTGCGAGTGCGTCGTACACGTCCCGCGGATCGGCACCCAGATCCCAGCGGCCGAAGATCATGAGCCGTTCGGTGCCGCTGCCGGGGTCGCGCGCGTCGATCTCGAGCATGGGTACCCGGCGGCCGAAGCGCGGGTACTCGACGATCCGTACGCGCATCAGCGCGGCCCGAGGGAAGACCTGACGCCCGGTCACCCGTGTGCAGGCAAGCCCGGAATTGTCGTCGAGGACCTCGAGGCGGGGCCGCTGCCGGGCCGCCAGCGCGGCCGTCGCCAGGACGAGCAGCGCGGCAGCACCCACGAGGAAACGTCCCGCCGGGTCCGTCGTGAACGCGACCGCGGCCACCGTCAGCACACCGCCACCGAGCACGAGCGCGGCGATCGCGACGGGTGGCGTGGACCATCGCAGCGCGCTCACCGAGGAACGCTCCCCGGCACGGACGCGCTGGTAATGCACAGGTTTCTCCACAGGTGGGGATGAATCACAATTGTGTAATCTCAGCGCCACTTCATGGTCATGATCAGACCCACGACCATGAAACCGAACCCGATGAGAAAGTTGTACGCACCCAGATCGTTCATCCACGAGATCTGCTCGGCGGCCAAGTAGTACACGACCAGCCACAGCAGGCCCACGATCATCAGGCCGAGCATCACCGAGACGTACACGGTGCTGGACGGACCCGCCTTGACCTTGACGGGAGTGCGACTCACCGACCTGAGCGGCTGATCGCTCTTCTTCCGGACCTTCGACTTGGGCATGTTGTCCTCGCTCGTGCGGAACCGCCCGCGCGGCGGGCAGAGTAGGTTGGGCAGCTACATGTGTTCAGTACACGCTAACGCAGACCGGCGACGGGAGGATCGGGGTGTCCGACGGGCGGATACGTGCGCTGGCCTGGGGTTCCGCTGCGCTGGCTGTGTGCCTGGTCGCCGGGCTGCTGCTCGGAACCACCCGCGGTGTGTCCGACGGTGACGAACTGCGCGCCTCCGATTCGACCCGGCTGTCCGATCTCGTTCGGGCCGCCCAAGCGAAGGTCGACGAATTGGGCGAGCTGCGCGACGATCTCGCGACCCGCGGTGCCGAGCTGCAGGATCGGGCGGCGGCCACCGACGACGACGTCGCACACGTCGTATCCGATGCGAACGCGCTCGCCGATCCGGCGGGGCTGACCGCCCTCCGCGGACCGGGCATCACCGTCACCCTCACCGATGCTCCGCGCGGACCGGACGGCCGCTACCCGACCGGTGCCGCCCCCGACGATCTGGTCGTGCACCAGCAGGACGTGCAGAGTGTGCTCAACGCCCTGTGGGCGGGCGGCGCCGAGGCGATCGCAATGCAGGACCAGCGGATCGTGGCGACCTCGGCGCCCCGCTGCATCGGCAACACACTGCTGCTGCACGGGCGGACCTATTCGCCGCCGTACGTGATGACCGCGCTCGGCGACCGCGCGCGGCTGGAGGCGGCACTCGCCGCGGAACCGGGCGTCACCGTCTACAAGCAGTACGCGACCCGCTTCGGTCTCGGATACACCGAGCAGGCCTCCGACGATCTCGCCGTCCCCGCCTACACCGGCCGCGCATCCGTTCGCTGACCGGTCGGTACGCTGCGTGTCATGCGCATCCTCGTGGTCGACAACTACGACAGTTTCGTGTTCAACCTGGTCCAGTATCTGGGTCAGCTCGGAACGCGAGCCGAGATCTGGCGCAACGACGACGAACGCCTCACCGCGCCCGGCGCGCTCACGACCGTCGCGAAGGACTACGACGGGATCCTGCTCAGCCCCGGACCGGGCACCCCGGAACGAGCGGGTGTGAGCATCGACCTGGTGCGGGCGTGTGCCGACACGACGACGCCACTGCTCGGTGTCTGCCTGGGACATCAGTCGATCGGTGTCGCATTCGGCGGGACCGTCGACCGGGCCCCGGAGTTGCTGCACGGCAAGACCAGCCTGGTGCACCACAACGGCACCGGGGTGCTGGCGGGGCTGCCCGATCCGTTCACCGCGACCCGCTACCACTCGTTGACGGTGCTGCCGGAGACGATGCCGGCCGAGCTGGAACCGACCGGGCACACCGAATCGGGCATCGTCATGGCGTTGCGGCACACCGAGCTGCCGATTCACGGTGTCCAGTTCCATCCGGAGTCGGTGCTCACGCAGGGTGGTCACCGGATGCTCGCGAACTGGATGTCGTTGTGCGGTGAGGCCCCGGACGAAAGCCTCGTCGCGCAGCTGGAGGCCGACATGGCGCGCGCCCTCGACGGTGGTGCCGCCTGACCCCGCACATCTCGCGGCCGGGTACCGCACACACGAGAGCCGGGCACACGAGAGGGGCTCGGGCGTAATGCCCGAGCCCCTCGCTCGTTCCGGTTCCGTCAGCGGATACCCAGCACCCCGACCCCAACCGTGATCGTCTGGGTCTTGGAAATCTCGGAGCCCGGCGGCTGCTGTTGCGTGACGACCGTGCCGACCAGTTCGGGGGCGAGCGTCGGCTCGCGGGTCTGCTGCAGCTGTGAGGCCGACCCCGTCCATCCCGCGGCACGCAGCGTGGCGAGTGCCTCGGACACCGACCGGCTCGTGATCACCGGCATCTCGACCCGGTCCCCGTTGGAGACCTGGATCGTGACCGTCTGCCCCTTCGTGGCGTTGGCGCCGCCTGCCGGACTTGTGGAGACGACGGTTCCCTCGGTCTGGCCGGATTCGATCTGCTCGGTCTCGACGGTGAATCCGGCGCTCTCGATGTTCTCCCGGGCGACTGCGAGAGTCTGACCGGCCACGTTCGGAACCCGCACCTGTTCCGGTCCGGAACCGAGCGAGATCGTGACGGCGCTGTCGCGGTCGGCTTTACTCCCGGACGCCGGGTCCTGCGAGACCACCGTGTCGACCTGCGCTTGCGTGGACGATGCCGTCCCGACGTTCGGATCCAGACGCAGACCGATCTCGGTGAGTGCCTCCGCGGCCTCCTGCCTGGTCATCCCGCTCAACTTCGGCACTTGCAGTTGTTCCGGGCCGCTGGACACCTCCAGCGTCACCGTCGAATTCTCCTCCGCCTGGGTGCCGGGGACCGGGCGGGTGTTGACGACGTTGCCGGACGCGACGACCGCATCCGGTTTCGGTTGCACGGACACGCGGAAACCCGCGTCCTGGAGTTGGGCTTCGGCGACGGCCTGCGCGAGGTTACGGACGTCGGGCACCGCGACCTGCGCCGCGGACGATCCGGGACCGAGCGACCACAGGAAGACCCCGACGATGCCGACGACGACGGCCGCGGCCACCCCCATCAGGACACGCTTCGTGACCGAACCACCCCCCGAGCCGCCCCCCGAACCACCGGCCGCCGCCGCAACGGGTGCAGCGTCGTCCCGGTAGTTCGAATCGGTGTCGACGGCGCCGAGGAAGGTGGTGCGTTCGTCGTCGGTCATCACCATCGGGGCGCTGGGCCGCTGCCCGCTGAGCACCCGGATCAGGTCGCTGCGCATTTCGGCGGCACTCTGATAGCGGTTGGCAGGGTTCTTCGCCATCGCCTTCAGGATCACCGAATCCAGTTCCGGCGGCACTGCGGGATTCACCGACGACGGCAGCGGCGGATCCTCCCGCACGTGCTGGTAGGCCACCGCGACCGGGGAATCACCCTTGAACGGCGGCTCGCCGGTGAGGATTTCGAACAGCACACAGCCCACCGAATAGACGTCGGAGCGGGCATCGACCTGCTCACCACGCGCCTGCTCCGGCGACAGGTATTGCGCGGTGCCGATGACCGCGGCGGTCTGCGTCATCGGGCTCGCCGCATCCGACAGGGCGCGGGCGATACCGAAGTCCATGACCTTGACGGCACCGGCCTTGTTGATCATGACGTTCGCGGGTTTGACGTCGCGGTGCACGATCAGGTTGCGGTGGCTGAAGTCCAGTGCCGCACAGACGTCGGCGATGACTTCCATCGCCCGTTTCGGCGGCATCGGGCCGGTGCCGCGCACGATGTCGCGCAGCGTGTCGCCCTCGACGAACTCCATGACGATGTACGGCAGCGGCCCGGCGTCGGTTTCCGCTTCGCCGGTGTCGTAGACGGCCACGATGGCCGGATGGTTCAAGGCCGCCGCGTTCTGCGCCTCGCGACGGAACCGCAGGTAGAACGTGGGGTCGCGGGCGAGGTCGGCGCGCAGGACCTTGATCGCCACGTCGCGGCCGAGCCGTAGATCGCGAGCCAGGTGCACTTCGGACATGCCACCGAAGCCGAGGATCTCACCCAATTCGTAGCGTGAGGAGAGCTTGCGCGGTGTGGTCATGAAGTTCCTGTTTCCGGCTCGTTGTTCGAATTCGTGTTGTTGCTCGCCCCCGGTTCGACTTCCCCGTCACCGCTGCCCTCGGCTCCGCCTCCGGCTCCGGCTCCCGGTTCGGTGGTCGTGGTCGTGGCTGCGGTGGTTGTGGTGATGGCCGTGGTCGTTGTCGTCGTGGTGGTCGGTTCCGGAGTCGTGGTGGTCGGTTCCGGTGTGGTCGTCGTCGGCGGTGGTGGGGTAGTGGTGGTCGGTTCCGGTGTGGTCGTCGGAACAGTAGTGACCGGCGGCGGCACCGGGATCGTCGGTTCCACGGTCGCTGTGACCGTGGGCGGCCGGGTGGTCGTCGTCGGCTTCGGCGCTGTCGTCGTGGTAATCCGTGTCGTCGGCGACGGACCGGGTGTCGGCTCGTCCGAGCCGGACCGGTCGAACAACACGACACCGAGCGCGATCGCCGCGAGGGCCACCGCGACCGCGGCGGCCCACAGCAGCGCCTTCGGTGAGAGGCCGCCACCGGAGTCGCCGATCGGCGGTTGTGTGCCCGTCACCTGGGTCTGACCCGTGTACGGGGTCTGTGGCGGCGGGGTCGGACCGGTGTACGGCTCGCCGGCGTACGGCTGCTGCGCCGACAACGCCCGGGTCGCGACGGTCGGTGGCGTCGTGCCCGGCACACCGGGCGGCAGCACCCGGTTCGCACCGGTGACCGGCGGGACGTTGCCGGGTGGCGGCACCGGCCGGCCCGCGCGGACGGTCGCGACGGCGTCGGCGAATTCGCCGCCACTCGAATAGCGCTGCGCCGGATCCTTGGCCATGCCGATCTCGATGAGGTCCCGCACACCCGCCGGCAGGTCCCCGGGCAGCGGTGCGGGCACCTCCTGCACATGCTTCATCGCGACGGTGACGACGCTGTCGCCGAGGAACGGACGCCGGCCGGACAGCGCTTCGTAGCCGACGACGGCCAGCGAATACACGTCGCTCGCCGAGGTCGCTTCCTGACCGAGTGCCTGCTCCGGCGAAATGTACTGGGCGGTGCCCATCACCATGCCCGTACGGGTCACCGGGGAGGCGTCGACGGCCTTCGCGATACCGAAGTCGGTGATCTTGACCTGACCGGTCGGGGTGATGAGGATGTTGCCCGGCTTGACGTCACGGTGCACGACCCCGGCATCGTGCGCGGCCTGCAGAGCACGGCCGGTCTGTTCGAGCATGTCGAGGCTGTGCGCCAACGACAACCGGCCCACCCTGGCGAGCACCGCGTTGAGCGGTTCACCGTGCACGAGTTCCATCACCAGATAGGCGATGGACTGCCCTTCGGCGTCGATGATCTCGCCGTAGTCGAACACCCCGGCGATACCGGGGTGATTCAGCTGGGCGGTGGTGCGCGCCTCGAACCGGAACCGGGTCAAGAAGTCCGGGTCGTCCGACAGTTCTGCCTTGAGGATCTTCACCGCGACTCGGCGGTCGAGCCGGGTGTCGAGTCCTTCCCACACCTGGCCCATACCGCCGGTCGCGATGAGCCGCTGCAGACGATATCGGTCGGCGATCATGGTGCCGCTGTTCACAGCCATGTCAGCCTCCCTGTAATCCGGCCGAGATGACGGCACGTCCGATGGGTGCGGCCACGGAACCGCCGGTCGCCGCGAGTGCCCGGTTGCCGCCGTCCTCCACGATCACCGCCACCGCCACCGTCGGCTGCTGCGCGGGCGCAAAAGCGATATACCAGGTGTGCGGCGGAGTGTTACGGGGGTCGCTGCCGTGCTCGGCCGTGCCCGTCTTGGATGCGATCTGGACACCGGGGATCTTGCCCTCTCCACCCGCATAGTTCTCGGCGCCGATCATCAGGTCGGTGAGCGTCGCCGCGACCTCGGGGGCGATCGCCTGACCCGCGGACTCCGGCTGGGTTTCGGCGAGAACCGACAGGTCGGGGGACTGCAGTTGGTCCACCAGGTACGGCTGCATACGGACACCGCCGTTCGCGACGGTCGCCGCGATCACCGCGTTCTCCAGCGGCGTCAATGCCACGTCGCGCTGCCCGATACTGGACTGTCCGAGCGCCGCACCGTCCGGGATCGGGCCGATAGTGCTCTTCGCCACAGACATCGGAATCGACATCTCCTCACCGATCCCCAATGCCTCGGCCTGCGCCTCGAGCGCATCCTTGCCGGTGTTGATGCCCATCTCCACGAACGCGGTGTTGCACGACCGGGCGAATGCCTCCCGCAGCGTCGCGGTGGGTTCTGCGCCGCACGTCGAACCGCCGTAGTTCTCCAGCGTCGTCGTGGTGTCCGGGAGCGTGATGTTCGGGGCGGCCGTGAACCGGGTGTCCGGGGTCACGCCGCTCGCGAGTGCCGCGGCGGTGCCGACGACCTTGAATGTGGACCCGGGCGGGTAGGTCTGCGAGATCGCCCGGTTCAGCATCGGCTTGTCCGGGTCGGCGTTCAGTTCCTCCCAGGCGGCGCTGGTGGCGGCCCCGTCGTGACCGGACAACCGGTTCGGGTCGTAACTCGGAGTGCTCACCATCGTCAGGATCTTGCCGGTGCTCGGTTCGATCGCGACGACTGAACCGGTGTAGCCCTTCGAGGTCAGTTCGTCGTACGCGACCTGCTGCATCACCGGATCGATGGTGCTGACGACGTTGCCGCCGCGCGGATCGCGTCCCGACACCAGGTCGAAGAAGCGCCGCCCGAACAGGCGATTGTCGGACCCGTTGAGGATCGCGTCCTCGGAGCGTTCCAGGCCGGTGCTGCCGTACTGCATCGAGTAGAAGCCGGTGACCGGCGCATACGCGAGCGGGCTCATCGGCGCTTCGGGTGCGGCCGGATAAATGCGCGAATACTTGTAGCGGCTGTCGGTGGGCACCGACACGGCCAGCATCTGACCGCTCGCGGAGATCTGGCCGCGCTGACGCGAATACTCGTCGATCAGCACCCGTGAGTTGCGCGGATCGGTGCGCAGGTCGTCGGCCTTGATGACCTGCACGTATGTGGCATTGGCCAGGAGCGCGGCGACCATGAACATCACGGCCATCGCGACCTTGCGGAGTGGACCGTTCATTCGCGCCCCATCATCTCCGTCTGCGCATCCGCGATCGGCGGCGCGGACTTCGTGCGCGGCTGGGCGGGTTCGCGGGCGGAGTGCGAAATCTTCATCAGCACGGCCAGCAGCAGGTAGTTCGCGAGCAGCGACGAACCACCGTACGAGACGAACGGTGTGGTCAGACCCGTCAGCGGGATCAGTTTGGTGACGCCGCCGACGACCACGAAAATCTGGATCGCGAGCGTGAACGACAGGCCGGCCGCGAGCAGCTTGCCGAAGCTGTCCCGCACGGCCAACGCCGTGCGCAGGCCCCGCACGATGAGCACGAGGAACAGCAGCAGAATCGCGGTCAGGCCGATGAGGCCGAGTTCCTCCCCGATTGTCGCGACGATGAAGTCGGTCTTCGCGAACGGCACCTGCGCGGGCCTGCCGCTGCCGAGACCGGTTCCACCGACGCCTCCGGTCGCCATCCCGAACAGGGACTGCGAAATCTGATAGCCGGTGTTCGCGTAGTCGGCGAACGGATCGAGCCAGGTCTGCACGCGTACCCGCACGTGGCCGAACATCTGGTACGCGAAGAAGAAGCCGACGGCGAGCAGACCGAAGCCGATGAGCAGCCAGCCCACCCGTTCGGTGGCGATGTACAGCATCACCAGAACGGTCGTGAACAGCAGCAGCGAGGTGCCCAGGTCCTTTTCGAACACCATCACGCCGATGGACAGGATCCATGCCGCGAGGATGGGCCCGAGATCGCGGGCGCGCGGAAAGTCCATCCCCAGGAAGTGTTTGCCCGCAGTGGTGAACAGGTCGCGCTTCGCGACGAGCACCGATGCGAAAAAGATGATCAACAGGATCTTCGAGAATTCGCCCGGCTGAATGCTGAACCCGGGCAGTTTGATCCAGATCTTCGCGCCGTTGACTTCGGACAGGCTCGACGGCAGCAGCGCCGGGATGGCCAGCGCAACGAGGCCGACCAGACCGAGCGTGTAGCTGTAGCGGGCGAGCAGCCGATAGTCGTGCAGCAGCACCAGGACCGCGACGAACCCGGCGATGGCCAGCGCCGTCCACAACACCTGCTGATTCGCGTCGGGCGACGGAATCGGCGTGCCCATGAACAGGGCGTTCTCCTCGTCGGCGAGGTCGAGGCGGTGGATCAGGACCAGACCGAGCCCGTTGAGCAGCGCGACGATCGGCAGCAGCAGCGGATCGGCGTACGGCGCGAACCGGCGCACCGCCAGATGCGCGACGAGGAACATGGCGGCGTAGGTGAGGCCGTACTTGGCGAGGTCCCAGGTGATCGCCTGTTCCTGGCTGGCCTCGACCAGCATCAGCGACACCAGCGTGATACCGATCGCGGCGAGGATCAGCAGCAGTTCGGTGTTGCGGCGAGTCGATTGCGGTGGTGCAGGGGCGAATCCACCCGGTGGGCTCGGGAAAGCCCCCGCGACGTGAGACACCGACATCAGGCGCCCACCCTGCAGTTCTGGCCGGGTACCTGCGGTACCGCCGGGGTCGGTTCGGGTGTCTGCACCGGAGTTTCGGGGGCCGGTGTACCGGGCGGGGGAGTGCCCGGAGTTTCGGGTGCGGGCGTCTCTGCCGGCGGCGGCGCTTTCGTGGTGACCGGCTCGGTTTCCGGTTCGGGTGGCGGAGCGGCCGTGCCGTCCGGACCGGGCGCACCGTTCACCGGGGTTTGCGGTGTCGGGGTCGGTTCCGGCTTCTCCTCGACACACACCGGCAGCAGATCACCGTCCACGAGTCGGCCCATCTGCGTTTTCGCGTCGTCGAGGGTGCCCGCCGGAAGACCGGTCCGCACCTGTTCGCGCGCGGCCGGCTGCAGATCGTCGACGAGCATGACCCGGCAGTTGGCGTGATCGGGTTCCATCAACGTCAGCATGCCCTCGTCGGTGACACACCCCACGAGCGCCTGTTCCTGCAACGAGTAGCCGAGCACATTGCCGGGCACGCCCCGCAGCACGGTGACCCGGCTGTCGTCCGCACCGACGTAGTAGTAGTTGCGGATCATCATGCGGCCCACGACCACTGCCGTCACGAGCAATGCCAGCACGACGAGCCCGGCGATCGGCCACCACAGGCGGCTGCGTTTGCGTTTCGGTGCGGGTTCGGTCTTGCTGATCACGCGTTTCGGGGTGGCCCGCGGCGGTCGCATCGCCGCGGCGCGGCCGGCGGCGGTGTTCGGTGGCGGCGTGTCCTCGTCCTCACCGGACGCGGCGCCCGCCACGATCGGATGGCTCTGCCCGTAGTCCAGATCGATGACGTCGGCGATGACGACGGTCACGTTGTCGGGTCCGCCACTGCGCAACGCCAGCTCGATGAGGCGGTCGGCGCACTCGTCGTGGCCGCCCTCACCCATCGTGTTGGCGATCGTCTCGTCGCTGACCACATCGGACAAGCCGTCCGAGCACACCAGGTAGCGGTCGCCGGCGCGCGCCTCCCGCACCGTCAGGGTCGGCTCCACTTCGCTGCCGGTGAGGGCACGCATGATCAGCGACCGCTGCGGATGCGAATGGGCTTGCTCGGCGGTGATGCGACCCTCGTCGACGAGGGACTGTACGAACGTGTCGTCGCGGGTGATCTGGGTCAGTTGACCGTCGCGCAGCAGATAGGCGCGCGAATCACCGATGTGGGCGAGACCCAGTTTGCTGCCGGCGAAGAGAATCGCGGTGAGTGTTGTGCCCATCCCGTCGAGTTCGGGTTCCTCCTCGACCTGATCGGCGATGGAGGCGTTGCCCTCACGAACCGCGGCGGCCAGCTTGCCGAGCAGATCGTCGCCGGGTTCGTCGTCGTCGAGGTGGGCGAGCGCCGCGATCATCAACTGGGAGGCGACCTCACCGGCGGCATGACCACCCATGCCGTCGGCGAGCGCGAGTAGTCGCGCACCGGCGTACACGGAATCTTCGTTGTTGGAGCGGACCAGTCCGCGGTCACTGCGCGCGGCGTAGCGCAATACCAGGGTCACGGGCGGAGCTCGATCACGGTCTTCCCGACCCGGACCGGGGTGCCCAGGGGTACGCGGACAGCGGTGGTGACCTTCGCGCGGTCGAGATAGGTCCCGTTCGTGGAACCCAGGTCCTCGACGTACCAGTCCGAACCCCGCGGCGACAGCCGAGCATGACGAGTGGACGCGTAGTCGTCGCTGAGCACGAGCGTCGAATCGTCGGCGCGTCCGATCAGCACCGGCTGGGTACTCAGCGTGATACGGGTGCCTGCGAGTGCGCCCTGCGTCACCACCAGGTACTTAGCGGACTTGCCGCGGCTCAACGACGGCAGCACCGACTGCTTGCCCGAGTAGCGCGGTAGCGGACGTGCCGTACCGGCGTAGATGTCCGAACGCAAAGTTCGTAGAACAGCCCAGATGAACAGCCACAGCAGGAGGAGGAAACCCGCCCGGGTCAGCTGCAGTATCAGCCCCTGCACGGCTCGTCCTCCTTCGGCGTGGTCGACCGATGCGATCGTATTCGGTGTGCTGAGGTCACCCACAATACGGACTGTGCACGGCTCGACGCACCGTCCGACGCGTCGGTGACGTGTCGGACCGTTTTCGAGTCGGGTCCGGTCGGGTGTCGATACCCGTTCAGAGGATGCGGACCAGGATCTCCGAGTGCCCCGCGCGGACCACATCGCCGTCGGCGAGCTGCCAATCCTGCACGGCCGCACCGTTGACGGTGGTGCCGTTGGTGGAACCCAGATCGGACAGCATCGCGACCGCCCCGTCCCAGCGGATGTCGATGTGGCGGCGCGACACACCGGTGTCGGGGAGGCGGAACTGGGCGTCCTGTCCGCGGCCGATGATGTTGCTGCCGTCACGGAGCTGGTAGTAGCGGCCGCTGCCGTCCTCGAGTTGCAGCGTTGCGGTGAGCACACGGCCTGCCGGCGCAGCGGCCGGTGGGTAGGCGCCGCCGCCGTAGTTGCGGTCGTCGTAGCCGCCCTGCTGCTGGCCGTAGCCCTGCTGGTCGTAGTTCTGCTGGTCGTACGCCGGATCCGCGTAGCCCTGCTGGTCGTAGCCCTGATCGGCGTAACCTTGCTGTTGGCCGTAGCCCTGCTGGCCGTAGTTCTGGTCCTGGTAGCCCTGGTCGGCGTAACCCTGCTGGTCGTAGCCCGCGCCACCGGCCTGGCCGTACCCCGCGGCACCGCCCTGGCCGTACCCGGCCTGGTACCGGTCGTCGCCGTACGACTGCTGCTGATAGTCGTTGCGGCCGTAGTCCTGGCTGTACGCCTGCTGCTGGTCGCCGTAGCCACCCTGCTGCTGGCCGTAACCCTGCTGGTTGTAGCCCTGCTGGTCGTAGCCCTGATCTGCATAGCCCTGGTCGGCGTAGCCGCCACGCTCGGCGCCGTAGGCCTCCGCCTGCGGCTGGCCGGCACCGCCGTCGTTGCGGTAGCCCTGCGCGTAGCGCTGCTCCTGGCCGCCATGCGCGTGACCGTTGCGCGCGTACTGCGGCTCGCGGTCGGCGGGCTCGCGGCCTGGTTCGTAGCCGGGGTTCTGCGTCATGGGGGTAACTCCTGGGTCAGGTTTCACGGTCGGGCGATTCTGGGGCGAACGCGAGGCCGGAGCGCGCGCGGAGGCGCGCCCGGTATCGGGATCGACCGAGCCGCGAGTGCGGTACTGCCCAGTGTGCAGCGCCGACGACGACTCGAAGGCAACATGGATCTCACCGTAGGTTTGCCACCCTTGTTCGCGAATGAAGTCCTCAAGGTGACGGGAGAATGCCTTCACCGTCAAGTCGCGGTCCGCGGCCAGGCCCTCGTGATCGGATTCGCTGATGGTGATGACGTACTTGTTCGGTGCGAGCATGAGCCCACGATCGAGCTGCTGGACACCGTCCGTCGCCTCCTGCTGAAGAGCGGCTTCGACTTCCTGGGGGACCACACCGCCGCCGAAGACGCGTGCGAACGCGTCGCCGATGGCGGCTTGCAGTTTGCGTTCAAAACGCTGCGCGATTCCCATGGCGACCCCCTTCCGGACTGTGCGTGTCGCGATGCAGTTCTCGCCCCTGCATGGTATCGACATTTTGCCCGATCCGGCTCCGGGGCGGGTGAACGAATGTCCAACATGATGCCTCCTGGCGGTCGAGGACATCACAAAATGTGCTGTGACCTGGCGAATCGTGATATTTCCAGAGGTTGTGTTACTGTTCTCCAGTCGCTCGGGCGAGTGGCGGAATGGCAGACGCGCTGGCTTCAGGTGCCAGTGTCCTTCGGGACGTGGGGGTTCAAGTCCCCCTTCGCCCACATTGAGCAGTTCCACGAACTGCGACGAACGAGGTCACGAACTCGAGAGAGGTCGTGACCTCGTTTTTTGTTGGATTGGGACGTCGAGGCGAACCTTCGGCACGACCGCCCGACCGCAGGTCTTTCGAGACGCAGTTTCTGTGTATCTCCGAATCTATTCTTCTGCTGCGGTGCGCTGTGGGCCACCGGGCGGCGATTCGCTGTCACGAGTTCGGTCGAGGAGGCGGTACGGGCCCTTGCTCGGAGATTGCGGCGCGTGTTACTGGTGTGCCGTCTTGGGATCGGCGACGATAGGCGGCGGCGTGGTGCAGGTGATGGGCGTCGTTGACTGGGCATTGTAAGCCTTGACGGTGCGTTAGACTGTAACGAGATCGGTGACACCTGAGTGGAAGTACGGTACGGGGACAAGAAGCTCGAGAAGCTGTGCACGGACGAGCGTGAGATGCGGAAGCAGAGGTCAGACATCGCTGACAAGCTCCGACGCCGCATCAAGGCTCTTGAGACGGCCAACAGCGTCGGAGAGTTGGTAGCCCACGACCCGCTGGGGAAGTGGCACCCCCTGAGCGCGAATCTCGACGGCTTGTGGGCAGGAAAGCTCAGCGCCAATTACCGGCTGCTGGTTCGGCCGGAGAGCTCGTTGGACCCGCGATCTGCGGTCACTGTGACGGTGATCGACATCGACGACTACCACTGAGAGGAGAAGCAACCATGACCGCGACCAACTACGCCGTACCTCCGGGTGAGTACTTGGAGGAATGGATTGACGAGCAGGGTTTGTCGCAGCAGCGGGTCGCTGACCTCCTGGGCTGCAGCCGCAAGCAGGTAAACGAGATCGTGAACGGACGCGCGCCTGTCACCAACGACACGGCTATCCGGTTGGAACGTGTCGTCGGAATCCCCGCTGATTCGTGGCTGCGGTACGAGGCGGCCTATCGGGCTGACCTTGCCCGGATCTCCGATCAGGAAAACCTTGCGGCACACGTCGTTGAGATCGAGCCAACCGCCGTCGCCTACCTTCGAAGTCTCGGAGCGACCAAGGCGACGCGACGGACTCCGGGGGCGCTCGTCTCGGACTTCCTTGCCTTCCACCGTTGTGGAACGTGGGACGCGTATGTCCACCTCCACGAGTCGGCATCGACTGGCGACTACGCACTTGCCGCGTTGAAAGAGTCGGGAGCCACGATCGCCCCGACGATTCTGACGACGTGGCTGCGTGCGGGAGAACTTGCTGAGCCGTTCGAACGTGGTCGGCGCTATGTCTTTGACGCGGACCAGCTTCGAGCGATCCTCCCGCAACTGCGCGAGCGGGCAGCGACCCCTGACCCGACGATGCTCCGGGATATCGCGGAGTCACTCGCCGACGTCGGCGTGGTCTTCATGGTCGTCGAGCCCCCCAAGAGCTTTCCCCTGCTTGGAATGACTCGTTGGATCGACCAACGAGTACCCGTGATTCAGCAGACTGGACGATGGGGCAAGGACGGTTTCATCATCTGGACGTTGTTCCACGAGATCGGCCATGTCCTGAATGATCCCCGGGGCGAAATGCACTTGGACTACCGCACAGAGACGATGCGCAACAGTGCAGCGGAGAAGTCGGCCAACAGGTTCGCGATGGACGTGTTGTTCGGTGAGGCCGGCATCACACCGTTCGAAGGGCTCACGCGGGATAGCGATATTGCCGCAGAAGCGAAACGACTCGGCATTGCACCGGGCGTTGCCGTCCATCAGATGCACCGTCGCAGGATTCTGGACTACAAATTCGGCAACCAGCTCTGCGTTGACTTGACCGGTACTTTCACCTCGTAGGCGTCCGGTTCGCCGAGTCCAACACCGCGTCCTTTTGGTTACCCAATGCCGGTAAGTTGAGTGATCGACTACCGGCGAAAGGGATGCACAACCTCATGGCGACGACGAACGCTTCGTTGATCTGGAAGATCGCGGAATTGCTCCGCGGCCCGTACCAGCCGAACCAGTACGGCGACGTCATCTTGCCGTTCACCATCCTGCGTCGTCTCGATGCCATTCTCGCGCCCAACAAGGACGAGGTGCTCGCCGAGTACAAGAAGGCCCAGGGGCTGAAGTTCGACCCGTTCGTGGTGCTGAAGTCGAAGTTCAAGCTGCCGTTCTTCAACACCTCCGTGTGGGACTTCGGGAAGCTCGCCGCCGACCCGGCCGGCCTCGCCGACAACCTCGTCGACTACATCGAGGGCTTCTCCGCGAACATCCGCGACGTCTTCGACGGCTACAAGCTCACCGAGCTGATCGGCGACCTCGACAAGAAGGACCGGCTGTTCCTGATCGTCAAGGAGTTCGCGAACGTCGACCTGCACCCGAATCGGGTCAGTGGCCATGACATGGGCTACATCTTCGAGGAGCTCATCCGGAAGTTCGCCGAATCCAACAATGCCGCCGCCGGTGACCACTTCACCCCGCGTGAGGTCATCGCCCTCATGGTGGACCTGCTGTACGCGGACAAGGACCTCGAACTCACCGCCCCGGGCATCGTGCGGACCATCTACGATCCCGCCGCCGGCACCGGCGGCATGCTCTCGACGGCGTTCGACCATCTGACGGAGATGAACCCGGACGCGAAGCCGGTGCTGTACGGGCAGGAGATCAACGCTCGCTCCTACGCGATGTGCAAGTCCGACATGGTCATCAAGGGGCAGAGCGTCGACAACATCTACCTCGGCGATACCCTCGCCGACGATGGCTTCTCCGGTCACCACTTCGACTTCCTGTTGTCCAACCCACCTTTCCGTAAAATGTCGGCGTGTTGTGGCAGTGTGTGTTGCTGTGGAGCAGAGCGACGGCACTCACGGGTGGAGGATGTCCTATGCGCGGCCTAGCCGCCGGCGCCTGACCTCCGCGGTGGCGCTCGAGTACGCGCCCACGATCAATGCCCGTGAAGCTGCGGTGGGAATCCGTCCGGGTCAGCCGTTCCTGCTTTCCCCGACCGGCCAGCCGGACGTCGATGTCTCGTTGTTCTTGGCGTCCGACACGTTCAAGCGACTGGCCGCCGACTCGCAGGTCTCGTATGCGATGGACCTCAAGGTGTTCCTGTCGTTCCTCGCCGTCCAGGAGGTGGATTGGCGGGATGCCACCCGTGATGACCTTGTCGACTTCGAGTTCTGGCGCAGGCGTGACGACCGCAATCCTCGGCGGGTGAGTGCGGCCAAGTTCTCGCGGGAGCTTGCTGCGATCTCGAAGTTCTACACCTGGCAGCAGTACCGGGGCAGAGTGAGCCGCTCACCAGTGGTGATGATCGACCAGCGACAGCATTCGGGGCCGCCGAGTCTGCGTCCGGAACTGCTGCCGAAAAGCGTGCGCTCGACCCGGGTGAAGTGGTTGACCCCACGCGCATACGTGCGGTGGCGGGACATCGGACTCGGCGGATACCTCCCCGACGGGACGCGAGACGAGCGGTGGCGCGGCCGCAACGACGGCCGCAACCTAGCTTTCGCAGAAACCTTGTGGTCCAGCGGATTACGGCTCCGCGAAGGCGGCTCCCTGGTGCTCGACGAGCTGCCGTCGTTCACCTCGGAACTGCAGTATGCCCGTGGCCGCGTGGGCGAATCGGTGGCCAAGGGTGGCCGTGGACGGGACTTCTGGATCTCGGGCCGCACCCTGAACCTGATCGACAACTACCGAGAGTCGACCCGCCGTGAGGCCGTCCAGCGTGCCCAGCGCGAAGGCCGCTACACCGCGATCACCACAAGGAAGGTGGTGGACCGGGTCGACAATCGCCGGATGGTCCACTACCGGGATGGTGACGGCCGGCCGGGCACCGTGCCGTTGGACAACCTCGATTGGAAGGACCGGCTCGACTTCTTCGTCGAAAGCGAGAGCGGTCTCGAGCCGTGGACGTTGTGGCTGTCGGAAGCCGGACTGCCTCTGCCGTACCGCACCTGGGAGGCCGTGTTCTCTGCGGCCAACGCACGCTGCCACGGACTCGGGGTCGACATTCGGTGCCACCTGCACATGCTTCGGCACTCGTTTGCGCTGCGCATGTTGGTCGCGCTCATCTACGCCCATGACCGGCGGATGGGGATCACAGCAGAGGACCGCCGTGAGTTCCGGCATCTGTTCGGCGATCCGTGGGTGCTCGTGCAAACGATGCTCGGGCACGCGAACCTGGCGACGACCCGGGACTGCTATCTCGAGCCGGTATCCGGACTGCAGGTCGAGTTGTTCCTCAACTCCGACCCGGTCGACGGGTCGCTGATCGACGACCTTGTTGCCCGGGTCGCCCAACTCTCGCCCCGAATCCAGGACAGCGAGGATCGGCGATGAGCCCGTCGACATCGGCAGCGTTGCCGCCCGCAAAGTACGCCCGGCCGTCCCTGGTCGACGGCGCGGTGAGGCAGGTGAACTTCGTCGACCAGGACGGTCGCAGCAAGGTTTTCGCCTTCACCGATATTCCTGCAGCACCAACACTTCTCGATGACCTCGTTCGTGCGTTCGCCAGCGGGGTCGCACCGGGAGGGCGCTGGCAGTCCGTCGCGACAGCAGAAGCGGCGGCCGGAACGGTCAAGCACCTGGCCCGCTACCTGACCGAGTTCCATCCGCACGTCGTCTCGTTGGCCGATCTGAATGCCGAAGTGTGGTGGGCGTGGCGATCGGAGAAGGACAAACACACTCGCTGGCCAGGGCAGGTGACGATGATGCGGGCCCTGCTGTCGGAAGCGACAATGCTGCCGCAGTCGACCCGTCGAGCGATGCGTGCGAAGGCCGTGAAACCGCGCAAGCGTCTCCCGGCAAATGACGCCTACACCCGGGAAGAGTTCACCGCGATCCGCACTGCGGCGAATCAGATTGTGAACCAAGCTCTTCGCCGAATCGAGGCGAACACCGCGGTGATGCAGCGCTACCTCGACGGTGACGAACCCGCCGACGCTCCGTCGTTCCGGGCTCAGGGCACACGGTGGACCATCGGATCCCTGCTGGCCCACCTGTCCCGCACCGGAATGATGCCGTCCCAGTACCTCGCCTGGGCAGTGAGCCAGAAGAGCTGCTTCGACCTGCGCGGTGTCACCACCCCAGCGCAAGCACTGTTCCCGAGCATCGACGAGGTGCAGTGCCTGATGGTCCTGCTCGTGTGCGAGCGAGGATTCAACCTGTCGGTGATGAACTCGCTGACCGTCGACTCGTTCCGGGCATCGGACCCGGACACTGAGGAACCCATTCACACCGTAGAAGTGGACAAACCCCGACGGGGAAGCCGGCGATACTCCAACGAAATTCTCGCCGGCGAAGCCGGAAAACTCTGGGAACGGGCGGTCACCCTGACACAGCCGTGCCGCGAAGCCCTGGCCTCGCTGGGCCACCCCACCGACACACTGCTGGTCGCCCACCGGCACAAAAACCTGAAGTCGGACGGTCCGTTCCGCACCGATTGGACGACCGCGTGCCTCGGCACCTCCAGTGCAAGCCGGACGGCAGACGGTCCGACGTGGACGTTTCGGCGGCTCCGCTTGACCGAGCAGGTCTTGAACCAAACTGCACGCCAGAACACCGAAACCGAGAGCGAGGACATCTACCGCCGCCCGGACCCGCTCACCGCAGAGGCAGCCTCCGAGACGATCGCCGCCGGGTTGAACGATGCCGTCGCACATGCACACGCCTCGATCCACGTCCGCGCGATGAGCACCAGTGAGGTTGAGCATGCGAGGCAGAACCCGGAAGCTGCGGCCGCAGCCCTCGATGTCCCAGTCCACACACTCAAGCTGCTCATGGCAGGGCGCCTGGATACACCGACGACGGCGTGTACGGACTTCTTCGGCAGCCCGTTCGTCGACGAGGCCGGCCAACCGTGCCCGGCCTCGTTCTTCGCATGCTTCGCATGCGCCAACGCAGTGATCACCCCGCGGCATCTGCCACGACTGGTCGTCCTCCTCGACACACTCGACGACATCGCGACCGTGGTGACCCCAACCCGGTGGGATCGGGACTTCGCCGAACACTACGCACGGCTGCGCACGGTCATCACGACCAACGCCACGACCGCCGAGATCGTTCAAGCACGCAGTGCTGCCTGCGACGAGGACCGAGAGATGGTCCGTCGGCTGCTGGGTCGGAGGCTCGACGGATGAGGGCACGCATCTCCGCGGTCCGGGCGGCCCCCATTGCTGTGGCCCTGTCGGACTCCGATCCGATCGTCCTCGACAAGGCCCGTATCGCACCCGCCCACACCGAGCCGATCTCGCGGGTCGGAGAGAGCCGCTGGGATCTGGTTCCACTGCTGCACAAGCCCACCGTTGCGGGCTCGCGGTCCATCAACTTCGACACCTTCCCGCTGTCGTTCCGTTCGGCAGCGAAGCGGCTCGTCTGGCTCTGTCTGAACGTGCCCACTCCCATGGAGGACCTGGAGCGGCCGACCGCGACGCGTTCGCAGCTGTCGGTCGGCTCCATCGTCGTCTATGCCGGTTTCCTACGACTGTGGATGGCATGGCTTGATAAGCAGGGCATCCACCGGCTCGACAGTGTTACCGACGACGTGTATCGACGCTACTGCTCCGAGGTCGCCGCCAGTGGGCTCGGCCGCGAGAGCCAGGCAAACCGACTGTTCGCGATCACACGATGCTGGCTGTACGGGCCGTATCTGCCCGACTCCGACACCTTGATTCGACCCTATTGGGAAAACGCACTCACCCGAGCGGACGTTCTCGGAGACGCCAAGTGGTCCGCGGAGAACCGTACCCCGCCGATCCACCCGCAGACCATGTCGGCTCTGCTCGTCTGGGCGATTCGGTTCTGCACCGACTTCAGCGCGGACATCCTCGCAGCGACCCGCACGAAGTCGAACCCGCCGCATCGTCCGCACCTCGATGGCTTGACCCCCAGCGAGCGTTTCGACAACTACGCACAGCAACAGGGGACGTCGTCCAAGAGAATTCCAGGGTTCTACCCGACCAATCGACCCGATCAACGCTGCATCGCCAAGCAGTTCATCGGTTGGCAGCTGGGCCTGGGCACGGACGATGTCCTTCACCTCGGTTCGATGGATCGGGTCTTCGGCGACCTCGATCCGGTCGACGAGGCAGTGCTGCCGGTATCGATCACCGGCACCATCGATACCCGGCCGTGGACCGGCGGCATCAACTTCTACGACGTCGACAACCTGTCCCGCCTGTTGGCGACCGCAGCATTTATCGTGGTGGCGTACCTGACCGGTATGCGCGGCGAGGAGTGCCGAGCATTGCGCCATGGCTGCTGCCGCACGACCCTCGAGGAGAAGACCGGGCAAACCCGGCACCTGATCTACGGCCACGTATTCAAGAACGCACTCGACGAGTCCGGCAACGCCCTTCCAGCTGGCAGCGAGCGCGACCATCCATGGCAGGCAATCGCGCCGGTTGCCAAGGCCATCGAGGTGATGGAGGCGTTGCATCCCGACAGCGACCTAGTGTTTCCGCTCCGGGCGTACACGCCGCTGCGGAACGCTGACGGAGACAAGGCCGTGCATCCACGCATGATTCGTGACCGCACAGCGGACCTGATCTCCTGGTGCAACGCCAAGGCCGAGAAGTTTGATCGTCCACACGAATCCATTCCCGCCGATCCCGACGGTCCAGTTGTCGTCAAACGATTCCGCCGCACCCTCGCCTGGTTCATCTACCGCCAGCCTGGGGGACGGATCGCCCTGGGGATCCAGTACGGGCACCTTCGCGGACACAGCACCGACGGCTACGGCTCCCGAGTCGCCAGCGGTCTGCGGGACGTGTTCCCCATGGAAGAGGCCTTGGCCGCGGCCGAGTACCTTGAAGCCGCCGCCGCCCGCCTCGACGACGGCGAATCCGTCACCGGGCCGGCCGCCCAGCGATATCGGGACGGCGTCCGCCTCTACCACCGACAGTTCGGTGGCCGGTACCTGACCAACCGCCAAGCCGCAGCCCTGAACGCGAACCCGCGACTGCGGATCTACGACAACAGCGAGCAGTTCGTGACCTGCTGCTACGACCAGTCCAAGGCCCTGTGCCACCCCGATCGGAACAAGTCCGTGGGGGTTGAGGCGTCACCGGATATCACGAACTGCCAACCGAACTGCGGCAACATCGCCCGCACCGACCGCAATATCGCCGACGTCGAAGCTGCCATCGAACAGACCCGCGACGAGATCGCGAGCACCACCATCCCGCTACCGCTGAAGGTGCGCCTGGAACAACGCATCGACAATCTTCAACGGGTCATCGACCACCACCGACACGCTGAAGGACGTCGATGATGACGGCAAACGCGGACGACGACGTGCGGCGGGCGATCCGCGACGCGATGGACCGTCTTATCGCAGGAGAACCCCTGCACTCCGACGGCAAGCTCACCATCAAATCGCTCGCCGAAGAAGCACAGACCAAACGCTGGCTGCTCACTCACCGCCACACCGACCTTCAAGCAGAGTTCCGAGCACGGATAGCAAACATCGACGCCCCAGCCGCTTTAGTGGTGCTTCGCGATGAGCGGGACGACGCACAGCGACGCATTGTCGAACTCACCGCAGACGTCACAGCCCTGCAGGAAACCGTCCACCAACTCGAACGGATCATTCAGATGCTGGCGCTGGAGAACGATCAGCTGCGTGAAGGTCAGCGCCCCGGACGAGTTGTGCCGATCGGGCCACGTCAGGGAGAGAAACAGTGAACAGAGATCGTTCCCTCACCATCTGGTCAGGAAAGAAAGAAGCAGGAGCATCGACATGCGGCTAAACCTCAAGTCCGTCGAGGAACGCGTGAAGCCGCTGGCGAATCGCACGTACTACGACCGCGAGTTCATCTTCGAGCTCCTCGCAGCCTACGGACGCTCAGCTGGCAACATCACCAGGTTGCGCAACGGCTCCCTGAATATCGCTGACGACCCGACCACCGAGGTCGGGCAGAAGAACGTCGTCTACTTCAAGTCGACCACCGACGATCTGTACGGCGTCATCGACGAATTACGGACATCACCGACCGTCGTCCGATACAGCTGCCGATTTGTCATCGTCACAGATTTCAAGGACCTGCTGGCGGTCGACACAAAGACCAACGAGACGCTAGCAGCGCCAATCGCCGACATCGACAAGCACTTCACCTTCTTCCTGCCGTGGGCAGGGATGGAGAAGGCACAGTACGTCGGCGAGGCGCATGCGGACGTCAAAGCAGCCGAACGTATGGCGAAGCTGTTCGACGAACTGGTCGCGATCAACCCCGGGATTCACGGGTCACCGCAGGCCCGCCACGCCCTCAACGTGTTCTTCACCAGGCTGCTGTTCTGCTTCTTCGCTGAAGACACGGGAATCTTCAAGCCGAGCCAGTTCACCGAGGCGGTCAGTAACCTCACCCAGCCGGACGGCTCTGACGTCGACCAATTCTTGACCGACCTCTTCAATGTTCTCGACACTCCCGAGGGCTCCCCGCGGCCGGCCCATCTTATTGCTTTCCCATATGTGAACGGCCGTCTCTTCACGGTCGAGGCACACCACACGGTCCCGAAGTTCAATAAGAAGGCCCGTGACCTGTTGATCGAGTCCGGTCGACTGCTCTGGAGCGAGATCAACCCCGACATCTTCGGATCGATGTTCCAAGCTGTGGTGACGCCTGGGCAACGATCGGATCTTGGGCAGCATTACACGTCGGTTCCGAACATCCTGAAGACGATTGAGCCCCTGTTCCTCGACGATCTCAAGGAGCAACTGAACGCCGGATTCGACAGCATTGGGAAGCTCGAAGCACTACTAACGCGTATAAGCATGATCAAGGTGTTCGATCCAGCATGTGGGTCGGGGAACTTCCTGGTCATCGCCTACAAGGAGCTACGCAAACTTGAACATGCGATCCTTGAGCGTCTCCAAGATCTACGTTCGGACCGTCAGCACGCAATGTTCCTTGGGTCGCGAATCAACATCGAGAACTTCTACGGCATCGAACTTGACGATTTTGCCGTCGAGGTCGCGATCCTGTCCATGTGGATCGCAAAACACCAAATGAACGTCGAATTCTTCGACAAGTTCGCTATCGATCTGCCGCTGATCCCGCTCAGAGAGACAGGGCGTGTGCGTCAAGGTAACGCAGCACGCTTGGACTGGGAGGCTGTGTGCCCGCGGGACAGCGCTGAGGAAATTTACCTCATCGGAAATCCCCCCTATTACGGGGCGCGAATTCAGTCCGCGGAGCAAAAAAAAGATTTCCAATACGCCTTTGCGGGCCATCCATTCTCTAAGAACCTGAACTACATCGCTATCTGGTTTTTCAAGGGCGCCAAGTATATCTCGGATGCGCAAGCCGAACTTGCTTACGTTACGACGGACTCCGTTGCCCAGGGGGAACATGTGGGCATCATGTTTCCCATGTTGTTCGAAATGGGGCTGGAAATCTGTTTCGCTTACCCATCTTTTGAGTGGGCGAACAACGCGAAAAAGAACGCGCACGTTACGGTGGCGGTCGTCGGCCTCCGAAATAGGGGATCAAAGGCAAAGTTCCTGTACATCGACGGACTGCGAATCGAAGCGAATAACATCAACGGATATCTAGCTGACGGACCCAATGTGGTGGTTGAAACCCGACGTGCTCCGATTAGCAAGCTGCCGCCAATGGCGAATGGAAGCATGCCGAACGATAAAGGGGGGTTAGTTTTATCGGCAGCCGAGCGAGATAAACTCCTTGAGCGATACCCACTCAGCGCGAAATTCATTAAGCGATTCCCCGGCGCAACAGAGTTCATTAACGGAGACGAGCGATATGCGCTATGGATCGACGATTTGAATGTCGCAGATGCCTCTGTAATTCCTCCGATATCAGAGCGTCTTGAGCGGGTGAAAGCTCACCGCCTTGAGAGCAAGCGCGCTGCAACGAAGAAATTGGCTGGATCACCGCACAAATTTGGAGAGGCTCGCTACAGGTGTACTGAATCGATTCTTGTTCCACGGCACTCTTCGGCAAATCGGGAATATATCCCGATCGGCTACCTTGATGGGGATACTGTGGTCGCCGATTCGGCTAATGCGATCTACGATGCAGAACCCTGGGTCTTTTCGATATTGACCTCCAACATGCACATGACGTGGGTGCGTGCGGTGGGTGGTCGACTGATTTCCGACTACAGATATTCGACGACAATCGTGTACAATAACTTCCCGGTGCCTCCGTTGTCTGATCTACACAAAGCGAAACTGACTAACGCAGCCTTCCGTGTCCTGGATGTGCGTGAGTACCACGCCGAAAATACTCTCGCCGAACTCTACAACCCTGAATTGATGCCCGACGATCTCCGCTTGGCGCATCAGGAACTTGATGAGTTGGTAGATTCGATCTATCGCAAGCGTGGATTCGACTCCGATGAGGATCGCTTGTCATTCCTGTTCGGCATGTACGAGCAAATGGTGAACGCGGAGGCGAAGAAGTGAGCAGCGTGAAGCAACCAGTGAACGTCGTCGACGTCGCATATGCCCAGACGGGTGGGAGCGTCAATACGGACTCGCTCGGAATGCGGGAGATGCAGCAACGCGTGTTCGCGGAACGAGACGCTCAGTACCTGCTTCTGAAGGCGCCTCCGGCGTCTGGCAAGTCGCGGGCCTTGATGTTCGTCGCCCTGGACAAGCTCTACAACCAGGGACGTAAGAAGGTCATCGTCGCTGTGCCGGAGCGTTCGATCGGTGGATCGTTCGCGAGCACCGAACTGACCCGGCACGGGTTCTGGGCCGATTGGGAAGTGGAGCCGCACAACAATCTCTGTATGCCTGGCGGTCCAGCAAGCAAGGTGCAGCACTTTGTCGACTTCCTCGCAGGTAGCGATCCGATTCTTGTGTGCACGCACGCAACGCTTCGATTCGCCTATGACAAGCTTCCCGCGACAGCCTTCGACAGTGCGGTCCTCGCCATCGACGAGTTCCACCATGTCTCAGCCGACACGCAGAGCAGCCGGCTAGGCGAGCTACTCAAGGGAGTGATGGCCGGGTCGGACGTCCACATCGTCGCCATGACCGGCTCCTACTTCCGTGGCGACACAGTGCCTGTGCTCCTGCCTGAGGACGAAGCGAAGTTCACCCCGGTCACGTTCAACTACTACGACCAGCTCAACGGCTACCAGCACCTGAAGTCCCTCGGAATCGGTCACCACTTCTACCAGGGCCGCTACACGAGCGCGATCCACGAAATCCTCGACCCCGGAAAGAAGACCCTGGTTCACATTCCGAATGTCAACAGCGGTGAGTCGACGAAAGACAAGATCGAAGAAGTCGGATTCATCCTCGACGCGATCGGGGAGGTCATCAGCCAGGACGACACCGGAATCCTGAACCTCCGCACCGATGACGGCACTATCCTGCGAGTGGCAGATCTCGTCGACGACAGCGACCAGATCAAGCGTGCTGAGACCCTGCACTATCTCACCATCGTGGCATCCAAAGACCGCGATGCTGTCGATGTCATCATCGCGCTTGGGATGGCCAAGGAAGGCTTCGACTGGCCGTACTGCGAACACGCCCTGACAGTCGGCTACCGGGCATCACTTACCGAGGTCATCCAGATCATCGGCCGCGTCACCCGTGACAGCCCAGGCAAGGCGCACGCACAGTTCACCAATCTGATCGCGCAACCTGATGCAACCACCGACGACGTCAAACTTTCAGTGAACAACATGCTGAAAGCAATTACAGCCTCGCTGCTCATGGAGCAGGTACTCGCGCCGAACTTCACGTTCAAGACCAAAGTCAGCGACGACGACAAACCGAAGGCCGGCGAGCTGAAGGTCAAGGGGTTCAAGGAGCCTAGCTCCGAGCGCGTGAAGCAGATCGTCGCGACTGACCTGAACGATCTCAAAGCGACGATCCTCCAGGACGAGACGTTTACCAAGGCCGCCGCGGGCAACCTCGATGCTGAGGTGACGAACAAGGTACTGATCCCGAAGATCATCCGCGAGCGGTACCCCGACCTGAGTGAATCCCAGGTCGAAGAGTTGCGTCAGCAGGTCGTGGTCGACTCGGTCATCAAGAACGGAGAAGTGAGAGAGGTCGGTGACAAACGTTTCATTCGTATGGCGGACAAGTTCGTCAACATCGACGACCTCGACATCAACCTCATCGACAAGGTCAACCCGTTTCAGCGGGCCTTCGAAGTGCTGTCGAAATCGGTTACCCCGCAGGTACTCCGCATCATTCAAGACCAGATCACGGCTACTCGTGTCGAGGTCACAGAGGACGAAGCACGCCTACTGTGGCCCAAGATTCAACAGTTCGCGAAGGTCAAAGGTCGGAAACCCGACCTGCGCAGCGATGACCCGACCGAGAAGCGGTACGCGGAGGTGCTTCTCTTCCTTCAGAAGAAGAAGCGTGAGCACGACGAACGGCAGAGGATGGTGCAGGAATGATTTCCGACGACCTTCAGAGCATCTTCGACTCGGACGACAGCGGGCTCCTCGACGCACCCGAGAAGACTTCCAAACTCACGACAAGTGATCGTCTGGAACGCTCGTTCCTCGAGATCATCTCGTTCTACCGCGAGCACGGCAGGATCCCGCGATCCGACACTCGGGAAATCGCTGAGCGTAAGCTCGGGGCCCGGCTCGACGGAATCCTCGCGAATGACGAGAAGATCGCGGCGCTGACGCATCTCGACGAGTTCGGACTGCTCGCTGTCCCTGAGCCGCCGCAATCGATCGATGAGTTGCTCAAGAGCGACGACCTGGATCTTCTCGACGACACCAGTGGGCTCCTCGACACTTCGGATTTGCCTTCTCGTGCACCGCGATCTGAGCCGGACGAGATCGCGCAGCGAGTCAAGAGCGCGGACTTCGCGGCGTTCGAACCGCTGTTCAAGCAGAAACACGCTGAGCTGACGGCCGGCGTTTCGAAGCTCATCGACTTTCCGGGTGAGAAGTACGTCAAGGAGGGTGCGTTCTTCGTCCTTGCCGGCGTCATGGCATTCGTGGCCGAGGTTCGCGAGCCCACAGAAGACGGTAGCGCGAAGGAGCGGCTGCGGTGCATCTTCGAAAATGGCACTGAGTCCTCGATGTACCGTCGGTCGCTCGCCACACGACTCTACGAAGCTCGTAGAAAGAACGAAGGCTCCTACGCTGTCATCAATGCAGAGCTCGACGGCATCCTCGAGGACGATCAACACACCGGGCACATCTACGTCTTGAAGTCTCTCAGTGACGACCCGCAGATCTCCTCGATCGAGAACCTCTACAAGATCGGTTTCACGACGGGATCCGTCGAGAAGCGGATTGCGCACGCCGCTGACCAGCCGACCTACCTCATGGCCCCTGTCGAGGTTGTCGCGACCTATCGCACGTACAACATGAAGACATCCGTCCTGGAGCACCTGCTGCATCGTGTCTTCAGCGACGTCAAGCTCGGTATCGAACAGGTTGGGAAGGACAGTCGGGTCTACGTTCCGTCCGAATGGTATGTAGCGCCCTTAGACGCAATCGACGAGGCGATCAGCATGATCGGATCGGGCGACATCGTGAACTACGAATACAGCGCGCAGCGAAGACGTCTTGAACGCCGGTAGGCAGTAGTTAGGAACCCCGTCTGCGAGAGTCAGCTACTCACACGCTCATTCCACTGGGTTCAAGAGTGAGATGTCGCCAGTCACAAGAGGATTGATGATATCGTCAAGAACATAGGATTCGGACAGTCGCATGCGCTGTTCCAGCTCCAAGCGCGCCATGGGACGCGATGCTTCTCGCGCCCACTCGGTGACGTCCAGCACGTTGCTCGTCGCATTCGAATAGTCAATGTGACCGCGAATCTGCATTTCGTTCCAGCCGAGTGGAGCCTTGAACTCAAGGATCGGTGTCGGCCCAGATTCATCAATCGGGATGGCTCGGAACGGGTCAGGGACCAGCGATCGAACCAACTGCAATGGTTCAGCCAGGCCGACGCGAATGTCCACAACGTGCGCGGCGAGCGCGTGCCCGCGCCGGTGTCGATCGATCATGGCGAGCCTGTTCAGCCACCACAGGACGTTCGACATATGGTCAGGTTCTGCGTTGAACGGTTGTATGTGACGGAGCAGGCGGAAGGTGTCGTCCGACAGTGCCTTCATCCGGCCACGATGATCCCTGCTGTCGAACTTCTCGGCATCGGTGAAAATCGGAAAATAGATGCCCGGCTCAGCTGGCGGCGGATTCTTCCCGCTGTCTCGGACCGCGAGATGGTAGGCGAGTCCGTCCAGTGCCGACCGCAGCTCGTACAGCCATTCTCCGAACAACGTGCTGAGGCGGGTCGGCATCGGTTGCACAGTCTTGATCACAAAGAACCAGGAGTCGTCGCTGGATGGGACGGCGCCGAGCTGTCGGGGCTTCGTATCCAGGTATTCATTCCAAACGTGGCCGATCTCAGCGCGGAGTTCACCAGCACGGTCGACGCGGTCACGGAGGATTTCGACAGGCCAGTCGTCGACGATCACAGTGACTCGAGGATCGCACGGAGAAACGGGGCGTCCTCCCCCTGGATAGCGTGTGGCAATTCCGCGAAGGGCACACTGGATTCGTGTTGTTTGCCTTGCATCGACATCCAAGCTGTCCATGCATCGTGGACATCCTCGAGAGTCGTTTCCGGCCCCTTCACCTTGGCGAGTACCGCGTACATGAGAAGCAGGGGGTACGAGTCGTCCGGCAGGATGTCGGCCGACAGATTGCTCTTGATCCGCTCAGCAATCTGCTCGATGTAGTTCACGGTCACCGCCAATTCACGTAGATCACCAACGTTGCGTACAGCACTGCAAAGAGCAGCGGGACAAGCCGCTCGATCTGGCCGAGCTCTGCATAGCGTTTACGCCAGCTACTCACCGGGTCTTGCTTGAGGTGCTCCCATTCGTCCTTGAAGAGATGGATCTGCAGATGCCCCGCCTCAAGCTGGTTGATGACCGCGAACTTCGCGCTGTTGAGGTCACGATACGAACGGAGCAGCATCCACCATGAGCACGCGATGAGGACGCCTGCGATCGCGGCAAGAGTGAGGACGAATCGGTCCGGCGTCGGATCGTCCTTCGTTCCGGTGTTCACTGCAAAAGCGCCGAGTGCGACCGCAAGTCCAGCCTGAATCGAGAAGAAGAATGTGTTCGCAGTCGCTCGTCGAGCGGAGACGCGGTCGGCCATCTCCACGGCGAGTTTGTACTGTTCGAACACACATGGGTCAAGTGGCTGCGCCGGATCAGCGGGCGTCATCGACTGCCGCCGATCAGGGCCTTCAGGTTGTCCCAGGTCCACTTATAGATCTGGTCCGTAGTCCTCGCTGAAGACGGCTTTCGGCAGGTCTGCCCCGACCGGCCCCAGAGGAGGAAGTAGTTGATTCCTTCGTCCTGGGCGAGGGACAGCTCGTACGCAACACCACTCGCGGAGTTGGTGTTCGTCCCGCAGATGACCGTAACGACGTCGGACGCGCGGATCCTTCTCCGGGCTTCCTCCTTCCACCCCGGCGACGCTGTCTTGATTGACCAGTCACTGATCTCGAACGGAGAACCGGGGTTCTTCGACTGTCCGATCAGGAAGTTCTTCAAGTCGAGGTCGTAGTCGTAGTCGAAGCTGACGAACACGCGAGTCTTGGCCACTGCACGCCTTCCAGCGAGATGAGTTCGGGTAATGCACAGAGTCGGGGCCAGGCGGTAAACGACCATGGATCCGACCAGGGGCATCAGGTTACATCCAGCGTCTGACAGGCTCCGGCTCGAAGATTCCACCGCGACTTGAACCCGGCAGGCAACACGTCGAAACCCTGCATGGAACCGCCGTTCGGCGTGGAGTGGAAGACGCAGCAGAAGACGGTGACGGCCGAGCACGAGCAGCGTGGACATGCGGGCCGATTCGGGCCCGGCCTTCCCCGCGTCTCCGACGGCTCCCTGCTGTTCCTGCTGCATCTCATCAGCAAGATGCGCCCCGTTCGCAACCCGGATGACAACGGCTCCCGAATCGCGATCGTCCTCAACGGCTCACCCCTGTTCACGGGTGGCGCCGGCTCCGGTGAGTCGAACATCCGGCAGTGGATCATCGAGAACGACCTGCTCGACGCGATCATCGCCCTGCCGACCGACATGTTCTACAACACCGGCATCTCCACCTACATCTGGATCCTCGATAACAAGAAGACCGAGCAGCGCAGGGGCAAGGTTCAGCTCATCAACGCCGCCGACATGTTCGGCAAGATGCGAAAGTCTTTGGGCTCCAAGCGAAAGCAGCTCCGCGACGAGGACATCAAGCTGATCTGCCAGGTGTACGACGAGTTCCGGCACGACGAAAACCCCGACGTACCCGCGCTATCGAAGGTATTCGCAAACCAGGACTTCGGATACCAGACGATCACCGTCGAACGCCCGCTGCAGTTGAGCTTCACTGTCCACGAGGAGACCGCCGATCAAGTCCTCGCCAACAAGGCGATCGTGAAGCTCCCCGAAGCCGAGCAAGCGGCCGTTCGGGACGCCGTGGCGGCGCTGGTTGGGTGGAGTTGGTCGAACCGAGACGTATTCGTCACTGAGCTTAAGGCCGCGCTCAACAGGGCCGGTATGCCGAAACCCGCTGCGCCGGTGGTGAAGGCGATCTGGACCACCGTCGGCCAGCACGATCCCGACGCCGACGTCATCACCACCAGAGGCAAGCCGGAAGCCGATTCCTCGCTGCGTGACACCGAGAACGTCCCCCTGTCCGAGGACATCGAGGACTACTTCGCCCGCGAAATCGTCCCGCACGTGCCGGATGCGTGGATCGACTACGACAGGACCAAGACCGGTTACGAAATCCCCTTCACGCGTCACTTCTACCGCTACACCCCACCTCGGCCGCTGGACGATATCCAGAAGGACCTCCGCGGTCTCGTCACCGAGATTCAGGCCATGCTCGCGGAGGTGGGCGCATGAACTGGCCTGCCTATGCCCACTATGTGGAGAGCAACGTTCCATGGCTCGGGGCTCTCCCTGCACATTGGGCGACCCCCCATTTGGGCCACATCACTGACTGTCTCGATGCAGTCCGGATCCCGCTCAATGCGGCCGAGCGGGCCGAAGTTCCTGGTGACGTTCCATACTGGGGCGCCAACGGCGTCGTTGGCTCGGTCGACCGGCCGCTGGTTGACGGCGAGTTGGTGCTGCTCGGTGAGGACGGAGCACCGTTCACTGATCGGACAAGAGAGAAGGCATTCTTCGTCAACGAGCCGATCTGGCCGAACAACCACATCCATGTACTGCGGCCATCATGCGGACTCCACCCGAAGTTCCTAACCCATGCACTCAATGCGACGGACTACTCCTGGTTCATAGAAGGCTCGACACGAGAGAAACTGACTCAAGGAAACATGTCGTCGATTCCCATCGCGTTGCCGCCGACTACTGAACAGCGTGCGATTGTCGACTTCCTCGACCGCGAGACCGCCAAGATCGATGCGCTGATCGCCAAGCAGGAGCAGCTCGTCGCCACCCTGCGCGAGGACCGTTCCGCCACGATCACCCAGGCCGTCACGAAGGGCCTCAACTCGAACGTCGAGATGAAGGACACAGAGGTGCAGTGGATGGGGTCGGTACCAATCCACTGGCTGGTGGATCGGATTAAGAACTCCGTTGAGTCGGCTCGAAACGGGATTTGGGGATCGGAGCCAGACGGTGGCGTTGATGATATTCGTTGCGTTCGAGTGGCTGACTTCGATCGTCCCCAGTTGGCGATCCATGACCACGACGTCACCCTTCGCAAGGTCACGAAATCTGAGCGGGACGGTCGGATCCTTCAGAACGGCGACCTGATACTGGAGAAGTCAGGCGGTGGTGACAAGAATCCCGTCGGGTTCGTGGTGCTGTACGAGGCGGAAGAGCCTGCTGTCTGCTCGAACTTCGTCGCTCGTGTACGTCTTGCTCGCGGGCAATGCCCAAAGTTCTGGACGTATGTGCACCATTGCCTGTACCAATCACGGCTCACGTTCCCGTCAATCAAGCAGAACACCGGGATTCAGAATCTCGACCAACAGAGCTACTTCAACGAGCGAGTGGCGTTCCCGCCCCTCGACGAACAAGAGCAGATCGTCGGTTTCCTGGATGCTCAGTGCTCAAGAGTCGACTCCCTGATCGCGAAGTCGAACGAGATGATCGCGACATTGCGTGAGTACCGCTCGACCCTCATCACCGATGCAGTGACCGGAAAGATTGATGTGCGAGGGGTGGCGTAGCCGATGCCGCAGCATCACGAGTCGGTTCTCGAGGTCGAGATCTGCCAGCACCTCAAAGACCATGGTTGGCTGTACTCACCGAACGACGCAGGCTACGACCGTGACCTCGCCCTTTTCCCCGAAGACGTGTTCGCGTGGCTAGCGGATACCCAGTCGGCCGAGCTGGAGAAGCGGATCAAACCCGATGCCTCCATCGGTGAGCAGGAGAAGGCGAAAGCGGCTCTGCTGCAACGCCTCGCGAAAGCACTGTCGGCGGATCTGAAGGCAGACGGCGGCACCCTCGCGGTACTGCGGCGCGGGTTCAGCGACTTCAACGCCACGTTCGCGATGTGCCAGTTCAAGCCGAACTCCGGCCTCAACGTGTCGACGTCAGCGAGATACGCGGCGGTGCGGTTGCGGGTGATGCGGCAAGTGCACTACTCGAAGGCGAACACCAAGAAGGCCATCGACCTGGTGTTCTTCGTCAACGGAATTCCCGTTGCCACAGCGGAACTCAAGACCGATTTCGTTCAGTCCGTGGCGCATGCGGTCGAGCAGTATAAGAAGGACCGACTGCCCAAGGGGGAACCGCTGCTTGCGTTCGCTAAGGGTGCGCTCGTGCACTTCGCGGTGTCGAACAAGGAAGTGCACATGACGACCCGGCTGGCCGGGGAGTCCACCGTATTCCTGCCGCTCAACCGCGGCAACAACCACCACGCCGGCAACCCGCCTAACCCGGACGGGTCGGCGTCGTCGTACCTGTGGGAGACGATCCTGCAGCGGGACACATGGTTGGAGATCCTCGACCGGTTCCTGCACCTGGAGGTCACCGACCGCCGCGACCCCGACACCGGCAAGAAGATCCGCAAGGAAACGCTGCTGTTCCCGCGGTACCACCAGTGGGAAGCCGTCACCAAGCTCGTCGACGCCGCCCGCACCGAAGGGCCCGGGCACAAGTACCTGATCCAGCACTCCGCCGGCTCCGGCAAGACGAACTCCATCTCCTGGCTCGCGCAGCGCCTCGCCAGCCTCTACAACGATGCAGACGAGAAGGTGTTCTCGTCGGTCATCGTGGTCACCGACCGCACCGTCCTCGACATGCAGTTGCAGGAGGCGATCCACCAGATCAACCGCACCACCGGCGTCGTCGCACACATCGACGGCCTGTCCGGCTCCAAGTCCGCTGAGCTTGCCGATGCACTGGAGTCGGGGACGCACATCATCATCGTCACCATCCAGACGTTCCCCTACGCGCTGGACGTGATCGCGAACAAGAAGGCCCTGCATGGCAGGAACTTCGCGATCATCGCCGACGAGGCCCACTCCTCCCAGGCCGGTAGCGCGTCGAACAAGCTGAAGCAGATCCTCACCCAGGCCGAGCTCGCCGACGTCGAGGATGGCGGCCCGGTGTCGTCGGAGGACGTGCTGGCGGCGGAGACGAAGGCGCGGGCCGAGGCGAAGAACATCTCCTTCTTCGCGTTCACCGCCACCCCGAAGACGACCACACTGCAGTTGTTCGGCCGCCCTGGCCCGGACGGCACGCCGCGTCCGTTCCACCTGTACTCGATGCAGCAGGCCATCGACGAGGGCTTCATCCTCGACGTGCTCCGCAACTACACCCCGTACAAGACCGCATTCCGGCTGTCCCACAACGGGAAGACCTTCAGCACCGACGACACCAACGAGGGCACCGTGTCCGTCACCGGCGGCGGCTCCGATGCCGACCTGGTCGATCGATCGGAGGCGGTGAAGTCGGTGATGAACTGGGTGAAGCTGCACCCGACGAACATCGGCCAGAAGGTCGCGATCATCGTCGAGCACTTCCGCCACAACGTCGCCTGGCGGCTCGACGGGCACGCCAAGGCAATGGTCGTCACCAGCTCCCGCAAGGCCGCCGTCCGCTACAAGCTCGCGTTCGACAAGTACGTCACCTCCCACGGCTACACCGACGTCGCCGCGCTGGTCGCGTTCTCCGGTGAGGTCAAGGACCCCGAATCCGGGACGGACGAGCCGTTCACCGAGACGAACATGAACCCCGGCCTGAAGGGTCGGGATCTGCGCGATGCGTTCGCCACCGACGAGTTCCAGGTGATGTTGGTGGCCAACAAGTTCCAGACTGGGTTCGACCAGCCGAAGCTGGTCGCGATGTACGTCGACAAGAAGCTCGGCGGCGTGCAGGCCGTGCAGACCCTGTCCCGACTCAACCGCACCTTCGCGCCGCTCAAGGATCAGACGTTCGTGATCGACTTCGCGAACGAGGTGACCGACATCGTCGACGCCTTCTCCCCATACTACGAGGTCACCACCCTCGCCGACGTCACCGACCCGAACATCGTCCACGACACCGAACGCAAACTCGCCGTCACCGGCATCTACGAAGCGTCGGAGGTCGACGGCCTCGTCGCCGACTACCTCGCCCGCAAGGGCAACAGCGCACTGGAGAAGTGGATCGCCCCCGCAGCGGAGCGGTACACCGTCCGCATGAAGGAGGCCGTCGACCACTCGGACACCGCGACGGTCGACGAGTTGGAGATGTTCCGCAAGGACGTCGGCACCTACGTCCGGCAGTACGAGTTCCTCTCGCAGCTGTTCGACTACGAGAACCCGTGGCTCGAGAAGCTCGCGATCTACCTGAAACTCCTCGCCCCGCAACTCGTCGGTGGCGAGAAGCAGACCCCGATCGACCTGTCCGCCGTGACGATCGACTACCTGAACCAGCACGAGCAGGCGCAGCAGCACGGCCAGCTCACCGCCGGTGTGCAGTTGGAACCGGCGAAGGAAGCCGGCACCGGCACCGTCAAGGACCCCGACATGGTTGCCCTCGAGGAGGTGATCGCGAAGATCAACGACCTGTTTTCCGGTGACCACCCCGACTCGTCCGTCCGCAACGTCGTCACCCACATCAAGGACCGGCTCGAAGAAGACGAGAACCTGCAGCAGCAGGCCAAGTCGAACAGCCTCGCCCAGTTCTCCGCGAGCCCCGACATCGAAGGTGCGTTCGTCAGCGCCGTCATCGGGGCGATGGACTCCTCCGCCGACCTGTCCGCGCAGATCCTCAACAACCCGGACATCGCCCAGAAGCTGCTCGGTGAGCTGCTGCCGACCGTCTACAAGCATCTCAACACCGAACCGCAGCCGCCTGCGGCCAGCGGGCCTTCCCAGAATGAGCCGATAGCGGTCTCCCTACCCGACCCGGACGCCGAGCCCGGTCTCACCGGCGCGTGGCGTGCGATGTACGACGACGTGAGTGCCGCTGAACGGCATCTCGTCGCGTTGCTTGCCGAGGCAGAAGTACCTGTCCCCGTGATCGGTGAGGAGGTCGACGGCGTCCCGCTCGAGATCTCCTGGCCCGATCAGAAGGTCGTCGTGGACACCGGACTCGACGACACCGATCGTGCGGAGCTGGCGAAGGCCGGCTGGATGCTGTGCGCAGCGGACGCCGCCGCCGTGAAGGCCGCATTGCAGGAGGCAGGAGCGTAATGCCGCAGATCATTCTCGGCCCGGGACTGTCCGCGATGGACGGCAGCCTGCACCAGGCGACATACCGGTTCCTCACGAAACTCGCGGCCGACGACACCGCGCCGGGACTGCACATCGAGCCGATCAACAATTCCGCCGACCCCCGCGCCCGCACCGGTCGCGTGGACATCTCCAACCGTGCGGTGCTGTTCAAACTGCAGGGCAGCCAGCAGAGTGCGTCCTACGTGTTCATCGGCACCTTCCAGCACGACGACGCGATCGCCATCGCGCAGAAGTCGCGGGTGAACATTAACCCGCGCAACGGTGTCGCCGAGTTGATCCCGGTCGACGACCAGCCCACTTTTGCTGCTCCGACGGCGACGGCTCAACCACGGTCCCTCGCCGTCTCGACCGATGCCGAGGTGGACGGCGAACTCAGTCTGCGGGCCCGTGAGTTCACGGTCGCCGACTTCACAGACCTCGGAATCGAGGCTGCCTTTGCGGAAGGCGCGCTCGACCTCTGCAGCAGCGACGCGGTACTCGACTACGCCGAGCAAGCACCCGCGGCCTGGCAGGCCAGCGCTCTCCTCGACATCTACACCGGCGAATCGTTGACGACGGTCCGGGAGAAGTACCAACTCGACGAACCGGACGCTGCCGACGCCACCAACGACGACGACGTTCTCGCCGCGCTCAAACATCCGGCGGCGCAAATGGAGTTCGCGTTCATCGACGACGACGAAGCGCTCCGCGCAGCCATCGAGAACCCCGACTTCGCGGCCTGGAGCATCTTCCTGCACCCCGAACAGCGGGAATACACGACCCGCAACTTCAACGGCCCCTTCCGGTTGTCCGGCGGTGCAGGTACCGGGAAGACGGTTGTGCTGCTCCACCGCGCGCGAGAGTTGCATCGCCGCAATCCCGAGGCGCGGATCGTCCTCACCACATACAACCGCACCCTTGCTGAAGCACTCAAATCTCAACTGGCCATTCTCGATTCGAGCGTCACGATCGCCAGTGATCTCGGTAAGTCGGGAATCTACATCGCCGGCGTTGACGCGATCGCGGCCCGGATGCTCGGCTCGTTCGCCGCTGATCTGAGTGCGTCGGGGGAGAGCCCGGGCAGCGTCGCGCAGGTCGTCGGGTCTCGGGCCGTGAAGCTGAACAAGCGAACCCATAAGGGGTCGTGGAAGGCAGCCGTCACGGGACACGGCGACGCCCTGGGATCGGATCTGCGGACCGCCTCGTTCTTCGAGGCCGAGTACGCCATGGTCGTCCTACCATGTCTGGTGACGACCCGTGAGGAGTACCTGAAGGTACGTCGAACCGGTCGCGGCGTCTCGCTCAACCGTGCCCGCCGCAACGCGGTGTGGGACGTGATCGAGGCCTACCGCGCCGCGGCCGCCGCCGACGGAACCCTCGACTTCGAGGAGAAGTCCGCCGTCGCCGCGCAGGTACTCCGCAGTCACGCCGACGAGGGCCTGGCCGATCACGTCCTGGTCGACGAAGCCCAGGACCTGAGCCCGTCACGGCTGATGCTTCTGCGAGCACTGGCAGCGCCGGGCCAGAACGACCTGTTCATCGCGGAGGATTCGCATCAGCGGATCTACGGGCAGCCAATCGTGCTGGGACGCTACGACATCAGCATCGTCGGACGTTCCCGCCGACTCACGCTGAACTACCGCACCACCGAGCAGAACCTGCGCTACGCGTTGGGCATCCTGTCCGGGGCCGAGTACACGGACCTCGACGACGAGCCGGACAGCACCGAGGGATACCGGTCGGCCCGACGTGGACCGAGGCCGAATCCGATTGCGGCGAATTCCCTCACCGACGAGTACGACATCGTGGCTCGCACCGTCAGTGGATGGCTAGATGGCGGAGTCGACCCGGAGACGATCGGATTGCTCGTCCCCACTCTGAAGGAAGGCGAATCGCTGCCGCAGGAACTCAGCGACCGCGGTGTATCCGTCACGTTCGTGGACCGGGACACCGCAGGCATTTCCAAAACCCCGCAAGTGATGACCATGCACCGCGCCAAAGGCATGGAGTTCGCGAAGGTCGTCCTCGTCGGTGTCGGGGCCAAGAACGTTCCCCGCACGTACTTCATCGATGTGCTGCCCAAGGGTGACCGAGCTGACGCACTGCGCCGGGAACGCTCGCTCCTGTACGTCGCTGCAACGCGGGCGCGGGACGAACTGGTGGTGGTGTACGCGGGCCAGCCGAGTAGCCTCCTGCCAGGCCGCACAGTCGAAATGCCCAAATAGGTTAACTGGGAATGGGTTTGGCGATTCCGATGGGCGATAACAGGGCTGAGATGTTGCTGACACCTGACGAGAAGCTTGTAGTCGCGCTGTTCCGCGATCGGCTGTGGGTGACGATCAACAGGCAGTGGCGGCGTGGAAAAGATGACCTTCTGGAACGAAGCGTGACAATCGCCCGCCAGACCGCCGCGCCGAAGATCGTGGCGATTCCTAAAGCCCGACGACAGGCAGAGGCGACGGAGCGCATGAGCCGGCTCACCGCGATCCTTCGTCGACTCGGGTACAACGGCGATGACCCGATCGTTGAGGTCGCTGTCGAGGTGATCGAAGCGTACGAGGCGACCATTCGGCCGGCTCGGACTGTTCGCGGAGGGCTTCCTGGATCGCGAACCAGCTAGCGAAGTTGAGTGGCTGTCCGTTTCGGCGCCCGTGTCAGCTCGACCTGGCATATTACGGCGCAGTTCAGATGAGTAAGTAGATCGTCTTGAGGAGGGAAGGTGGCATGACCCTGGACGTGGTGTCACTCGAGGACGCGGTCCATATGGCGGTTGAGCAGGGACGAGCGGAGCTGTCCCGGCTGGATCACGTTGTCGACGGTCTTGTCAGTGCCTTCGTCGGCGTGGCGGCGTGTCCGCATCCGATGTCGCCGTTGGTCGCAATGCTCGACGACCTCGCTCGGGGTCTGCCACGTGACCTTCGCCGTCACCTCGACCGAGAGCGCGACTCTCTCGGATCGTTCAACATCGCGTTCTTCGGGCGGACCGGAGTCGGGAAGAGCACCCTGCTGTCGGCGTTCGGGCAGCTCGACGGCGAGTACGTGTCTCCCGGTGCCAGCGACTGGACCACCGACGTGCACCACGTCGAGTGGCGCGGGTGCCGTCTCTACGACACCCCAGGCATCAACGGGTGGGGCCGCACCGAGAGCCGCGATGATCTCGAGTCGAAGGCTCGCCGGGCCGTCGAGATCGCTGACGTCGTGTTGCTGTGCTTCGACAACCAGAGCCAGCAGGCGCTGGAGTTCGACAAGATCGCCGCGTGGATCCGTGACCACGGGAAGCCTGTGGTGGCGGTGCTCAATATTCGAAACCCACGCTGGCGGCACCCCGCCAAGGTGTCCGACGAAGTCCGCCGCAAGACGCTGTCCGAATCGGTTCGTCAGCACACCGACAACATCCGGACCGAGCTCGCGCAGATCGGCTTGCCGGACACCCCGGTTGTCGCGATCCACAGCAGGCGAGCCTTGTTTGCGCGCGCCACCACACCGTTTCACGGACCAGCCGAGAAGGAATTCCTCCGCGAACGAGACGAGTTCGGGGTCGACTACCTCGCGCGCTGGTCGAACTTCGGGACACTCGAACAGTTGATTGCCGCCTCCATCACGGAAGGCGGCGCCGACCTTCGCCTGTCCGCACTCCGAGAGGACGTCCGCGGTCGGTGTACCCGCACGGTCACCGAGCTCGAGCGCCTGGCGGTCGACATCGAACACGAAGCCGAGGAACTGGAGCGTCAGATCGAGTCGCTGTTCGCGGTGCTCGGCTACCCCGAACGCGAGGAACGAGCAAAATGGCTACACGAGTCCGACCGGGACCTCGTAGCGGCTTCTGAGGCAGCGCGGGGCCGGCCGTTCACATCGAGGGCGGAGGGCTCACTCGACCGCTATGTCCGCGACGTCGCCGCGTCACATCTGGCGGTGTGCAGGAGCAAGGCGAAGACAGCGGCGGACGAGCTGATCCAGAGTGCGTTCGACGAGGGCAAGTCGGTCGACGGATCCGATTTCACAAAAGCTGTGTTCGACGACGACGCGGTCGCCACGGCTGAACAGACGATCTGGGCGGACCGTGGCAAATTCCTGCACCGTGAACTCGAGATCGCCGTCGAGCACAACCACACCCACAGCTCGAGTTCGATCGGCCACACCGCCTCGATTCTCGGCGCGGAAGGCACCGGTGTGCTCGGCAAGGTGATCCAGGGCGGAGGCATCGCCGCCGGCCTCGGTGTCCTCGCGGTACCCGCCCTCATGAACTTCTGGAACCCCGCGGGTTGGGCAATCGGAGTAGCGATCGCGGGTGTCGGAATCGCGAGTCAGGTACAGCAGTTCTTCGGCAAGCGGATGAGCGATCAGGAAGACGAACGAGGACGTAAGGCGAGAGCCCAGGCGATCGCCGATTCCCATCGTGCCGTCGAGCAAACCTTCGACGACCGCGAGGAACTTGTCGTCGCGACGAGCCGGGACGCGGCTTGGCAGATTCTCGCCGGGGCACTTCGTGAGTCCCTCAGCAGTGCAATCGAATTGCGCGACGCTTGCCGCAGGATCGAGCAGTTGGTTGGCGCACTGTACGCGGGTGCGACCTCGGTTGAGGCCGCGCCGCGTGTGTCCGACGTGCTGCGTCGCGCGCAGCATCGAATGGCCGACACACCCGCAGCTCTGACCAGCATCATGCTTGGTGAGGATTGGCTGACGAACCCGCAATCCGAATACGGTTCAGCTGAAATCGATCCCGCTGTCGAAGCCCTGTACGACGCCCGCCACGACCACGACAAGAGCAGGCTGCAATGCGCGATTGCCAGCGCGTGGAGTACGCCCCAGGTGGAGAACATCCGAGCGTGGCGCGAAGATCTCGAGGACGCCGCCATGCGCGATCCCTCGATCCTCGAAGTTGCACGCGAGTTCTCGCGTGTCTCCCGGATGAAGCCGACACTGTCGGTGCTCGGAGACTACAACTCGGGAAAGTCGTCGCTGATCCGCCGAATCCTCGTCGAGAACGGTCAGTACACGGGCGCACGACTCGACATCCGTGCTGTACCGGCGACCGACACCGCCCAGAGGCATGAGTTCACTCGGTTCGACCTCGTGGACACCCCAGGGCTGCAGAGCGGCCATGCCGACCACGACGCACAGGCGTTGGAGGCGGTGGTGGAGTCGGCGCTCGTGTTCGTCGTCGTTCACATCAATCTGCTGGTCGGGGACACCCTCATGTTGGAACAGATCGCACGCGGCTCCGATGCCATCGCCGCGAAGGGCGGGCGGATGCTGTTCCTCGTCAATCGATGTGACGAACTCGGTGTGGATCCCCTCGCTGCATCGGACGCGTACACGAACTTGCAGGACCGCAAGCGCGACGAGCTTCGCGCTGCCTTTTCGGGCCGATCGATCGAGATCGACAGCGACAGGATTCACTGCCTGTCCGGCGACCCGTTCGGCCTCGTCGGAAGTGCGGTGACGGCGGAACCGCAGGATTTCGCAGAGAACCGGCTCTGGGACGGGGTGGCAGCGTTGACGGAGGCGATAGCGGACCTGCCCGACAATCAGTTGGCCTCGGCAACTCTTGCCGGCGCATTCGACACCGCGATCACCGGACTCAAACGTCACTGGCTGCGACTGCAGCGGACGAACGACACCGCGGCGGAGGAGTTGCGGGCCCTGGAACCGATCATCGCGGCAGTGCAGGCCGCTCTCGATGACGCAGCGGTCCTCGGCGCGTCGCTGCGAGAGGAGGTCCGTCGGATCGTCGACAGGCATGCATCGACGGCGAAGTCCAGAATCCACGAGATCGACCGGGACGACAGCAAGAAGTTGAAGGAGCTGGTCGAATCCTGGTTTGCGGAGCCCGATTTCGAAGTGAGTCTGAACAGATTCCTCACCGAAGCGAAAGAGAGGCTGGACTCGTGGCAAAGCGAGCACGCCTCCGCGATTGAACGGGAGAGCCGAGCAGCGGAATTCCAACTGTCCCACAAGGTCGCCGACGAATTCCAGGTTCAAGGCGACCCGCTGTACGAAGACGCGGCAGAAGTTGCCGGCATGGTCGTGGCGGCTGCAGCGCCACTTGTGAAGGCTTTCGGGAACAGGGACGCCGTATACGCAATCGGCAAGACGTTCGGCCACAAGTTCAAGCCGTGGGGCGCGGTGAAGGGTGGGGCGAAGGTCGCCAAGGCTGGAGCCGTACTCGCGGTCGTCGGTGCTGCGGTGGACGCGGCCGTGATGGTCAACGATGCCATCAAAGCCGATGACCACAAGGACACTCAGTCCGCGGCAGCTCAGGCCGTTGACGAATACGCCGCAGTACTGATCGACACGATCGTGCAGGGAGAAGACGGGTCTGGGCCACTCGGCTACCTCGAACAGAGGACAACTGAGCTGGAGTCACTCCTTGCCGACCACACCGGTCACGCGAAAGTGAAGCGGCAGACGATGGACGACGGGGACTCCCGAATGGAAGTGGTGGGGGTATTGCTGGAATCGGCTGACAACCTGATGGAAGCCCAAGCGAGGGAGAAATGACCGTGTTTGACATCGAGGCAGTGCAGGACTGGCTGGCACGGCTTCCGGGTGGGTCGTTGGCCAAGCAGTACGCCGACAGGTGGGCGGCGTTCGCGACGCCTGACCACCCGGTGGTGACGCTCTTCGGCTCCTATGACACGGGGAAGAGCTCCCTGCTGCGTCGCGTGCTCGTCGATTCCGGATCGCAGGTTCCGGATTGGCTCACGATCAGTGCCCGCCACGAAACCTTCGAGGTCAACGAGGTCGAGACCGCCGGCTACACCATCCGGGACACGCCGGGATTTGTCGTCGGAGCGGCGGACGCTCGCGGTCAGAACAACTCACAACGCGCCATGGCAGCGGTGGGACTGACCGACATCGGCATCGCCGTCCTGACACCGCAGCTGGCAACTGCCGAGCGCGACCTACTCCAGAAGGTCGTGGCCGAGGGGTGGCCGCCGGGTTCATTGTGGTTCGTCATCTCGCGATTCGACGAGGCAGGCGTGGACCCCGAATACGACCTCGACGAGTACCGCGAGCTGAGTGCTCGAAAGGTGAAGGAGCTCCGCGAGGTATTCGACCTGAGCGCGGAGGTTCCGGTTTTCGTTGTCGCGCAGGACCCTTTCCAGACGGCAGGCCCGGCCACCGACATCGACCGTGGGGAGTGGGACGCGTACAGGGACTGGGACGGGATGCGCGACCTCACAGCGTCCCTCGATGCGATCTCCCTCGCACAGGTGACCGCACTCCGAGAGGCGGCCGGCAGACGGCACTGGGGAGGCGTTCTGGCCGATGTCCTCGACGAGTTGCGAGGACAGTTGGTTGAATACAGGTCAAGCGCCGAAGTTGCCGCAACCGGCGTAGCGAGACGTGACGGCTGGAAAGACGAGCTGGATGCACTTGACCGAGCAGCCCGCGCAAGCCTCGACGGCCTCCTCATGGAGGTGGTGCGACAGGCTGATTCGGGGTTGGACACCGGATACCTGCAAGGGGCGATACCACGGCAGGCCGAACAGTGGTTCACAAAGTACGAAGGCCGCCTGGAGCGGTTGAAGCAGTCGATCGGCAAGGCCGCCAACCGTGAGCGAGCTCGGCCATCGTGGGAGAGCTTCGCTTCTCTGATCGTATCCGTAGGCGCGGAGTCGGACGCCAGCGTGAGCGAACCGAGGGAACAGATTGCTCCTCATGTGGAACAAATCGGCCAGATGCTGATCGGCGTTCTCAAGGCCGCGGACGGTCAGCGATCACAGCAGGCGAAGGCGCTCACGGCCAAAGCTGCGAGTGGCGCGAAGGCCGCCGGAGGATTGAACCGCCACATTGGGATCGCCGAAGCTGCGCTTCCGCTGGCGGTACACATCGCGAAATGGGTGGACGACAGCTCTGCAGACCGTGCGACGCAGGGCAGCGGCCGGTCGGCGCAGACAAGAGGCCCTCGACAGCTCGTCGACACCTGCACGGCACATGTGACCGCCATCTGGCAGCCCTTCGTCGACGACGTCAGGGACGTCATCGATGGGGAGACAGCCGACCAGGTTGCCCTCTACGGCGGCCTCTGCCGACTCGTCGAACAGTTGCAGGATTCCATCGCGGAGGGTGAAAGCCTGAATCCGATAGGGACAGTGCCGGTGCGGGAGCAATAATTCGCCGTCACCCTCATCGACCACGGTTCACATGCCTGCGTGCTGGAAGGTGAGGATGTTGTCGACGGCGATATTGGTGAGTGTCCCGTAGGTCAGTTCGTGGAGTGGGGGAGTTGCCGTCGAGGAGTTCGGTGGCTGTGAGCCACCAACTGGCGATACCGTAGGGGTCAACGGTGGCATGGAGGGCGCAGTTCGCGTAAGCGACGACGGGGTTGACTCGGTGCTGGTGGCGGTCGAGTCGGAACGCTGGATATAGGTCGCTGCTGGCTCTGTCGGGAAGCCCGATGACATGTCCACTGACCCGCGACTCACGCACCGTCGGCACCTGGTGCGAGGCGTCGTGGACAAGGATGGTCTCGACTTCATTCGCGGTCAATGGTCCAGTATGTCGCGGATGCACTGCTTGGAGAGGTCTGAGGCGGTGCTGCGTGCTACCTCGGCTCGCTGGTGGTGCTCGCAGCGAGAGGTGGAACGGGTGGGCTCGGCGTCCCGATTGCTTGCTGACATCTCGGACTCCCTCTATGTCCGGCGACCTACTCGGAATGGCTAGTGAAGCTGAATGGTGACGGTTCCTGCGCTGCGGATCAGAGGCGTCGCGGGCGGACAGGAGGGCGTGCTCGATTGCGTAGGAGGTGGTCCCCTTCGCGACGGGAGCCAGGTCTGAGTCGAGAAGTGTTACGGCAAGGCACCTTTCGACGGTGGCGATGAATTCCATGATGAGTAACGCTTACAGGCGGCGGGCGGCGGATGCCTCGGCGACATCGATGAGCAGTTGCCGGATCGGCTCGACGACCACCGCGCGCGAGACGGGTACACCGCGTGCGTCGAGGGTGACGCCGATGTCGGTGGCTGCCTCACCTCGGAGGGTCGGCTGCATCGTCCCGGGCAGCATGCCGTGGTAGTCGGCGAGCAGGTTCGCTTCAATGTCGGTGGCGATGTGCTCGGCTGTCGGCAGCAGCGTGGACCAGTCAGGGTCGGCTACGGAGTTCTGTTGCTGCGGTGTGGACGATGGAGGAGCCGTCTCAACGCGACCGCCCTCGACCATGGCACGGAACACCACGGTCCCGGCAACCCACCGGGGGATCTCCATTCCCTGACGACGGGTGTTTCGCACGACAACGCGCCGTGGGTCGTGGCCCACGGAGGTGAGCGCCTGATCGATGATCGCCTTCGAGTCGATGCTCCACCGGACGACCACGTCACAGGAGCCGAAGTAGCATCGTGCGGCTATGGGGGTTCGCCGGGCCAGGGCGGCTGTTTGCCGTCGATCGCGAAGGTCGCGTTGCCCGGATGGTGATGGTTGTCGGGATGGGGGCAGCCAGCACGCCGGTCCCGCCGCAGTCGTAGCAGTGACGGCGGGAGTGGCCGGTACCGGCGCACGTCGAGCAGTCGGGACTCGGCGCGTACGGACCCGCCGGTTCGGTGGTGGCCGCGTCGAGGTCGACGATCTTCGGTGGCCCCAGGTATATGCAATGGCATTCGCCCAGGACCTCCCCGGCGCCGCGGCAGTCGCTGCATTCACATTCGGACAGCGGCGGACGGTGACGCAGGAGACTGGTGGCGTCCTGGGCCAGCGCGTCGGCATGCCGGGCGATGACGTCTCGCACGGTTCGCGGCCACTTCTGGGCGGTATCCCGCTGGCGTCGGTCACCGAGATTGGCCCTGGGCTTGTGCGCAGCCGCGCCACTACCGATCTGATCGACAGAGTGCGGGTCCGAGGTGGCGCAGCAGGGCAGGTGCGCTCGAGAACGCCGGGCCTGACTGAAGTCGGCGTTCGGGTTGGTCGCTGATGTAGATGCGGTCACCGACGCTGAGCGATCGGTAGTCGGTGCCTCCGGTTTCCACCGCTTCCAACAGGCGGAACTGCAGTCCAGCGTCACCGAGTTCGAGTCCGATCCCGCCCCGGCGGCTGTATCGCGGGCCGAGCATCGTCACCGCGGAGGTGAGTGCTGCAGCGTCTGAGTCGGTCGATGGTTCGGATGATGTCATCCGTGCCCTCCGATCACATTCCTGCGGCGATGCGAACATCTAGGAAATGCCCGGGACGATCATTCGGACATGTGTTCGAGCATGTTCGAGTTCAGCTCTGCGTCGTCGGTGAGACCCTCCCCGGCGCGGCGGCCCTGAACCGGTCGGGAAGGTGAATCTGGGCGGATCTGCGGATCGGCAGGGATCGGTGTACGGCCGGGTCGGGGCTGCGGAATATCTCGGGAACCTATGGATCAAAGCTCTGGTCGGATCTGTGGTTTGGCTGGGCTGGCCTGGATTCGTGTACCGCCCACATTGAGCAGTTCCACGAACTGCACAGAACGAGGTCACGAACTCGAAAGAGATCGTGACCTCGTTTTTTGGGTTGTAGGCCAGGGAAATAGACCAGTTTGTGTGTTCGACGAGATCGACTTGAGCCTGCACCCGAACGCGGTGCGCTACCTTGTGGCACTTTTCACCGACATGCGCACCAACCCCAAACAAGCGCAGCTCGTGTTCACCACGAACGATGTGTCACTGCCGGCGCTGATCGCTGGTGAGGACGCCCGCCGTTCTGCGCGACACGAGGGGCATTTTCGTCGCGTTCAGCAACCCGTGCGTCGCGGTGTGGCCCATCCTGCACTTGTCGGACCACCGTGCCGCGATCACGAGCGCCCAGCACGGCACCGCCCTCGCGCGTGCCGCCTCGCTCGTAACCCTCGACGGATGAGCCGCGACCCCGGTCAGGCGGTGAGCTCCGCGAACAATGCCCGCGCCGCCCGCACGGTCGCGTCCTCGTCGCCGTCGATCACGGCACTCACCAGCGCGATGTGTTCGGACTCGAACGCGAGGCCGGTGACGCGGACGTGCCGGTCGATGGTGCGGCGGATCGACGGGAGCAGTGAGTCGTAGAACTCGAGATACACGGCGTTGTGGCTCGCCTCGACGATGCTGCGGTGCAGGGCGACGTCCGCGTCGACGGCGGCGTCGACGTCGGTGCCCGCGAACAGGTGGTTGCGTTCGGCGAGCAATCGTTCGAGGCGCGCCGCGTCGTCGGGGGTGCGGCGGCGGGCGGCGAGGACGGCGGCGGTGACGTCGAGGGCCTGCCGCAATTCCATGACGTCGTTCTCGTGGGCGGTCGCGAAGTAGGTGCCGAGGGTGCCGCCGATGACGGAGGTGGCGACGACGTACGTGCCCGAGCCCTGCCGGCGTTCGAGCAGACCGCTGTGCACGAGGGCTTGCACGGCCTCGCGGACGGTGTTGCGGCCGGTGCCGGTGAATTCGCTCAGTTGTGGTTCGGTGGGGATGCGGTCGCCGACGGCCCATCGTCCGCTGCAGATTTCGTGGCGCAACTGCTCGGTGACCTGCTCGATCAGGCTCGCGCGCCGAACCGGCTTTCCCAAATTCATCCCATCATCCTATGATTTTCGGTGTGAGTGTGCTGCGGGGTCGTCTGCTGGTGTTCGGTGCGATCGTGATGTCGGCCCTCGTGTTGCGGCTCGCGGTCACCTCGTTCAGCCCGCTCGCCTCGCAGATCGGCGCCGAGATCGGCTTCTCGTCCACCGTCGTCGGCGTGTTCGGCATGGTCCCGACCGCCATGTTCGCGGTGTTCGGCCTGGCCACGCCGATGTTCAGCCGCAGGCTCGGACTCGAACGGACCGCACTGCTCGCCATGCTGCTCGCGGGCATCGGCATGGCCACCCGCGCCCTGACGACCGAGACCTGGAGTCTGCTGATCCTGTCGGGTGTCGCGCTCGGCGGCATGGGAATGGGCAACGTCGTCATCCCCCCTCTCGTCAAGCGCTACTTCTCCGACCGGCTCGCGCTCGTCAGTTCCGTGTACATCGTGGGTGTGCAACTGGGCACCATCGTGCCCGCCTTCGTCGCAGTGCCCCTCGCCGATGCCTTCGGATGGCGCATCTCCATCGGCGTGTGGGCATTGGTCGGGTTCGCCGCGGCATTCCCGTGGATCGGAGTGTTGCTGCGTCGCCGCGGCGCCGACGCCGAGGACACGCCCGCCGCCGAACACCATGCCCCCGGCAAGGTGTGGCGATCGCCGGTGGGTTGGGGGATGGCCGGCATGTTCGGCATGACGTCGCTGACCACCTACTCGATGTTCGCGTGGATCCCCGACATCCTCGCCGACGCGGGCGCCAGCGCCGGATTCGCTGGTGCGATGGTCGGGCTGTTCGCCCTGCTCGGCCTGATCGCCGCGCTCGGCGGTCCCGCGTTGTGTATCCGGATGGCGAACCCGTTTCCGATCGTGATGGCCTGTTCTGCTTGCTTTCTCATTGCCTTCGCCGGTCTGTGGCTCGCGCCGATGAGTGTTCCCATCCTGTGGATCGTGCTGCTGGGATTGGGACCGAGCACCTTCCCGATCGCCTTGACCCTGATCAACCTGCGCTCGCGCACCCATGTCGGCTCCGCCGCGCTCTCCGGCTTCACCCAGGGCGTCGGCTACAGCGTGGCCTGTCTCGGTCCGCTGCTGTTCGGGGTGTTTCACGATCTCACCGGCGGCTGGACCGCGTCGTTCGCGTTCATGACCGCGGCCGTCGTGATCTTGTTGGTCGCCGCTTACCAGGCGTGCAAGCCCCGCATGGTCGAAGACAGCTGGCATGCCGGCAGACCCGAGGAAACCGCGGAAATAGGAGTCGGATAGCTGCGACCGCCGACAGAACCGAAGTGGCGGCCCGACTATCGGAGTTCCTGCACCCAGGGGTGGGCCGGGTCCATCCGGGCAACAACGTCGCGCAGCCACCGCCGCGCCCGAGCGTCGAGTCGTGGAAGGGCGATCTCGGCGTCGACTCGGTCCTTCTCCCGGACCTGTGCGGCCTTGAACATCAACGTCACCTCGGGACGCGCATACCGTAGGCCGTCCGGGGCGATCCAGGTGACGTCGTCGAGGTCTTCGGTATGTGTGCGGTGACGCTTGTTCGTCCAGCGGCCGTCGGTATCCGGGGTGAAGGGCACATCCAGCACCCACGGCGACCGCGCGTCGCGACGGACCCACACTTGGCTGTCGGGTGCGACTTCGGTGAATCGGGCGTCGAACGGGCGGAACCAGCCCTCGTCGACATTCCACGGTGTCCAGCGGTCGCCGAGGAAGCACCGGAACGCTTCGGCGTCGCTGGACAGGATCGAGACGTCCATGTCCTCGTGCGGGCGCGGCACGGTGGTGAACACTTCGATGCTCCACCCGCCGACGATCCACCACGGACGGTCGAATCCGTCCATGAACGCGGCGATGGTGGATGGGTCGAGGGGATCCCAGCCGCCGTACCAGCGGTCGAATTCGTCGGGTGGGAGCGAGCGGGCGGAGGGTGGCTGTGCAGTGGGCGGTGGCACAGTCGGGCAGATTACCGAAGAGCGCAATCGGTTTTCGTGGAACGTCGTCGGCCTGTGTGACAGGTCGGCGCAGGTCGGATCGGCGCGCGTGCACTGCCGATGCGCGACGGCAGACCGGGACCCTCAAACAAGAGTGAATACGATCTTGCCGACCGCATTGCCGGACCGCAGCCGGTGGGCGACCTGCCGAAACTGCTCGATGCTCACGGCCTGGTCGACGACGGGGTGGATCTCGCCGCGCGCGACCGCCGGGATCACCTCGGGGAGGAGCCCTGCGATGATCGCGGTCATCTCCTGGTCTCGGGTGAAACCGAAGGACACTCCGTGGACGGTCAGGTGTCGATAGGACAAGGGCGTCGAGGTCGATCGTCGAGGCCGGGCCGGCGAGTCGTCCGATGTTGACGACGTGCCCGTCGACCGCGGTTGCGGGCAGGCAGTCGGCGAACGTCTGCCCGGCCACATGGTCGAGCACCACGTCGGCGCCCCTGCCGTCGGTGGCGGCGAGGGTGGCCGCGGCCAGGTCGTGCTCACCTGTCACGATCACGACATCAGCCCCGGCCTTCGCGAGTAGATCACGCTTGGCGGCGGTGCGGGTGGTCGCGATCACCCGAGAAGCGCCGAGCGCCTTGGCCATCTGAACGCCGATCAGTCCGATACCGCTTGCCGCGCCGGTGCTGAGCACGGACTGACCGGCTCGGAACCCTGCGACGGAAAGAGCCCCGTGCTCGGTCAGCAGACCGGTCGGCAGGGCGCAGGCGATCTCGGGCGCGAGGCCGTCCGGGCGGGGCAGCACGAACCTGTGGTCGGCGACGACGTACTCGGCGAACGACGACGGGATCGATCCCATCACCGGATCGCCGATCCGCCAGTCCCAGGCGTCCGCACCGACCGCGACGATCTCTCCGGTCGTATTCGAATCCGGCGATGGATTCGTTGCCGTGCCCGCCGTGGGTGGGGTCGGCCTCGGCGAGCATCGGCAGGTCGGCGTTGTTCGTCGCTGCCGCCGAATTCCGGATGAGCACGTCACCCGGGCCGGGGCGCGGCACGGGAACGTCGTCGAGGACCCATTCGGGGCCGCGTCCGAGAAGTAGTGCCTTCATGGTGCCGGTCATGGCTACCAAAATGTGCGCTAGATGACTGATTCCTTGAAAGGGTCGCCGAGTTGTTCCCGTATGTGCCCGGCCAGTCCGGCTACCACAAACGTTTGAAGGCAGCACGAGGCTTGCTGTGCAAGGCAATTCGGATCCTGGCTGAGCTCTCGCCCTCGTGGTGTGACGATGTGTGGATCACCGATGCCACCCCCGTCCCGTGCGGGATGTTCCGCGCAACAGCGAAGCGATCGGACCTGGCCGGGCATGCCGGCTACGGCTACTGCGCGTCCCATTCCCGCTACTTCTGGAGTCTGAAGCTGTACCTGGTATGCGCCGGCGACGGCATGGGCGATCATGTGGGCGCTGGCGAACCCGAAGATCGGCGAACGGGAGGTCGTCGCCGCGATGCTCGAACGAGACCACCACCTGATCCGGTCGGGGCAGGTCCTGCTCGCCGACAAGGGATTTTCCGGCAAGGCGTTCGTCGTCGAGACCGCCGCACTCGGTGTGCGGTTGCTGCGCCCCGACCGCAAGGACGAGACCTACAAGAACGGGAACCTCGGTGGGGTGCGGCAGTGGATCGAATCGGTCAACGACACCCTCAAAGGCCAGCTCGGCCTGGAGGAACACGGTGGCCGGACCACACACGGGGTCTTCACCCGTGGCGCGCAGCGTCTGCTGGCGATGGCGGAAGGGATCTGGCACAACTGGAACATCGGTAATCCCGTCAAACGGTCGTTGATTGCCTTCGACCACTGACACTGATCAAGGAATCAGTCATCTAGACCGTCCGAACAATTGCTGCGACCGGCGGTGATGGCCTGTCCCGCGCGGGGACGGGTCGGAGCTGAGGGTGTTCGTCGTGTCGAGTCTGGATCTCGACCATGAGCAAGCAACCCCCGACCATCGGCAAGGATGTCGGCGGTTGCTCGGTCAGGAGCGAGGATTCCGCACGGATTCGGTCGTCGGACCGTGGATCGGGTCAGTAGTGGTAGCGGGTGGCGATGATGACCAGGGCACCGTCGATGACCTCGTAGACCAGGCGGTGTTCCTTGTCGATACGTCGAGACCACAGTCCTGACAGGGCGTGTCTGAGCCGTTCGGGTTTGCCGATCCCCGAGTACGGATCTCGTCGGCAATCCCTGATCAGCTCGTTGACACGCTTGAGCTGTTTTCTATCGGTCGAGATCCAGAACTGGTAGTCGTCCCAGGCTTCGTCGGTGAAGGTGATGTTCACTCGATGAGTTCCCTTTCGGTGTATTCACCTCCACGAGCCCTTTTCATGCTGGCTAGCAGTCGTTGGGCGTTGGCCGGGGACTGCATCAGGTACGAGGTCTCGAGCATGGCGTCGTAGTCATCCTTCGACATCAGGACGGCATTGCCCCGCTTGGATACGATTTCCACAGGGGTGTGGTCCTCGTTGACCTGTTCGACCAGCGGAAAGAAGTTTTTCCTCGCTTCGGAAGCAGTGATGGCGGTCATAGATACTCCTTCCCCGGAGCCTCTCGGTTCAGCTCGTGGACCGGTACATTAAACGGTACCACTTCGGTACAGTATTCGGTACCAAAAGGTTCGGGGTTCTGCTTTCGTTCCCTCTGCTCGTCCATCTGTCGGCGCCGTGCTCCGGGTGTACGCACGCAGGCTCGTCTCCGGATGTCACGCGGGAGTGACGTGCTTCTAGAAATATGCGTTGAGCTGCGGTGATGGCACGTCCCGGGTGGGATCGCTAGCTGCTGGTGTCCGACTGATCGGTCGCCCGGGTGCGCCGGCGTGGCTTGCGCAGGTCGGTACGCGCGCCGCGGCCGGGCCGGTTGCGGGCCCACTCGACGATCTCGCTGCGCTTCCACAGGGGTGTGTTGCCGATCTTCTCAACCGGCTTGGGGGCGTGGCCTCGGTTGACGTAGGAGTGGAAGGTCACCGGCTTGATCTCGTCGCCGGTTTCCTCTTTCAGTACCTCGACGCATTGCTGAGCCGTGAGGCGGTTCGGGTTCGCCATCGCTTCTGGCCTTTCGTTTCTCGGGCACGGTCATCGCGGGTGTGCCGGGGTCCGGTTCTCGAAACTTTACATATCAGGATTGCTTTGTGGATACGTGTGTGCGCCTGGAGCAATGATCAGAACCTGTGGATCCCGGGAGGGCGTGCCTTTCCGGAAGATGATCTGCAGGGAATCGAAAATTCTGATCAAGACCAGCGTTGGCGCGCTGGCGGGAAGGCACGCCCGTGCTCACGGGAGTGGACAACAACGACGACTCCAACGCGACCGCCGCAGGCAGGTCGCTGCTCGACGAGATCGTCCTTGGGCGGCGCCCGTCAGATGCTCGCCGCCGCACTGCAGCGGGCGCGGTCACCGTGAAAGCCCCGCGGGTCAACGACAAGCGCGTCGACCCGGACGCCGGTGAGCGGCAGAAGTTTTCGTCGGCGATCCTGCCGGCACGGGTGCGCAAGTCCCCGCAGATGAACGAGGTGCTGCCGCTGCTGTACCCGCAAGGGTTGTCGACCAGCGAATTCGGTCCGGCGTTGGAGCAGTTCCTCGGATCCGGTGCCGGGCTGTCTGCGGCCTCGATCACCCGACTGACCGCGCAGTGGCAGGACGAGGCGAAGGCGTTCCAGGATCGGGACCTGTCGGGCACCGATTTCGTGTATCTGTGGGTCGACGGCATCCACCTCGAGGTCCGGCTCGAGCGGGAGAAGTTGTGCCTGCTGGTGATGATCGGGGTCCGCGCAGACGGACGCAAGGACCTCGTCGCGCTCACCGACGGCTATCACGACGCCGAGCAGCAGCTCGTCGTCTGGACCGCCGAGTCGGGTAGTCCCACCCACGACGCCCTGCGATTCCTCGCCTCCTGGGCTGCGAGCCAGGACCACGACCCGGCGCGGGCTCGAGGTTGCGGTCAGGACGGCTGTTTCCCACCGGCGTGAAATCGTGCGTCGATCTGTTCGAGCACGGCTACCACCGACGTGAGGTCGGCGTCCGGCGGGATCACTGGTGCAAGCGTGCGGATCCACCCGGCCCGCAGCATCTCGATGTTGACCGCGGCCTTCGGTGTCGGGAACACCCGGACCGCCCGGCGGTCGTCCGGGTCGGGAGAGCGCAGGATCAGGCCCTTCGCGTCGAGGGCACGTAATGCGGCGCTCATGTTGCCGCTGCGCAGACCCAGTTCGGAGGCGATCTCGGATGGACCGATCCCGGGATGCCGATCGATGCACCGCATCACAACGGCCTCCAGGTTGCTCAGTGGCACGAACGACTCGTCGTCGATCTCGTGAGCGGTGATCTTGCGGGCGATCGTCAGGATGAGATCGGCCAGGTCGGAAATTTCGGAGTCGTCGGTGTGCATACTGCCCTTCTCCAATGTATCTCTGTTAATATAGCTATGTTCCTATAGCTAAATGGAGTAGCTCATGTCCGTCACCAGTCCACCGCATCCGAGCCCCCCGCCAACCACCACGTCACCGACCACCACGTCGTCGACCATCTCGCTGCCCCTCCTCATCACGCTGGCGTTGCTCTCGGCGGCCGCACCGTTCGCCACCGACCTCTATCTTCCGGCCTTTCCCGACATGGTCTCGGACCTCACCACGACGACCACGGGCGTACAGCTGTCGCTGACGACGTTCCTCATCGGCGCCGGGATCGGGCAGGTGGTGTTCGGCCCCCTCTCCGACCGTGTCGGACGCCGGACACCCTTGATCGTCGGCAGCATCCTGTATGTGCTCGTCGGAATCGGCGCGGCGATGGCACCGACGATCGGGGTTCTGGTGGCATTGCGCTTCCTTCAGGGCCTGTTCGGTGCTGCGGGAATGGTCATCGGCCGGGCGATCATCTCCGACCGGGCACACGGCGCGGATGCCGCTCGCGCCTTCAGCCTCATGATGCTCGTGGGCGGCATGGCGCCCATCGTGGCTCCGGTGCTGGGTAGCGTGCTCACCGAGACGATCGGCTGGCGGGGACTGCTCTGGATCGTGGTGGCGCTCGGCGTGATCGCCGCAGTCGCGGTGCTCGTGGTGGTGCGCGAGACCCGCACACCCGAGGCCATCCGCGAGGAGCAGACCGAAGGCTCGACGGGGGTGCTGCGCGAGCTGACCTCGCGCCGCTACCTCGGCAATGCGTTGGCCTACGGGTTCAGCTTCGCCACCATGATGGCCTACATCTCGGCGTCCCCGTTCCTCTATCAGGACATGATGGGGCTGTCGACGCTCCAGTACGGCCTCGCGTTCGCCCTCAACGCGACAGCTCTGGCGGTGGTCAGCGCGGTGGCGGCCAAGCTTGCCGCCCGCATCAGCGCCGCCCGCTTGGCGGGCATCGGATTGGGCCTGAACCTGCTGGCCATCCTCGTTCTGCTGGCAATGGTCCTCGCCGACGTCACGCCCGTTCTGCTCGCCGCGCCGATCCTCGTCGCAGTGGCCTCACTCGGTCTCGTGCTCGGCAACACGACCGCACTGGCGCTCGATTCAGCGCGGCACGCGCCCGGCGCAGCGTCGGCCGTGCTGGGTCTGCTGCAGTTCGGCCTGGCCGGTGCCGTCAGCCCGCTCGTCGGCATCGGCGGTGAGCAGACCGCACTGCCGCTGGCAGTGGTGATGGTCGTGGCCGCCGTCGTGGCGTGCGCCGGCTTCGCGATTGCGAGTCGACGGTCACGATAGATCGGTATGGCACCACGGCCGGGCGACCGCAGGATCGCCTGGCCGTGGCGGCCTGCATCAGGAGTCGGTAGAGATCAGTTGTGGTCTGCGCAGATCCGGGTATGGCCGCTGTCGGCGGTCAGGTCGATGCCGTTGAGGTTCTCGTTCATCTCGACGCGGTGGTCGGGTGCCAGGCCTCGGGAATTTCGAGGCCGAACGAGTCGAAGTCGAGCTCATCCGGGACCATCGTCATGCCCTGCTCGAGTGCGTCGATCCGGGCGATATCCTCGGCGGAGAGTTCGAAATCGAACACATCGAAGTTCTCGGCAATACGCGTCGGGTGCACCGACTTCGGGATCACCTGGCGTCCCGACTGGATGTGCCAGCGCAACATGATCTGTGCGGGGGACTTGTCGTGTGTTTGTGCGATCGCGACGATGGTGTCGTTCGTGAGGGGCGTGTCGCCGTTGCCGTACGTGCGCAGACCACCGATGGGTGACCACGCCTGCGTGAGGATGCCGTGATCACGGTTGAACGCCTGCAACTCTCGCTGCTGCGTGTACGGATGCACCTCGATCTGGTTGACCGCCGGGACGACGTCCGTCTCGTTCAGCAGTCGCTCCAGGCGTACGGGCAGGAAGTTGCTCACGCCGATCGCGCGGACCTTGCCATCGGCGAGCAGGGTCTCGAGCGCCTTGTACGCCTGGATCGTCTTGTCGAACGCCTTCGGGTGGGCCTGGTGCAGGATCAGCAGGTCGATCCGGTCGATGCCCAGCTTCGCCGAGCTCTTCTCGAACGCATGCAGGGTCTGGTTGTAGCCGTAGTCGACGACCCAGACCTTCGTCTCGACGACGATATCGGAGCGGTCGAGTCCTGAACGCTTCAGCGCCGTGCCTACGCCTTTCTCGTTCCCATACGCGGCGGCGGTGTCGATGTGGTGATAGCCGGTCTCGAATGCGGTCTGCACCGCTTCTGCTGTCTCGTCGGGCGGGGTCTGGTAGACGCCGAATCCGATCTGCGGGAGCGTGACGCCGTTGTTGAGGGTGAAGTGAGGTTGTGCGATTGTCATCGTCGATTCCTTCCGAGATCCTATCGACCAGTAAGTGGACCTTCTTTATCCACATATTCACGGTATCACTCATGCGGATTTGATCTCGTCCGGTTGTGGCAACTTTTTCCGCAGATCGACGATCCGACGTGCGATCCACATCCGCCGGCGAAGGGCCGGCTGAAGGTCTATCCCGACAGCACCTCTCCCTCGGCACCGTCTTCGATACGGATTTTTGATATCCGGGTAGCTAGAGTATCCATTATATGGATATTGTCCATCCGTTTGATGTATCGTTGCGTCATGACCTCGACGAGTGCGACCGATCGAAAGCTGCGCAAGGACGCGGCGCTCAACCGCGAACGTCTGCTCGTTGCCGGTCGCGAGTTGTTCGCGCAGCGCGGGTTGGGCGTCACGCTCAACGACGTCGCCCACCATGCGGGTGTCGGCGTCGGAACTGCCTACCGACGGTTCGCGAACAAGGACGAGCTCGTCGACGCGATCCTGGAACGCCAGAACGAGGAGATCGAGCAGATTCTGCGTGCCGCTCTGGACGAGCCGGACCCCTGGGTCGGGCTGGTTCGCTACCTCGAGCAGTCCTTGGCTCTGCAGGCGCGGGATCGCGGGATGGCGCAGATTTTCGCCGGCCGGCACGGCCGTCCTGCGAAGTACGACGAGAGCCGAGACCGCCTCGCCCCCTTGGTTGATCGTGTGGCAGAACGTGCCCGATCGGCAGGGGTGTTGCGCGCCGACGTCACCGGCACCGACCTGATTTTCCTGCAGATCGCATTCAGTGCCGTGGCAGTGGTGGCGCAAGACGGCCCGGTCCTCGACGGCCGCGACGACGTCGAGCAGCTGTTCCGCCGGTACCTGTGGATCGCGATCGACGGACTCAGGGCGCACCCCGGTGCCCGGTCGGAGTTGCCGGTTCCACCGTTGACGACTGCCGAGGCACACACACTGCTCCAACCGGAGCGGACCGGGCAGTCGGCCGGGAGCCCCGGCGAGACGATCGAGGACCGAGACCGAGGCGTGTCATGACCGGATCGCAGCCCGACCACATCGCGGTCCGAGGTGCTCGGGTACATAATCTGCGCGGAATCGACGTCGATGTACCGCTGCGCTCCCTGGTCGGGATCGCCGGGGTATCGGGCTCCGGCAAGTCCTCGCTGGCGCTGGGAGTGCTGTACGCCGAAGGGTCCCGCCGCTACATCGAGGCCCTGTCCACCTACACGCGCCGCCGGATGTCCCAGGCACCCCGTGCAGCGGTGGACTCGATCGAGCACGTGCCCGCAGCGCTGGCGTTGCGGCAACGCCCTGGTGTGCCGAACATCCGCTCCACCTTCGGCACCTCCACCGAACTGCTGAACGTGCTGCGGTTGATGTTCTCCCGGCTCGCCACACACGTGTGCCCCAACGGACATCGGGTGCCACCGACGATCGACGTCGCCGCCGAGGTCGCGTTCAGCTGCCCGACGTGCGGCGAACAAGTACATCCGCCGAGCGCCGAAGACCTGTCCTTCAACTCCACCGGCGCGTGCCCCGGCTGTCAGGGCACCGGCGTCGTGCGCGCGGTCGACGACGCGGCGCTCGTCCCCGACCCCACCAAGACCCTCGACGGCGGGGCCGTGCTCCCGTGGCAGATGTTCGGGTTCAACGTGCAACCCGACATCGCCCGTGAGTTCGGCGTACGCACCGACGTGCCCTGGAACGAGCTGACCGACGACGAACGGCAGATCGTGCTCGACGGTCCGGAAGAGAAGAAACACATCGTTGTCACCAGCAAGAAGGGGATCCATGAACTCGACTTCACCTTCCGCAATGCTCGGCTGACGGTCACCGCGGAACTCGAGCGCGCCGACACGGAGAGGCGGCTGTCCAAGGTCGGTCGCTTCCTTCGTGAAGGTGTCTGCCCCGACTGCCAGGGCAGCCGACTCGCCCCCGCAGCACGGGCACCGCGGATCGGCGAGCTCAACCTGGCGGAGGTCACCGCGAAGACCCTCGACGACGTGCTTGCGTGGATACCCGATGTTCCCGCAACGTTGCCGGCCGACATGCAGGGCATGGCCCGCGCACTGACCGAGACCGTGCTCGACATGGCACACCGATTGGTGCAACTGGGCCTCGGCTACCTCACCTTGGACCGAGCAGGCTCGACCCTGTCCACCGGCGAGCGACAGCGCGCCCAATTGGCCCGGGCCGTCCGCAACCGCACCACCGGCGTCCTCTATGTTCTCGACGAGCCGTCCATCGGCCTGCATCCGGTCAACGTCGACGGTCTGCTCGGGGTGATGCGCGACCTGCTCGCCGACGGCAATTCGGTGGTCTTCGTCGACCACGACGTGCAGGTTCTCCGGGAGGCGGACCGGCTGATCGAGATCGGCCCAGGCTCCGGCACCGAAGGCGGCACCGTCATCGCCGATGCTGCGCCCGGTGCTCTCGCAGACGCCCCCGGCTCGCTTCTTGCGGGCTTCCTCACCGGCGACGAACCAGTCGTTGTCCGCGCCACAGCCGATCCGGCGAACGTATTCGCCCACGGGACGATCCACCTCGCGACCGATGCCATCCACACCGTTCACCCCCTCGACATCGACATCCCACTCGGCCGGCTGACTGCGGTCACGGGAGTCTCCGGATCGGGCAAGAGCACGCTGATCCTCGAATCCCTGGTCCCCGCTCTGCACGCACGGTCCGGCACGGACCGCGCGGCGGTTCCGGCGCACGTGCGGGAGCTCACGGCACCGGACGGCATCAGAGTCCATGTGGTCGACGCGACCCCGATCGGCCAGAACGTCCGCTCCACGGTGGCCACCTATTCCGGGGTGATGGACGAATTACGCAGGGCGTACGCCGACACCGACGCGGCCCGCGACGCCGGACTGGCCGCATCCGACTTTTCCTACAACACCGGCTCATTGGCCTGCCCACGATGCGGTGGCACCGGTGAAGTCTCCCTCGACGTGCAGTTCCTCCCCGATGTCGACATCGTCTGCCCCGACTGCGACGGGAGCCGCTTCGCGCCCCGTGCAGACGCGTACCTCCGCGACGGCATCTCGCTGCCGGCTCTGCTGCGCTGCACGGTCCGTGATGCCGCGGCGCACACCGCCGATCTGCCGCGGGTGCGCCGTCGGCTGTCCGGCCTGGACGAGTTGGGGCTCGGATACCTCACTCTCGGCGAGGCGACCCCCTCGCTGTCCGGCGGCGAGGCACAGCGTTTGAAACTTGTGAGCCAGATGCACCGCGACCAGGCCGATGCGGTGTTCGTGCTCGACGAACCGAGCGTGGGGCTGCATCCACTCGACGTCCGCGTGCTGCTGACCGTGCTGCAGAGTCTCACCGACCGCGGTGCCACCGTCATCGTGATCGAGCACGATCTCGACCTGATCGCGAACGCCGACTACCTGATCGATCTCGGTCCCGGCGGCGGGGACGAGGGCGGCCGGGTCGTCGCCACCGGAACACCGCGTGAGGTCGCGCACGATCCTGCATCGCTCACTGCGCCGTATCTCGCCCGACATCTGCGAAGTGATGAAACGATTCGTACAAAGGAGGCAACACCGTGCAGAAGAACCAGCCGACACCGACGGTGAAAACACCCGCGGCCAACTTCACCGGCGATGTGTACCTGAACATGCTGTTCGACGGCGACGGCACCTCGGAATTGACCTGCGGCCTGGTCCGTTTCACGCCGGGTGCCCGCACGAATTGGCACACCCACGCCAACGGTCAGTTGCTGGTCTGTACCGACGGGGTCGGCTTGGTCGGCTCCCGCGGCGGCGACACCGTCGCCCTGCGTGCCGGGGAGAGCGTATGGATTCCCGCGGACGAGGAGCACTTCCACGGCGGCACGGCACAGACGATGATGTGCCACTACGCGATCGTCGACGGCTCCGGCCCCGAAGATGCCACCACGTGGCTCGAACCGGTCGCCGACTCCGACTACACCGCGGCACACCATGCGGCGGGAGTGGACCGGTGACGGCGACGAGCGACGACGCCCGACGCAACCGCACCGAGCTCTTCGGCGAGCACGCCTCGACTCTGGCTCGCACCGACCCGGAAATGGCCGACTACTTCGACAACTTCACATACGACGAAACGCTTTCCGATGCAGCCGTATTGGATGAATCGCTCGACGTGCGGACCCGATTGCTGGTGCAACTCGGCGCGACACTCGCGGCGGGCGGACTGAGCCAGTTCCGGGTCCTCGCCGCCGCCGGCATCGAACTGCCGCTGCCCGGCCGGTCCTCGTCCACTCCGGAAACACGCGTGGAATTCGGCAAGAGCGTGCAGGCGCAGATAGTCGGCGGTCGCGACGCGGTGGAGAAGCGGATCGCCGCCGCCCGGCCCGCCTGCTGGCCGTGCTGACGGTCCTGGTGCCGTTCATCGGCTACGGCGCTCACGAACTGGTCTCCACCGCACGCCGTCGTTGACATCCGAGAAAGGAAGAACTGTGAGTACCTGGAACGAGAACGATCGTCGCTCCCTCGAACGTGTCGGCGAGATCCGCGTCGCAGGCCGGCGCCGCGACGGAACGGTGCGGACCCCGGTGATCGTGTGGCACGTCGTCGTCGACGGTGACGTCTACGTCCGCTCCGTGCGGGGCTCCGACGGACAGTGGTATCGCGGCGTACTCCGATCCCTGGAGGGCACCATCAGCTGGGACGGGACGACCCGCGACGTCACCTACATCCCGGACGATTCGGCCGACGACGCCGTGGATGTGGCCTATGCCGCCAAGTACGGCGAGAGTTCCGCGACCCGTTCGATCACGAGTCTCGACGCGCGTGCCACCACCTTGCGGGTGGAACCGCGATAGGCACCCACCCCGAGGTACGTCACCGCCGTACGGGTGCCTCACTCAACGTCCGGCCGGTGACGAAGTGTCGCGGTATCTCGGACAGAGGATCGGTGAATTCCAGTTCCCGAGCGAGCAGTTGGAGCGGGAGGCCGTGATCATCCGGTTCCTCGGGTAGCAGGTCGGGATACCAACGGTCGCCGAGAATACCGGCGCCGAGCGCCGCCAGATGCACCCGCAATTGGTGCATCCGCCCGGTGTGCGGGCGCAGGATCGTGTGCAGCACCGCGCGGCCGGACACACTCGAACCGGTCGCCGCCACGTCGATCACCGTCTCGGAGTTGGGTTCGCGCGACGGATCGACGACGACCCGCAGTTCGCCGCGGCGCGATTCGATGTGGTTGCGGTAGACGACGGGCACGGCGCGGCCGGCCAGCACGGGTGCGTCGTCGTCCCAGTCGGCAGGCAACGCCGACACCGCCTCGTAGACCTTCCCGACCTGTCGCTTCTCGAACAGGGACTGGTAGGCGCCGCGCGTCGCGGGCCGCGCCGAGAACATCACCAGGCCGGCGGTCGCCCGGTCGAGTCGGTGGATCGGCGTCAGATCCGGGTTGTCGAGGCGCGTCCGCAGACGCACGAGCGCCGACTCGCGCAGATAGCGTCCGCCCGGTGTGGTCGGCAGGAAATGGGGTTTGTCGATCACCACGAGATCGTCGTCGATGTGCACGATCGTCTCGCGGAACGGCACCGGGTCTTCTTCGGGGAGGTCGCGGTAGTACCAGACGAATAGGTGCGTGCCCAACGCTGCGGTCCGGTCGACCGGACCGCCGTCGGCACCGACGATCTGTCCGGTGTCGAACCGTCGGCGCAGGTCGTCGGGGTCCAGGTGGTCGAATTTCGCGACCACGTACTCGGCGATCGTCGCCCACGGGCCGGCGACGGGAACGCGCAGTCGGGTGGGTCCGATCCCGTTCCGGACGGGCAGCGGTGAGGGCATCGGCACACGCGTCATCATCCCACCGAGTGGCGGGCGTCGAGTATCGCGGGCGGCGTGCGGCATGATGTTTCCGGCACGGGCCGAGCGGTACATCGAATGGGAGTGTCATGAACGGCTGGGCGTTGTCGATCGACTTCGGCACATCCAATACCGCGGCGGCGCACACCAGCGCGGTGTCGGGGCGTATCGAAACGTTGGCGTTGACCCATCACGGCTACTTGCTGCCCTCGTCCGTGGCGATCGGCGCCGGGGGAACGGTCCTGACCGGAGCCGCGGCGGCCGCGGAAGCCGACCGGAATCCCGCGGTGTTCGTACCGTCCCCGAAACGACTTGTCGGGCAGGTTTCGTCGGTGCGGATCGGCGGTGCCGACATCGCCGTCGAGGCGATGATCTCCGGGGTTCTCGCCACCGTCCTCGATCGGGCGTTGGCGGCGCACAACCGGCAGATGCCGAGCCGGGTGGTGCTCACTCACCCGGAGGCGTGGTCCCCCGGTCAGATCGCGGTGCTCAGGAACGCCGCCGCCCGTGCGGGCATCGACCCGCGGATCGTCATCACGGTGTCCGAACCGCGGGCCGCGGCGCACCACTACAGTCGTGCTGCCAGCACCGAACCCGGTACGAAGCTGGCGGTGTTCGACTTCGGCGGCGGCACCCTCGATGTCGCGGTCCTCACCGCGACCGGCGCGGGCACGTTCGAGGTGGTCGCTGCTCGCGGCGACAATGGTCTCGGCGGCAAGAACTTCGATGCGCGGTTGCATCGGTGGGTCGAAGCAGCACTGGCCGACGAGTCGGAGGCTGCGCATGCGCTGCGCGCCGCCCCGATGCACGTGCAACGGGCGGTCGACGAGCAGGTTCGGCGGGCGAAGGAACTGTTGTCGGAGTCGCCGAGCGCGTCGATTTCCGTCGACACCGGCCGGTACCGGAAGACGGTCACCATCACCCGTGCCGAATACGAAGAGTTGATCGCGGGGGACATCGACAAGGCCGCAACGCTGGCCCGGACCACGTTCACCGATGCGGGTGTGATGCCGGGTCAGCTCGCGGCGTTGTATTTGACCGGGGGGTCGGCGCGCACCCCGCTGGTCCACGCGCGTATCGGGCAACTCGGCCCGATCGCCACACTCGACGATCCGAAAACTGTTGTTGCACAAGGTGCTCTGCTCGCTGTTGATCGGTCTCCGGTCGCGGATCGTGTGGTGGCGCCGCAGCCCGCGCCGACGTGGGTCATGCAGAACCCGGTCCCTGCGCCGGGGCCGGCGTCGTCGTTCTCGGCCCCGGAGCCGGCTGCACCGGCACCGGGACGCCGGACGTGGCCGATCGTGGTGGCGTCGGCTGTCGCGGTCGCTGTTGCGATCGGGGCCGCGGCCGCGGTGGTGTGGAGCAATTCCGGAACCGACACCGCCGACGCGGACGCCGCGGTGACCGGCACGCTCACCACCACCCAGCAACTTCCGGCGACCGACGTTTTACAGGTCGGCACCGACATCGCACCAGGCGAATACGCGGTGCGCCCCCTGGATTCGTCGGGCGGCTACTGGGAACGACTGTCCTGCCTCGGCGGAGCCACCGACTGCATTCTCGAGAACGCCGTCGTGGAAGGAAATGGCTACGTCAAGGTCGCGCCCGACGACTTCGCGCTCGGTCTGCGGAACCTGCAGCTCACGCCCATCGCCGGCGCACCGACCACGACGACCGCAACCACGACCACGACGACGACGACTCGGGCGACTCCGGTCGAGGCCAATCCGGACGACTACCGCAGCGCCGACCAGACCACCTACTATTTCGTCTCCGAAAACAGCAGATTCGAGTGCGCGATCCTCATGAGGAGCGATCCGATCGTCGGTTGCCAGGGCACGATGCCCGAGAACGCCCCGAAAGTGGCGGGCAGTGGCGCCCCCGACGCGTTGGTACCCCCGAACTCGGTGGTCATGGCCGTGGCGGCGCGTCCCGAGTTCGTCAGCATCGGCGACATCATGTTCATGGATCCGGACCGGCTGGCGCTGACCCTGCCGTACGGAGAGTCACTGATCGTCGGGCCGTTCACCTGCTCCGCTGCCGAATCGGCCGGTATCACATGTGGGGCAGGCAAGCACGGATTCACGGTGTCCGACAGCGATCACGAGATCTGGTGATCGGGCAACGCGGGTGATCAAGTGGTACGACGGGGGAGTCGGTCTTCCGACGAACGTCCTCGATCGGCCCTATCATGTGCGAATGACGTGGGTTCACCACTCGAAGGAGGACGCTCGTGTTCGCTCGTATTTTCGCGACCGCCGCAATCGCAGTCGGGGCCCTTCTGACAGCAACCGCGGTGGCCTCGGCGGAACCCGCCGACGACCCGTACGGTTTCAATGCGGTTCGTGACCGCACCGACTACTTCGTCGCACCTCTCGACCCCGGCGCTCTGATCGGTGTGAACGTCTACAAGCCGATCATCCTGAGCCCGTACGGCGCCGCCCGCACCATCGAATGTCGCGGCGACGGGCACTACGTGCAGATCCACGAGTGCGTTCAGTACGACACGAACGATGTTCCGCACGACCTACGGCTGATTCCCAACCCGATCCGTCCGATCTACGTGTACTTCTGACCTTCCTGATACGAAAACTGTTGGTGCTCAGTCGTTCATCGGTGGGTGCCTCGGTACCAACGGCCGTAGGATGCCGAATGCCGCGACGGCGACGGTCACCGCTGCGGCGACGACAGCACCCGGAAGCGGTGTGACAACGCTGATCACGATCCCCGGGCTCGATGGGGGATATCCGTTCGACCACGCCAACTCCACCGGCGCGGTGGGAGCGGAAACCGCGAAGAACGTCATCGCGAGCGGAAGTGTCGCGGCGCTCAACGGTCGGCGGATGCACCGTGGTGGTGGACAGGACAGATGCGACGGAAAGCCCGAGTATGCCCGGCAATACCAACGCATACGCGGCGATCATCACGTGACCGGCACTGCCGCCGCTCGGAAGCAGTCCGGTGGCGGTCACGACGACGAGCAGCGCCAACCCCACCGGCAGCGCCACGCTCGGATATCTCCGCCCGGTAGCGGCTCCCGCGAGCAGGAAGACACCGCCGAGGAGCCACCGTTCCGAGCCGGTGGAATAAGAAACCTGACCGATCGTCACAGCGGCGAATGCCAAGCCCAGCAATAATACTCGCCCATGTAGAGTGGGAAGCCACCATGCTGCACCGATGACCGCGGCGACCGCGAGGACGACCGCGAGCGTCCATGAGATCGGCCCCGACTCGGTGGAACCGAGGACGATGTACAGCATCAGGAAGATCACGGGCAGGCCAATTCCGGCGAGCACCGACCGGCGGTCCACAGCCGAACCGGGCGGGTTCGTCGTGAAGATCACCGCGCCGAGAACCACCACCGCGGCGATCAGGATCGGTAGTGGAACGGTGGCTGCGACATAGAATGGTTCACCCGGCAGCGTGACCGCCCACCGGTCGGTCGGGACGCGCCACAGCCCGGTCACCCCGAAGAACATCGTTGCGGCGAGTACGCCGATGGACAGGGCGACCAACCGATCGCGACTCCCGGCCGCTGTGTAGCCGGCCGCGGCGAGCAACAACCCTGCACCGATCGCGTTGATGGTGCCGGCCGGCGCGGTCGCCACCGAGGCGATATCGGGCGCGCCGATCGCCACCGCGCCCGCGAGTGTCGTCATCGCGACCGCAGTTCGATTTCCGCTGTGCAGCAACGCCGCCAGCGTGCCGCCCGCGGTTACTGCCGCGACCGTCCCGGCCCATTGCGGGGTGACGAAGATGCCGGTCCATCCGAGGTGGGTCGCGTATTCGAAGTCGAACGCCGCCGACTCCCGGATCGCGAACGCGGCGAGCGCACCGCTGCCGAAGAGTACAACTAGAGCAAACCAGCGAACAGTAGGTGCCACAGGCAGAACCGTAGCGGCATTTCGTCGCTACCGGCCAGCGGCTCAGACCCCGTGTGCCCTTTGGGCCGTCGGAGGGGTCACAAAGGCACACGGGGCATCACCTATCCGGGTGGCGATCCCGTCGAGCATCGTGGCAAGTGCCGTGGCGAAGACATCGTCGAGGTCGAGGTCCACGCTGCCGCCGAGGAACACGTGCTCCGCGTACGGGTAGTACCCGGACGTGATCAGTGCGACGCCTCGCTCGTGGCGGCGACGGACCCACCGGTCCGCGTCCAGACCCGTCGCGGCCTGCTCGTGTGTCTCGGCTTCGAGGCTCGCCGCCGTGCCGTGCACGAGGTTGAACAGCGTGACATGCAGCAGGAACGCGGTTTCCGCGTCGAAGCCGAGTTCGGTGAGAACCCGCAGGGGCCACTCCGAATAGCGCAACTGGTTCGGCCCGGCGTGCGGCCTGGTCAGCGACGACGTGCGCGCCAGCCAGGGATGCTGCCGATATACCTTCCACAGCGCGACGGCGGACAGTTCGAGTTGTTCCCGCCAGGTTCGATCCGCAGGGTCGGGCAGCGCGATGTCACCGAAGGCGCTCTCCCGCATGAGCAGCAGCAATTCCTCCTTGTTCGTCACATGCCGGTACAGCGACATCGGTGCGATACCGAGGTCGGCGGCGATCCGCCGCATCGACAGCGCCTCGATACCTTCGGTGTCTGCTATCCGCAGGGCACACAGAACGATCGGACCGTGCCGCGTGTGCGGCGGCGACATCGGTGGATCGTTCGCGTCTGTACCGGACTGCTCGGCGACCACGGTCCCCACTCCGGGCAGCATGCGAACGAGTCCTTGGTTGCGTAGCTCGGTGAGGGCTTTCGTCGCCGTGGCCATCGCCACGCCCCACTCCGAGACGATCTTCCGGGTCGAGGGCACCGGTTGCCCCGGTCGTAGTGCGCCCGACGTGATGCGGTCGCGGAGTGATTCGGCGATCTGCAGATACGGCGGGGTCATGGGGTTCCTTCGCTCACTGTACTAGTGCGGTGCGTACGTAGATTCTGATACGTGCCGATCGTACTAGTGCACATACTGCGATATCGAGGCACTTTTGTCGATGCACCACTGGTAGTGCACACGCGTACATCGTAATTTGGACGGTAGATCGAGAGGACGTCCATCAGATGTCCCGCGAGCGAGGAGTCCGACATGACCCGCACAAACACCGCCTTGATCAGCGGAGCCGGCATCGCCGGTCCGGCACTCGCCTACTGGCTCCACACGTACGGATGGACCGTCATCGTCGTCGAATCGGCACCGGGCATCCGTCCCGGCGGTCAAACGGTCGACCTGCGGGGCGCGGGTCGCACCGTCGTCGAGAAGATGCACCTGATGCCGGTCGCCCGTGCGGCCTCATTGGATCAGAAGGGCATCACGTGGGTCGACGCTGCGGGCCGGCACCGTGCCGAGATGCCGGTCGACGCCTTCGGCGGACACGGCATCGTCAGCGAAATCGAAATCCTCCGAGGCGATCTCGCCGGCCTCCTCTACACTGCCACCGCCGATCACGCCGAGTATCTCTTCGGCACCCGAATCACCGCACTTACCGGCACCGCCGATGCGGTGACCGCCACGCTGTCCGACGGAACCACCCGGACAGTCGATCTCGTCGTGGGAGCGGACGGCCCGCATTCGGCGGTGCGACGCATGGCCTTCGGCCCCGAGGAGCGTTTCGTACGGCCTGTCGGCGGCTATACCGCGTGGTTCACGGCCCCGAGTGCGGTGGGGACGGACGGTTGGTACGAGATGTTCCAGGCGCCGGGCGGGCTGGTCGCCTCCATACGCCCGGATCGCGACCCGGCGACGATGAAGGCGTCGCTGGCATTCGCGTCGAAGCCGCTGGTCTACGATCGGGACGATCTCGATGCCCAACGCCGCCTGATCGCCGAGAGGTTCGCCGGTGCCGGTTGGCATGTCCCGGTGCTGGTGGATGCCGCCCGGGCTGCCGACGATTTCTATCTCGACGCGATCGTGCAGGTGCACATGGATCATTGGTCGCGAGACCGGGTCGTGCTTGTCGGCGACGCCGGGTACTGCCCGTGCCCCCTGACCGGCATGGGTACGAGTCTCGCACTCGTCGGGGCATACGTGCTGGCCGGGGAACTTGCCGACGCGCACGGCGACCACCGTCGCGCGTTCGAGCGGTACGAAACGACCATGCGCCCGTATGTGAAACGGGGACAACAGATGCCGGGTGGCGGAATGAGGATGTACGCACCTGCGAGCGCACTCACGATTCGTGCCGGGCAGTTGCTCACCCGCGCGATGACGAGTCGCCTCGGTCGGCCCATCGCGCGGCGCCTCTTCTTCGCCCCGGACGGTGTGCCTTTTGGGCCGTCGGAGGGGCCACAAAGGCACACGGGTGTTGGCCACGTTCAGGCGGTGTAGCCCAGTTCCTTCAGCAGCGCCGTACCCTGATCGACGGTGCGGCTGGGGAACTCGACGAGCAATCCGCGGGACGTGTCGACAAGTTCGAACGAGGTGACCGAGCCGTTCGTGGTGTATCGGACGACACGGTTCCCCTCGGGTGACGTGATCGTGGTGGAATCGTCGGTCATGTTGTCCCGCAACTCGATCAGATGCGACCGCGCGTACTTGTCGTCGCGCCATGCGGTGACACCCAGGTAGTCGCTCGGTTCCATGCCGATCGCCTTGCCGAGACCCGAGTTCACGTTGATCAGGCAACGCACCTGCAGTGCGTCGTTCTCCGACGTACCCGACTTCGCGCACGTGCTCGACGACATGACGAGTTTCGACGGCAGCAGCGCGGTCACGTCGTCGGTGGATTCGCTGATGAACGTCGAGTCCGCGGTCGCGGCGGGAGCGGAACTGTCCAGAGGTTCCGTTCCGTCGACCACGGCGAGAGCGCGGGCCGATGCGGTCGCGGCCGCCGGGGCCGTATCCGGTCGGGTGACGAAGAATACCGCCCCGGCGGCGACGAGAACGGCCGCGACCGCGGCACCGGCCACCGCCAGCGGCTTACGAGATTTCTTCGGTGCCGCGGAACGAGGAGACGCCGGGACGGGACCGCGCACCCCGACCGGAGGAACCGGCTGGGGCCGACCGGCCCCCCGGGCGAGAATCTCGGTGTCGCGCAGCAGAATCGGATCGGTGGCGCGTCCGCCGGAGACGAACCCCGCAGCGCCCTTGGCCACCACCGTTTTCGGGTCGTCCAACGTCGCGATCGGACCGAGCTCCGCCAACCGCCGATGCACATACGGGATCCGCGACGAACCACCGGTCAGATACAACGCCTGCAACCCACCCC
>NZ_JBAQXC010000113.1:0-4423 GCF_049299235.1 Rhodococcus sp. (in: high G+C Gram-positive bacteria) | reverse complement strand
GCCGCGAACAGGGGAATCAGCAGCAGTAGTCCACCGAAGATCCCGGCGCGATACCAGCGGTCTGTCGCGAACGTGAGGGTGACGGTACCGCCGGTTCCGCCCGGCACGATCCAGCCCTGCTGCCAGCCGTCGACCACCACAGGTGTCAGTTCGCCGCCGTCCGGCGCGGTCGCGACCCAGCCGACGTTGGTGCTCTCGGGCACCACGACGATCCGTTCGGTGTCGGCGGCCGGTACCTGGAGTTCACGCAGGTCCTCGGTCCACACACCCCGGTCGAGTTCGACGGATGCGGGTACCGGCGGCGCCGCGCCGGGAACCGGCAGGTTCACGCTCGACACGACGAACGCGGTGCCAGGCGCGACGTCGATGTCCACGCGGCCCGCGGGCAGTGGGACGGTGTCGGTGCCGCACAGCGTCGCGGGAATCTCCGCACCTGCGGCCAGGGCTCCCACCGTGGTGGTCACCGACGTGGGGTACGTGCGGTCGCCGACCGTCACGATCGGACCGCTGTCGCAGCCGACGGCCACCGTCCGGCCTGCGACCGGATCCTGCGGTCCGACGACTGTTGTTCCGGAACTGAGGACGGTGACCTCGGCGAGACCGGGCGGTGTGAGCTTCGCGAACCCGAGGATCGTCTGGTCGAGGACGTCGGGCCAGTCGACGAGACTGACGACGATCCGGTCGGTGACGTGCGGGACCAGATCGACGCGGGCGGAACTGTCGGCGTCGAAGTCGATGTCGCGCACCTGCGGACCGTTACCGAGGTTGACGGCGATCCGGGTCGGCGCGACCGGCAGGGCACCGAGACTCGACGCCACATCCAGACCGGTCACGAGTTCGGCCGCGGGCAGTTCGAGGGTCACCGTCGGGCGCGGTTTACCCGGTTCGAGGGCGGATTCCGGTGCCGTCCAGGATGTGCGCGGATCTCCGTCGGTGACGGCGAACGCGGATCCGGACAGGTCGACGACGTCGGCGGCACCGCTCGCGGTAATCCGATCCGGTTGCGCGGCGATCGCTTCCGCGGCCGGACCGGGCCGCATCCGTACCCGCACCTGCGGCGTGATCTCGGTGTCCGCCGGCACCGACAGGGTGCGGGTGAACGTGTTCGGTTCCTCCGCGGAGGTCGCCAGACCTCGGGCGCAGCGCACCCGATCGGGGGTGTCGACGCAACTTCCGCGCCCCGGGAACTCCTGGCTCAGTTGCCAGCCGAGCACCTCGGCGCCGTCCGGGACCGGGGGCAGCACGATGCGACGGCGAATGTCGATGCGGTGCGGGTCTGCACGATCGGTGAAGTCGTCCACCGCGACCTCGGTGAGACCGAACTGGCTGCCTGTTGTGCCGTCGTCGGTGTGGGTGGCGGTGATCCGGATCCACGTGGTGGTGCCCAGCGGCAACGCGACCGTCTGTTCCCGGCCGGGCTTCTCGACCCGGACGGCGGTGGTGCCGCGGTCGGTGGCGACCTCCAACCATTTGACGGCTGCGCCGAGCGCCCCGGGACTCGTCGTCAGGTGCAGCATGCCGGCCTCGATCGGGGTGTCGAGATCGAGTTGCATCCACTGTCCGACGGCGGATTCGAGTCCGTTGCTGTGCCAGCCGGTGGTGGGATCGCCGTCGACGACCGCGGCGGGTCCGCTGCCCGGTGAGGTGCCGCCCAGTTGGGTGGCGTCCGACGCTGCGCTGGACACCCCGATGTGCGCGCCCTCCCATTCGGCACGGACGAGGTCCGTGTCCGCGACCGGATAGTCCGGCACCAGGTTGTGGGTGCGGCGCGGGTCGTCCGCGGCCCGGATCGCCGACGAATGGTAGTCGACCTGACCGAAATCGGTTTCCCGATCGGTGGGGGTGTCGGTGACGGTGACCGCGTCGACGGGCAGGCCCGCGCGGTGGGCGTCCGTGGCGAGCAGTACCGGACCGGGCAACGACGGTTCACCCGCGGCGAGTTGCAGCAGCGATTCGGGTCCGCCCTGCACGCGCGGAACGGAAGCGGCGTCGACCACGTACGGGCCGGCGGGTGCGGCCTGCGGTGCATCGACGCGGTAGATCTCGATTGCCGGGTAGCGCGGTCGCAGATCGGCGTCCGCGACGAAGTCCGCGTCGAGGCCGCGGTAGATCTCGGGCCCGAACTCGGCGACCCGGACGAGTCCGGGGGAACCGTCGACGGCCTGGTGCACCAGGGCGCTGCGCGCCGCGGGGGAGGTGTCCGGATCCAGATCGTTGCGCACGACCACGTAGCCGATGCCCTGGCCGTGCAGCGTCGCAGCGAGCCCGTCGGAGGGCCTGCCGTCGGCGATGAGCCGCTGCACCGAGTCGAGGGCGCGGATCGCACCGGGCGGCACCAGCGGCACCGCGTCGCGCGATACCCACGGGGATTCGGCGAGAGCCTGGATCGGTTCGTCGCGGGTCAAGCCCCAGACCTGACTGCCGAAGGGGGCGCCCGGCACGATCAGGGCGCGTTCGCCGCGGTCGGTGGTGTGTTCACCGAGCCACGCCGCGGTCTCATGCCAATATTCGGGAACCTCGTCGTAGGCGCCTCGCGGTGCGAGCTTGCCGGTCCACGCCAGGGACGTCGCCAGGGCCGCGGCGACCACGACGAGGGTGGTGAACGCGACCATCCGGTCCCGTTCCGGATGCGCGAAGGCGCTGCGGGCCCGCGACCACGGCACGGAGCCCGGCATCGGCACGCGCCGCAGCAGATGCGCGAGGCCGAGCACCAGCGGCAGCCGGACCAGGGGCTCTAGTTTGTGCACGTTGCGCAGCGCGGCACCCCCGGAGTCCAGGAACATCCGCACCTGGTCGGCGAACGGCGAGCCGAGTTCGCCGACGTAACCGGCGGCGAGCCCGGCGACACCGACGAACAGGATCGCGGTCAGCCGGCCACGCGCGGGCATCGACCGCATCGCGAGCCCGGCCATGCCTGCGGCCGCCAGCAGACCCGTCACGAGCACGGCCGCGGGCTGGGTCACCAGCACCGCACCGGCGATGCGTTCGGGGGAGACGAAGGGAGTCCAACTGTCGGTGCCGCGCAGGATCTCCGCCAGTGACGTCCACTCGGTGGTGACACCGGACGATTCGATGAAATCGAGGAAGGGCGGACTGACGCGGCCGAGCAACAACAGCGGCACCATCCACCACAGCACCGCGACGACACAGCACGGAATCCACCGGATCGTGAAGTGCCACCACGCCCGGTTCGGCCGGTGCGCGAGCCACCACACGCCGGCGACGAGGCAGGCGGCTGCGGTCGCGACCGCGTTGATCGCACCCATCAGGGCGACCGCGGCCGCGGATTGCGCGCCCAAGTGCAGGGCGGAGCGACCGGAATCGCCGCGCGCGTACCGGACCACGGGAATCAGCACCCACGGCGCCAGCATCATCGGCAGGGTTTCCGACGAGATCGACCCGAGGGTCGTCAGGACGCGCGGGGACAGCACGAACACCACTGCGGCGAGAATCCGGGAACTGCGGCTGCCGATACCCAGTGCCTCGGCGAGCCGTACGACTCCCCAGAACCCGGCGATCAGCAGCAGCGCCCACCAGATTCGCTGGGTGATCCACGCGGGCACGTGCAGAATCTGCCCGGCAGCGAAGAACGTGCCGTGCGGAAAGAAGTAGCCGTAGGCCTGGTTCTGGACCTGCCCGAGCGGGGCGATGCTGCTCCACTGATGCGCGGCACGGGCCAGGAACCCCACCGGGTTCTGCGTCAGGTCGTATTTGGTGTCGGCGACGACAAGGCCGGGGGCCTGCGCGAATGCCAAGACGAACGCCACCGCGGCGGCCGTGAACAACCACCGGCGCGACAGTGCGTCGTCGGACGGGAGGGGTTCGGCGGGCGGCCCCGCATCGTGCGGGGCCGGCCCACCGGAGGAAGCGCGTGAACTCGCAGCGTTGCCGGCGCCGTCAGCGGCTGCCGTACTCAACCTGGTTCAGGAGGGACGAATCGGCGTTTCCGCTGCGGTCGATGTCCGGGCGGCTGTTGTCCTGCACCGCGGCGGTCACGCCGAACACTGCTGCAGCGCCGAGGACGACGCCGATCGCAGCGCTACCCAGGCCGGGTCCAAGGAACTTCGCCATGCCCATCTCCCCATCGTCAACGTCGGCGCGGGAAGTCCCCGCGGCCGTATCGCACCGCGTCAAGGTATCACCCGAGTCACGGGAAGCGTCGCGCGCTATCGGCCGAGCACACCGAGCAGTGTTCGCAGTTTCGCGGTCGTCTCGTCGAGTTCGGCGTCGGGCTCGGACGCGGCGACGATCCCGCCCCCGGCCCACGCGAGCGCGCGCAATCTGTCGGAGCTGATTTCCGCGCAGCGGATCGCGACCACCCAGTCGCCGTCACCTGCGGCGTCGCACCAGCCGACAGCGCCGCCGTAGAAGCGGCGGTCGCCCTCGACGGACCGGATGACGGCGAGCGCCGCCTCGGTGGGGG
>NZ_JBAQXC010000112.1:0-1692 GCF_049299235.1 Rhodococcus sp. (in: high G+C Gram-positive bacteria) | reverse complement strand
GCAGGACGTGGTGGCGCTCATGCGCTCCGGTGACCGGGCCGCGCGGGCCGCGATCACCGACGGCGCCGGACTGCTCGGTCGGACACTCGCCGGGTTGGCCACCGCGTTCGATCCCGAGGTGATCGTGATCGGCGGCGGTGCGGCCCAGATCGGACCGGACCTGCTCGGCCCGCTCGAGGCGGCCTTCCGCGCCGAGGCGTTCGGCCCGGTCGCCGCCACCGACATCGTCGCCGCACAGCTGGGCACCGACGCCCCCCTGGTGGGAGCCGCGCTGCTCGCCGCCACAGCACACTCCGTCACCACAGCACACTCCGTCACCACAGAAGTTGGAATGCCATGACACTCGACGAGTTCCGGACGATCATCACCGGGAAGCTGATCGTGTCCTGTCAGGCCGGCCACGGCCACGCCCTGCGGGACACCGCGACCATCGCACGGATGGCGCGCGCTGCCGTCGACGGCGGTTCCGTCGCCGTCCGCTGCGGCGGGGTCGGCGGCACACCGGATGTCGCGGCCGTCGTCGCCACCGTCGACGTTCCGGTGATCGGCCTGACGAAAATCGGTTCCTCGGGCGTGTTCATCACTCCGACAAGGGAATCGGCGTTGGAGGTCGTCGACGCCGGCGCGCAGATCGTCGCCGCGGACGCCACCCTACGGCCCCGCCCCGACGGACTGACCTTCGCCGACACCGTCGCCGCGGTGCACGCGCGCGGCGCGCTCGTGATGGCCGACTGCGGCACCCTCGAGGACGGCCTCGCCGCCGCCGAGGCGGGTGCCGACATCATCTCGAGTACCCTCGCCGGCTACACCGAGAACAGCCGCGCACTCGACGGCCCCGATCTCGAGCTCATCGCGGAACTGCGGGCGGCACTGCCGTCCGCGGTCCTGATCGCGGAGGGTCGCTACCACAGCCCCGCCGCCGCCGCCGAAGCGATCGCGCTCGGCGCGGATTCGGTGGTGGTGGGCACCGCGATCACCGACCCCGCATTCATCACCTCGACCTTCGCGTCGGCGATTGCGGAGGCGGGACGGTTCCGGTGACGACCGACCGCGTGATTCTGCGTGGAAGGTTGGTGACCGGTGGTCGACTGCTCGCCGACGGTGCCGTCGAGACCTCCGACGGGACCGTGGTGTGGGCGGGGCCCGCCACCGAGTGGACCGGCCCACTGCCGGAACCGATTGCCCCCGGAGCCGTCATCATTCCCGGCCTGGTGGACGTGCACTGCCACGGCGCCGCCGGATTCGGCTTCCCCGAAGCCGACGTCGACGGCGCCACCGCGGCCGCTGATCATCACGGCAGCCGCGGCACCACGTCGGTGATGGGATCTCTGGTGTCCGCCCCGGCGGATGTGCTGCACCGCCGGGTCGAGCTGCTGGCCTCGCTCGTCGACGACGGAACCCTCGCCGGGATCCACCTCGAAGGCCCATTTCTGTCGGTACTGCGTTGCGGCGCACAAGATCCGGCGAGCATCATCGACGGCGATCCGGCACTGCTCGAATCGTTGCTGTCCGTCGGGCGCGGACACATCCGGTCGATGACGATCGCCCCGGAGACACCGCACTTCGCGGAATTGTCGACGATGCTGCAGGCGCACGGCTCGGTGGTGAGCGTCGGCCACACCGACGCGTCCAACCCCACCGCGACCCGCTCGATCGCGCACGCCGCGCACGCGCCGCTCAGCGCCACCCACC
>NZ_JBAQXC010000111.1:0-2730 GCF_049299235.1 Rhodococcus sp. (in: high G+C Gram-positive bacteria) | reverse complement strand
TCTTGCAGGAGGGGCGAATTCCGAATCGGCGCGTCGATCACGGACCTACCCGGCGGCGGTGTCACTCGTGGCTTGGCTCGAGCCGGAACACGGGTATGTGGCGATCGAAACGAGCTGTTGCCGTGCGATAGTCGCCGTATCCCGCATAGACATGCTCCGCGAGCGCGTACAGGCGGTCGTATTCGGTGGGGTCGGTGATCTCGCGGGCCACGAATGCATCGTCGCCGAATTTGCATTCGGGGTGCGCGATCAGGTTGTGGTACCAGTGCGGATGTCGGGACCCGCCGTAGTTCGAGGCGATCAGGATCGGGCTGTCCCCGTCGTGGAAGTAGGTCAGCTGAACTTCGTGGGCTCGACCGGATCGGGCGCCGGTGGTCGTCAAGGGTGCCGTCGCGACCGTCCACGGCCGAGACATGAGCCATCCGCGCGTGGCGCGGTACATCCACGGATCGATGCGGCGGGCGACGGTGTGCGCGTACCACTGTCCGTATCGGCTGCGGCCGAAACGCACGATCGCCCGGTACAGCGGACTGCGCACCGCGTGAGGGTCCACGTAATGCAGTGGCATGTCTATTGACGCTACGCGTCCGGGTGTATCGACGCTACGCGTCCGGGTGAATCGCGGATTGGTTCGACCGGGTCGAAACCCCCTGACCGGCCACGATCAGGACCGTGCCCACAGCGTCCACAGCGTCCACAGCGCCCACAGCTCCCCCGACCCGCCCGCACCGTGACGTGACCGGTCACCGCAGCGGATCGAAGGCGCGCAGCAGCGGATCCGGTGCGCCGGTCATCGCCGCAGCAAGCATCCGTCCGGTCATCGGCCCGAGCGCAACACCCCACATGCCGTGGCCCCCGGCGACGAACACCCGCGGCGACCGCGTCGCACCCACCAGCGGCAGACCGTCCGGTGTGCACGGGCGGGAACCGACCCATTGCTCTTTCCTCGCGGACCAGTCGATGCCGCGGAGCAACGGCCGGGTCGCATCGACGATCGCCCGCACCCGCCGCGGATCGAACGGTGCGTCGGGGCCGCGGAATTCCATCATCCCGGCTATCCGCAACCGGTCGTGCAGTGGCGTGCACGCCACCCGCTGGGCGGGGAAATAGATCGGGTTCTTCGGCAGAGCGGTGGGACGCACGCTGAAGCTGTATCCGCGGCCCGCCTGCACGATCGTCCGCACCCCGAACGGGCCGGCCAGTTCCCCCAGATGTGCGCCCGTTGCGAGTACCACCGCATCCGCCGAACGCGACGTACCGTCCGGGGCCACGACCTCGGCAGTATCGACGCGCGAGCGGATCGTGTCGGCGTCGAACCCCACGACGATCTCGCCGCCGCGGTCGCGAACCGATTCGGCCAGCGCAGCGAGAAACTGCGGGGGGTCGACGAACCGCTGACCGTGGATGCGCACCCCGCCCCGGATCGCGTCGCCGAGCAGCGGTTCGATCGACCGGGCGGTGTCGCCGTCGAGGATGTCGTAGTCGACCTCACCGCCGGCCGCGCGAACCTGTTCGAACTCGTCGAGCAGGTTCCGCCGATCGGTCTCGGAGACGAACGCGGCCAGGAACGGATCGGCGGTGCGGATCCGGTCGGCGAGTCCGCCGCGGCTCAACTCGTCGTACGCGTCCGATGCCACCCGGTTCGCCTCGACGAACACGGTCATCGCGTGCCGCCATCGACGGGGTGTGCAGTTGCGGCCGAAGCCGGCGAGGAACCGCAGTAACCGCACGTCCGCGGTCGGCGGGACATACACCGGAGACGACGGTGTCAGCGCCGATCGTAGTCCGTAGCGCAGGATCGACGGCTCGGGCAGTGGCAGTGTCAACGCCGGAGCCAGCCACCCCGCGTTGCCCCACGACGCGTCCGCCCCGACGTCCGTGCGGTCGAGCACCACGACCTCGATCCCGCGTTCCTGCAGAAACCACGCGGTGGACAACCCGACGACACCGGCACCGACGACGATCACCCGACGAACGGTCACCACGCACTCCCGTTCACGAAGTCCCATCCGTCTCCATCATGGACCGCGCGAACACAATCCGGCCGGCGAATGCCCGCGCGGTGTCAGTCCCGGTCGGGTCGATTCTCGAGTTCCCGGATCCGTTCCGCAGCCTCTCCGAGACGTTTGCGCCGCGCCTTCGCGTCGGACTTCTTCAACTCCTCGTACGTCTCCTCGTCGTCGTCGCTGTAGTGCAGGAACAAGCGCGGCGCGCCGAGAGTGACGATGAGCGTCGGCCACACCATCCACGCATAGTCCCAGTCGACGACGATCTGCAGGACCAGGAACACCACCAGGGTGATCCCGATGATCAGCCAGTCCAATGATTCGACGAGGTTGCCCCGCGACCGCAGCGACGCGAGTTCCGCCTCGGCGGCCTCGGATGCGGGAAGACTGTCGCGCACCGCCGGTGCGGTCGAGGCGACCTTCCGGACATGACCGTCGATCTGTTCGAGGGGGAGTCCACCGGGTAGCCCCCGGAACGGTTCGCGGACCGCACCGAGGGTGCGTGCGGCGGCGACGTCCGCGGACCTGTCGTAGAACTCGGTGCTGTCGAGCCGGCCGGCGGCATAGTGGTCGCCGAGGGCGTTCAGGGCGTGCATGCGCTCGTCGTCGCTGAGCAGAAGGTCGTCGTGTTCGGAGTCGCCGGTCATGGGGGCCGCACTTTCACTGTCGATGATCTTGTGACTCGGTCCCCGAGTTTACCGAGGCATGGTGTGCCGTTGTGGCC
>NZ_JBAQXC010000110.1:0-38665 GCF_049299235.1 Rhodococcus sp. (in: high G+C Gram-positive bacteria) | reverse complement strand
CCCGTCGTCTAGCGGCCTAGGACGCCGCCCTCTCACGGCGGTAGCGTGGGTTCGAATCCCATCGGGGGTACAACGAACGGCCCTGGCGAGCACTGCTCGCCAGGGCCGTTCGCGTTGCCGGCCGGATCATCCGCTCTTGCGGCGGAACTCCCGGTGATGGTCGGTGTTCGCGTGGGGGCCGTTCGCTTTCGATCCCGCATCGAGGTGTGCGGTGCCGCCGTTCGCGCGGCCGTTCTTGCGGTCGAGCGCCGCGCGGAACTCTTCCTTGATCCGATCCTTGGACGTGTCGCTCATGACATCTCCCTCCCGTCGGTCTCTGGTCTCCGACCGAATCTAGCGTGGCGACGGTGCTCGTGTCGCCTCCTTTTACAGGTACCGCGCGGTGGTTCCCCCGATGGGCATCGCAGGCATGCCGAGCTTGCGGTGATCCCATGAACGGACCCGGTCCGGCACCACCCGAACCGCGACGCGCTTGTTCATCATCTGCTCGACGACGGACGCCACCTCGTCGCTGTACGGTCCGGTGTACCGCTCCCACACGTTGCGGCATACCGCGAAGAGAACGTCGTGGTCGTCGGTGATCTCCGCGTGGCCTTCGACCGAGACTCCACGCAACTGGTCGTAGGTGTCGCCCGCCTCGACCAATACGGTGATGCGGTTGTCTCGCCGCAGATTCACCGCCTTCTGGGATTTGGCCTTGGTCTCGAACCAGATCTCGCCGTCGATCAGCGCGTACCACATGGCGATGAGATGCGGTGTGCCCGAGGGTCCGACCGTGGCCATGTTGGCGATTCTGTTGTGGCTCAGGAAGTCGCCGATCTCGCCGTCGGTCATGGTGATCTGCGTGCGTTGCTTGATGCCCATGACAGCACTGTGTCACGCGAGCACTGTGTCAGGCGAGCACTGTGTCAGGCGAGAGTGACAGGTGCCGCCACTGCAACCGTCACAGTCGTTTGTGGAGTGCCTCCGCGGCGGCGAGCAGATCCGAGGCCCAGCGGGCGCCGGGCTTGCGGCCCATCCGGTCGATGGGGCCGGACACCGAGATCGCGGCGACGACAGTGCCTGCGGCGTCCCGTACGGGTGCGGCCACGGACGCGACGCCCGGCTCGCGTTCGGCGGCGCTCTGCGCCCAGCCACGGCGGCGGACCTCCGCGAGTACGCGGTCGCCGAATGCGGCATCCGGCAGAATCGCGCGCTGAGTGGTGGTATCCGCCCACGCAAGCAGAACTTTCGCACCGGACCCGGCGGTCATCGGGAGACGAGCGCCGACGAGGACGGTGTCGCGCAGGCCCGTCGGTGGCTCGAGGGCGGCGATGCATACCCGCTGGGTGCCCTCCCTGCGATACAACTGCACGCTCTCCCCGGTGATTTCACGCAACCGGGGAAGAATCAGAGTGGCCGCATCGACGAGTGGGTCGCCTGCGCCCGCGGACAATTCGGCCAGGCCAGGACCCGGACGCCATTGGCCGTCGCCGTCGCGGGCGAGCAACCGGTGGGTTTCCAAGCCGACGGCAAGCCGGTGCGCGGTCGCGCGGGGCAGGCCTGTGCGAGTGCACAGTTCGTTGAGGTTGCACGGCTGCTCGGCCACCGCGTGCAGCACGGACATCGCTTTGTCCAGCACACCGATACCGCTATGCTGTCTCATAGGTCGATACCTCCGTCTCGCATAATGGGAAGCATATCCTATGTGTCCGGCGGGTGGGGACGGCCGCCCCCAGCGGCCCGGTCACAGCCCCGAGAATCGGAAGTCGCGTTCGTCACGTACGACAAGGTGGAGAAGATGGCTGGAAAAACTCTGGCAGAGAAGGTGTGGGATCAGCACGTGGTCGTGCGCGGTGAGGGAGAGGGCTCGGCACGGCAGCCGGATCTGATCTACATCGACCTGCACCTCGTGCACGAGGTCACGAGTCCGCAAGCGTTCGACGGACTGCGACTCGCCGGTCGTCCGCTGCGGCGCCCCGACCTCACCATCGCGACCGAGGATCACAACGTCCCGACCGTCGATATCGACAAGCCCATCGCCGATCCCGTCTCGCGGACCCAGGTCGAGACGCTGCGTCGCAACTGCGCCGAATTCGGGGTTCGGCTGCACCCGATGGGCGACCTCGACCAGGGCATCGTGCACGTCGTCGGCCCGCAGCTCGGCCTGACCCAGCCGGGGATGACGGTGGTGTGCGGCGACAGTCACACCTCCACGCACGGCGCATTCGGTGCGCTGGCAATGGGAATCGGCACCAGTGAGGTCGAACACGTGATGGCGACACAGACGCTGTCGCTGCGCCCGTTCAGGACTATGGCGATCACCGTCGACGGCGAACTGCCAGGTGGCGTCACCGGCAAGGACCTGATCCTTGCGATCATCGCGAAGATCGGCACGGGCGGTGGGCAGGGTTATGTCCTCGAGTATCGCGGCGAGGCGATCCGCAACTTGTCGATGGAAGCGCGGATGACGATCTGCAACATGTCGATCGAGGCGGGCGCCCGCGCGGGCATGGTCGCGCCGGACCAGACCACCTACGACTACCTCGCGGGACGCCCGAACGCCCCGCGCGGCGCGGACTGGGACGCCGCGGTTACCGCGTGGGATGCGTTGCGCACCGACGACGACGCGGTGTTCGACGCGGAGGTTCACATCGACGGCGCGTCGCTGACTCCGTTCGTGACGTGGGGAACCAACCCGGGCCAGGGAGCCCCACTCGGCGCGAACGTGCCCGTACCCGAGGAGATCGCCGACGAGACCGAGCGTCTCGCTGCCGAGAAGGCTCTTCGGTACATGGGTCTCGACGCGGGCATGCCACTGCGTGACATCGCCGTCGACACCGTCTTCGTCGGATCGTGCACCAACGGGCGGATCGAAGACCTGCGCGCGGTCGCCGGTGTTCTGGAGGGGCGCAAGGTCGCTGCCGGTGTTCGGATGCTCGTCGTACCCGGATCGATGCGGGTGCGGGCGCAGGCCGAGGACGAGGGTCTCGGTGAGATCTTCACCGCAGCAGGCGCCGAGTGGCGTCAGGCCGGCTGCTCGATGTGCCTGGGAATGAACCCGGATCAGCTCGCGCCGGGTGAGCGCTCGGCGTCGACCTCGAACCGCAACTTCGAAGGACGCCAGGGCAAGGGCGGTCGTACGCACCTCGTGTCACCCGAGGTCGCCGCGGCGACCGCGGTGCGCGGCACGCTCTCCGCGCCGGCGGATCTGGACTAGGTCAAGGACCGAAGGAGAATCTCGATGGAAGCCTTTACGACTCACAAGGGCATCGGTGTTCCGCTGCGCCGCTCGAACGTCGACACCGACCAGATCATTCCGGCGGTGTACCTGAAGCGGGTCACCCGCAGCGGATTCGAGGACGGACTGTTCGCCGGATGGCGCGCCGATCCGTCGTTCGTGCTCAACACCCCGCCCTTCGACCGAGGCTCGGTTCTCGTTGCGGGACCGGATTTCGGCACCGGGTCCTCGCGTGAACACGCGGTGTGGGCATTGTCCGATTTCGGATTCCGTGTCGTGATCTCGTCGCGGTTCGCCGACATCTTCCGGGGCAACGCGGGCAAGGCCGGTTTGCTCGCCGCTCAGGTCGAGCAATCCGACGTCGAACTGCTCTGGAAGCTCATCGAACAGCAGCCCGGTCTGGAACTCGACGTCGATCTCGAGGCGCGGACCGTGACGGCCGGAACCACTGTGGTGCCGTTCGCGATTGACGACTACACGAGGTGGCGTCTGCTCGAAGGTCTCGACGACATCGGTTTGACATTGCGGCAGGTAGACGCGATTTCCGCGTTCGAAAATGCAAGGCCGTCTTGGAAACCCACGACCCTCCCAGCACCCTGATCGAGCATCTCCAGCACTACCCGGCGGGTCCGGCCGATGTGATCTTCGGCCCGGACCCGCCGGGATATTTGCATGAGAATTGGCGTGGCACATAGACTCTAGCCCGTTTGCGGGTCTACCGTGGACTACAAGTCGGTCTGACGGTGGACCGTGATGTGCGGAGGAAACCAATGAACAAGGCAGAGCTGATCGACGTTCTGACCGAGAAGCTCGGTTCGGACAGGCGTACAGCGACGGATGCGGTGGAGCACATCGTCGATGCGATCGTGCGCGCCGTGCACGCCGGGAACAGCGTCACCATCACCGGTTTCGGTGTGTTCGAGCAGCGTCGTCGCGCCGCCCGTGTCGCCCGCAACCCGCGCACCGGCGAGACGGTCAAGGTCAAGCCGACGTCCGTGCCGGCCTTCCGTCCGGGTGCGCAGTTCAAGGCGGTCATCGCCGGCACCCAGAAGCTTCCCGCGTCCGGCCCCGCCGTCAAGCGCGGTGTGGCTGCACCGGTGAAGAAGGCTGCTGCCGCGAAGAAGGCTGCGGCCGCGAAGAAGACCGCTGCGGCGAAGAAGACCACGGCGGCAGCGGCGAAGAAGACCACCGCCGCCAAGAAGACCACGGCGGCAGCGGCGAAGAAGACCACCGCCGCCAAGTCGACGGCGGCGGCGAAGAAGACCACCGCCGCGAAGAAGGCCCCGGCCAAGACCACGACGGCGGCGAAGAAGACCACCGCCGCGAAGAAGGCTCCGGCCAAGACCACGACGGCGGCGAAGAAGACCACCGCCGCGAAGAAGGCCCCGGCACGCCGGACTGCAGCCAAGAAGTAGGGCGGCACACCATCATTTCGGGCCCGCTACCGGGGTGGAGCGGGTAGCGCGCTCTCGATGTGGTCGATCGCGATGAGTCGATCTCCGTACAGCGACAACACCCACGTGCTGCCCTTACGGTTGCGGCTTGCAGGCACCGAGACCGAGTCCCGTTCCGCCCACCACCGAACGAGGTCGGGAATCACCTTGCCTTGACTGCAGATCACTGGGGAACCGCCGCGCCGGGCAATTTCCAGTGCACGCTTGCGGCCCAGTTGCGGATCGCGTGCGTAGTCCTCTTCGGTCAGTGCCGGTTCCACGGTGATCTCGACACCGAGCCGTTCGGCGAGCGGTTCGACCGTCTGGACGCACCGCAACCGATCCGCCGCGGTGACAGTGTCCGCGCCGAACGCGCGCAATTGCGCGACGAGCGCTTCGGACTGTGCCTTTCCCGCCGAGTCGAGTGGACGGAGGCGGTCGTCGCCGTCGTGTTGCTTGCGACTCCCCGCTTTCGCGTGCCGCACGAGGAGCACGGTTGTCGTATCGACCGGCAGGGAACGGAAGCGGCGCAGCACTGTGCGATCGATCGGATAGGACAGTTGATCGAACGCGGCTTCCGAATCTGCCCAGCGCAACTCGTCGATTTCGTCGTTCGGTACGAATTCGCCGCTGACGACACGGGCCGCCCAGTAGTCGACCCGCTTGACCTTCCGGTGCCCCAGTACCGGATACGTGATCTTGCCGAGACTCCGACCGAGCTGCGACCGGAAGCCGGATTCCTCCTCGACCTCTCTGATCGCCGCGACGATCGCCGTCTCGCCGGGATCGAGTTTGCCTTTCGGGAAACTCCAGTCGTCGTATTTGGGGCGGTGGACGAGCGCGACCTGGATCCGCGCGGGATCGGACGGATCCGGTCGCCATAGAACCGCGCCCGCGGCAAAGATATTCGCCTTCATCGCCTTGTCGGAGGACGTCACCGAAGTACTTCCGATCCTCCGGCGCGGCTGCGCATGAGCTCGGCTTGGTGGTCGCGCGCGACAGTGCCCGGCGCAGGCGATGCCGTCCAGGCTCCGTCGGCCTCGAGCGTCCAGCAGCGGGTGGCGGGGTCCATCGCGGAATCGAAGATCGAACCCAACTGCCGGGCTAGACGTGAGTCCTTCACCTGCACCATCACTTCGACGCGGCGGTCGAGGTTGCGGTGCATCATGTCGGCGCTGCCGATCCAGAACTCGTCGGCGCCGCGGAAGTGCAGGACGCGCGAATGTTCGAGGAATCGGCCCAGAATCGACCGCACGACAATGTTCTCGCTGAGGCCTGGAACACCCGGCTTCAGCGCGCAGATTCCGCGCACGAGAATTTCGACCGGGACCCCGGCGCGGGATGCCCGGTACAGCGCGTCGATGACCTGCTCGTCGACCAGTGCGTTCGCCTTCAACCGAATTCCCGCGTCGCGGCCGGCGGCGGCATGCTCGATCTCACGGTCGATACGTTCGACGATGCCGGCTCGGACCCCGTGCGGGGCAACCAGAAGATTGCGGTACTGAGCCTTCCTGGAGTACCCGGTCAGTGTGTTGAACAGATCAGTCAGATCCGATCCGATGTCGGGATCGGAGGTGAACAGACCCACATCCTCGTACAGCCGCGCGGTCTTCGGGTTGTAGTTGCCCGTTCCGATGTGGCAGTAGCGGCGGATCGTCGAGCCTTCGCGTCGCACGACCAGACACGTTTTGCAGTGCGTCTTGAGGCCGACGAGGCCGTACACCACGTGCACACCGGCCTGTTCGAGTTTGCGTGCCCATTTGATGTTGGCCTGCTCGTCGAATCGGGCCTTGATCTCGACGAGTGCCACCACCTGCTTGCCCGCCTCCGCGGCGTCGATGAGGGCATTGACGATGGGGGAGTCGCCGGATGTGCGGTACAGGGTCTGCTTGATTGCGAGAACCTGACTGTCGGCGGCAGCCTGCTCGATGAAACGCTGCACGCTCGTGGAGAACGAGTCGTACGGATGGTGGACGAGAACATCGCCCTCGCGCAGCGTCGAGAACACGCTCTTGGGCGTCTCGCGCTCGCCGAACGCCGGATGTGTTGCCGGAACGAACGGTGTGTCCTTGAGGTCCGGGCGGTCGACGGAATGCACCTGCCACAGACTCGACAGATCGAGTAGTCCCGGCAGTTGCACGACGTCCGCGGGATCGACATCGAGTTCGCGCAGCAACAGGTCGAGCATGTGCTCGGTCATATCGTCGGAGACCTCGAGTCGCACCGGCGAGCCGAAACGTCGCCGCGCCAGTTCGCGTTCGAGGGCCTGCAACAGGTCCTCGTCGCGGTCCTCCTCGACCTCGAAATCGGCATTGCGGGTGACCCGGAACGCGTGGTGCTCGACGATCTCCATACCGGGGAACAGGACGTTCAGGTGCGCGGCGATCAGTTCTTCGAGCGGCAGGAAGGCGGGGATGCCGCTGGGATTGTCGTCGCGGTCGACACGGACGAACCGGTCGACGTTGTCCGGTACCTTGACGCGGGCGAAGTGCTCGCCCGCGATATGTGAATCTTTCACGGTTACAGCAAGATTGAGACTCAACCCGCTGATGTAGGGGAACGGGTGGGCGGGGTCGACTGCGAGCGGAGTCAGCACCGGGAACAGGTGCTCGGCGAAATGGCCCGTCAGATGGTCCTTCTCGCTGTCGGACAATTCGGACCACCGGACGATCGAGATGCCCTGGGCTGCGAGATCCGGCAGGACCATGTCGAGGAAGACTCGGGAATGCCGGTTGGCGAGTTCCCTCGTGGCCGAGGCGATCAGCGCGAGCTGGGCGCGCGGCGACAGGCCGTCCGCGGAACGTACCGACAGACCGGTTTCTGCGCGACGCTTGAGGCCGGCGACGCGCACCATGTAGAACTCGTCGAGGTTCGACGCGAAGATCGCGAGGAACTTGGCGCGTTCGAGTAGCGGCAGTGACGTGTCCTCCGCGAGTGCGAGAACCCGCGCATTGAAATCGAGCCAGCTCAATTCGCGGTTGAGGTAGCGGCCGTCGGGCAAACCGTCGGTGAGCGCGGGGAGCGCGGCAGCAGGCGGCGCTGCTGGGGTGGAACCGGCCCGTGGGGTTGTCGCGTGTGCGACCCCGTGCGGTGTGGGGTGTTCGGAAGATTCAGAGGTGGGCCGTGGATCCGTGCTGTTGCCGTTGTTCACCGGTTCATTGTTGCAGGTACCGGCGAGTCCGCGAAGCCGAGCGGAAGCCCGATTCGGTCGATCGCGGCGGCGGTCGCCGGGCCGACACCGAGCGCCGCGGCACCGACGAGATCGGCGGCGGTGTCCACGTCGAGGCGAAGTCCGGGCCAGTCGCCTTCCAGGGCATGGGCGCCGGTGGCGACGTGGCGGGCGGCGGAATCCGGGCCGAACCGCGGTGTGAACGGCTGGTGGGGCACACCGTCGACGAGTGCGGATGTGCCGGACCCGGTGTGATCGACGACGACCGCGCGACCGACGCGCCGCGCCCGATCGAGTGCCGCGGCGAGTTCGGTGGTGCGGACCGCAGGCAGATCGGCTTGCAGCGCGACCAACGTGACGTTCGGTGCTGACGCCCGCACGTGCCGGGCCGCACCCGACAATGCCGCGTTCAGCGGTTCGGTTCCGGCCGGAACTGTCGAGACCGGCGGGTCCGACAGGACGCGCGCGCCGAGCGCCCGTGCGGCCCGCGCGACGTCCGGATCTCCCGTGACCACGGTGACGGTGACGTCGTCCAGGTGCAGTGCCGCGGTCAGTGTGTCCTCGAACATCGCCAGGGCCAGGTCCGCGCGTGCGCGGGGTGGGTAGACCCGCGCCAGTCGCGTCTTCGCCAGGCCGAGGGCCTTGACGGGGATCAGCACGTGCGGGGCGGTCATGATCGTCGATTCTGCCAGTCCCGGCGCAGCGAGGGGGTTCGGTGTCCCGTCGGGTGGGGAGTGCTGTGACTGGAACGGCGATACCGTCGGCCTGGGATACTGGGCCGAGACGTGGCCGGTGATCCGCCGGCGGTGGTGAGACGAGCGAAGGGGACTGCGTGAGCAAGGCGACGGTGTTGGGGGCTGGCTCGTGGGGTACGGCGTTCGCGAAGGTGCTGGCGGAAGCCGGTACCGATGTGACGATCTGGTCTCGACGCGCGGAGGTTGCCGAGGCGATCGAGTCGCGGCACGAGAATCCCGGATACCTGTCGGGCGTCGTGCTGCCCGAGAATCTGCGCGCGACATCGGATCACCGGCTGGCCCTCGACGGCGCGGACTTCGTGGTGCTCGCGGTGCCGTCCCAGTCGTTGCGCGACAACCTGGAGATCTGGCGCGACGACATCGGTGCGGACGTCACGCTCGTCAGCCTCGCCAAGGGGATAGAGCGGGGCACCCTGCTGCGGATGAGTCAGGTGATCGGTCAGGTCACCGGCGCCGAGCAGAACCGCATCGCGGTGCTGTCCGGGCCGAATCTCGCCCGCGAGATCGCCGAATGCCAGCCCACCGCGACGGTCATCGCGTGCACCGACTCCGCGCGCGCAATGCAGATCCAGAAAGCGTGTGCTACCGGATATTTCCGGCCGTACACGAATTCCGATGTGATCGGCTGCGAGATCGGCGGAGCCTGCAAGAATGTTATCGCCCTGGCATGTGGGATGGCCGCGGGTGTTGGTCTGGGCGACAACACGATCGCGACGATCATCACGCGTGGCCTCGCGGAGGTGACCCGGCTCGGGACGGCGCTCGGCGCCAAGCCTGCGACGCTCGCCGGGCTCGCGGGGGTCGGGGATCTCGTGGCCACGTGCACCTCGCCGCTGTCACGGAACCGCTCGTTCGGGGAACGTCTCGGACAGGGGGGATCGCTCGACAGCGCCCAGGAAGCCACGCACGGTCAGGTCGCCGAAGGTGTCAAGTCGTGCACCTCCGTGCGTGCGCTCGCCGCCAACTACGACGTGGAGATGCCACTCACCGACGCGGTGCACAAGGTGTGCTACGAGGGGATGTCGGTGCCCGAGGCGATCGGCCGGTTGCAGGGCCGCCGCACCAAGCCTGAGTGAGGTGGCCATGCCGGGTGATGCGGTGCCGCCGGGTGATTCCACTCGCTGTGTGAAAGCGGTTGCGGCCGAATACGAACCGGGTGCCCCGATGCAGCAGGGGCCGGTGTTCGCGGCGCCCTACCAGCTCGGCCCCGACGAGGACCGGACGACGGACAGCTACGCGCGGGCGTCGAATCCCGGTTGGCGGGCACTGGAATCGGCACTCGCGGAGCTGGAGGGAGCGGCCGCGGCGCGCGTCGTCGGGTCCGGAATGTCCGCTGTCACCGTCGCATTGCGGTCTCTGGCACAGCCCGGCGGCACCGTGATTGTGCCGGCCGACGGCTACTACCAGGTGCGCGCGTACGCTCAGGAGTACTTGGCGCCGCACGGTGCGACCGTCGTCGAGTTGTCCGCCGCGGAGTTCGGTGACGGCACCCTGACCGACGTTCTCGTCGATGCCCCCGGCCGTTCCGTGGTGCTGGTCGAGACGCCGACGAATCCGGGCCTGGACACCGTCGACCTGTATGCGATCGCCACGGTGTGTCACATGTGCGACGCGCTGCTTCTCGTCGACAACACGACAGCGACCCCGCTCGGTCAGCAGCCGCTGACGCTCGGCGCGGACGTCGTGGTCGCGAGTGGCACCAAGACGCTCAGCGGACACAGCGACCTGCTGTTCGGGTACGTCGCCGTCGCCGACCCGGCATTGTTGCCGCCCATCGACCGGGAACGGTTGTTGTCCGGCGCGATTCTCGGACCGTTCGAGACGTGGCTCGCACACCGCAGTCTCGGGACCGCCGGATTGCGGTTCGAACGGCAGTGCGTCAACGCGCTCGCGGTCGCGCGGAGGCTGCGAACGCATCCCGCTGTCGTGGGCGTGCGCTACCCGGGCCTGCCGGACGATCCGGCCCACCGGGTCGCATCCGCGCAGATGAGCAGGTTCGGTCCGCTCGTCACCTTCCGCCTCGCCGACGAGTCCGCGTTCCACCGGTTCGTGGCCGCGTCCGAACTGATCGGTTCGGCGACAAGTTTCGGAGGCATCCACACCACCGCCGACCGGCGCGCACGCTGGGGCGATCGGGTACCCGCCGGGTTCGTCCGGCTGTCCTGCGGCATCGAGGACACTGCGGACCTCCTCGCGGACATCACCGTGGCACTTCGTGCAGTGTGAGCCGTACTCGGGTATTGCGGCGCCGGCGCCTGCCGGTACGGTTTGTGCGTGAGTACTCCCCGCACCCGGGTGGCTGTCGTGTTCGGCGGCCGCAGCAACGAACATTCCGTCTCCTGTGTGTCCGCGGGCAGCATCCTGGGCAACCTCGATCCGGAGCGCTACGAGGTGGTGCCGATCGGGATCACCACCGACGGCGCATGGGTGCTCGGCGACACCGACCCGGCCCGGCTCGCGAAGGCCGGACGTGAACTGCCGACGGTCGCGGCGGACGGATCGGCATTGGTGCTCACCGCCGATCCGACGCGCAGCGGCGACATCGTCGCGCTCGACGAAGGGGAGTTCGGCAAGGTCCTCGCGTCGGTCGACGTGGTGTTCCCGGTCCTGCACGGTGCGTACGGCGAGGACGGCACCATCCAGGGTCTGCTCGAACTCGCCGGAATCCCGTACGTAGGTCCGGGGGTGCTCGCCAGCGCCGCGGGCATGGACAAGGAGTTCACCAAGAAACTGCTGGCCGCCGAGGGGCTGCCGGTCGGTTTCCAGATCGTTCTGCGCCCGGGAGTCGACACGCTCACCGAGTCGCAACAGGAGCAACTCGGCCTGCCCGTGTTCGTCAAGCCCGCCCGGGGCGGCTCGTCCATCGGCATCAGCCGGGTCGCCGAGTGGGAGTCCTTCGGCGCGGCACTCGAGAAGGCACGGCGGCACGATCCCAAGGTCATCGTCGAATCTGCAATCGTCGGCCGTGAGGTCGAATGCGGGGTGCTCGAATTCCCGGACGGCGACGTGCGGGCCAGCGTGGTCGCCGAGATTCGCATGCCAGACAACACCGGCGACCACGAGGCGTTCTACGATTTCGACACCAAGTACCTCGACGATGTGTGCGAGTTCGACGTGCCCGCCAAACTCGACGACGACGTCAGTGAGGAACTGCGCGCCCTCGCGGTCCGTGCGTTCCGGGCACTGGACTGTCAGGGGCTCTCACGTGTCGACTTCTTCGTCACCGACAACGGACCGGTGATCAACGAGATCAACACCATGCCCGGATTCACCTCGATCTCGATGTATCCGCGAATGTGGGAGGCCGCGGGAATCGGCTACGGCGAACTCGTCTCGATCCTCGTGGAGACCGCGCTCGCCCGCGGTACCGGGCTGCGCTGACAGGCAGTCTTCGGTGGCGACTACTCTGTCCACCATGACTGCCGTGACACCCGACACTGCCGTGACACCCGACACCGTGACACCCGAAACCGCCGGAACGGGCACCGGGGACATCCGCGAGGTCGTGCACGCAGCGGCCCGTCGTGCCCGCGTCGCATCCCGCCGACTCGCGTTGCTCACCACCGCGGAAAAGGATGCCGCACTGCACGCCGCGGCCGACGCGGTGCTCGCCGCCTCGGACGCGGTGCTCGCCGCGAACACCGCGGACGTCGAGGCAGCACGCGAATCGGGTACCGACGAATCTCTGCTGGACCGGTTGCGCCTGACCCAGGCGCGGGTCGAGGGTATCGCGTCCGGGCTGCGCCAAGTCGCGGGGCTGCCCGACCCGGTCGGCGAAGTGATGCGCGGTTCGACACTGCCGAACGGTCTGGAGATCCGGCAGATGCGGGTTCCGCTCGGTGTCGTCGGGATGGTGTACGAAGCCCGGCCCAACGTCACCGTCGACGCGTTCGGCCTGACCCTCAAGTCCGGTAATGCGGCGCTGCTGCGCGGCTCGTCGTCGGCGGCCCGCTCCAACGCCGCGCTCGTCGAGGCGCTCCGCGGTGCGCTCGTGGAACAGGGCCTGCCCGCCGACGCCGTCCAGTTGCTGCCGTCCGAGAACCGATCATCGGTCACCCATCTGATCCAGGCGCGCGGCCTGGTCGACGTGGTCGTGCCGCGCGGCGGAGCAGGCCTCATCTCCGCGGTGGTGCGGGACGCGACGGTGCCGACCATCGAAACCGGTGTCGGTAACTGCCACGTGTACGTGCACGCGAACGCGGACCTCGAGATGGCCGAGAAGATCGTCGTCAACGCGAAGACCCGCCGGCCCAGCGTGTGCAACACCGTCGAGACGGTCCTCGTGGACAAGGCGATCGCGGACACCGCGGTCCCGCAGTTGCTGTCGGTACTGCAGGCGCACAGCGTCGTCGTGCACGGCGACCTGCCCGGTCTGGTCCCGGCGACGGAGGTGGACTGGTCGGAGGAATACCTGACGCTCGACGTGGCACTGGCCGTCGTCGACGATCTGGATGCGGCGGTCGACCACATCGACCGCTACGGCACCGGCCACACCGAGGCGATCGTCACCTCCGACCTGGCCGCGGCCCGGGAATTCACCGCACGGGTCGATGCCGCGGCGGTCATGGTCAACGCTTCGACCGCCTTCACCGACGGTGAGCAGTTCGGGTTCGGCGCCGAGATCGGCATCTCGACCCAGAAGTTGCACGCCCGCGGCCCGATGGGTTTGCCGGAACTGACCTCCACCAAGTGGGTGGTGTGGGGCGACGGCCACACCCGCCCCGCCTGATCGAAAGGAACCAGCGTGGATCGTGCGCTGCCGACCACTCCGCCGATCTTCGCCGACGTCGACGATGTCATCGTGCGACTCGCGGAGACGGGCTATCTCGCCGACAAGGCAACCGCAACCGCCGTGTTCCTCGCCGACCGACTGGGCAAGCCGCTGCTCATCGAGGGACCGGCCGGTGTCGGCAAGACCGAACTTGCGCGTGCCGTCGCGCAGACCTCCGGCGCCGAGCTGGTGCGATTGCAGTGCTACGAGGGCGTCGACGAGTCCCGCGCGCTGTACGAGTGGAACCACGCCAAGCAGATCCTGCGGATCCAGTCGGCCGGTGCGACTGCTGCCGCGGGAACAGGCGAATCGTGGGATTCGACGAAACAGGACGTCTTCTCCGAGGAGTTCCTGCTGTCTCGCCCACTGCTGACGGCGATCCGCCGGGAGGATCCGACGGTGCTGCTCGTCGACGAGGTCGACAAGGCGGATGTGGAGATCGAGGGTCTGCTGCTCGAGGTCCTCAGTGATTTCGCGGTCACCGTCCCCGAGTTGGGGACGATCCGGGCGGTGCGCACGCCGTTCGTGGTGCTCACCTCGAACGCGGCGCGAGAGTTGTCCGAGGCGCTCAAACGGCGCTGCCTGTTTCTGCACCTGGATTTCCCCGACGCGGACCTCGAGCGCCGCATCCTGGCGAGCCGGGTTCCGGAATTGCCCGAGGCCGTCGCCGAACAACTCGTACGCACTGTCCGGGTTCTGCGCGGCATGCAGCTCAAGAAGCTGCCGTCGGTCGCCGAAACCATCGACTGGGGCCGGACGCTGCTCGCGCTCGGACTCGACACACTCGATGATGCGGCCGTCCGCACCACGCTCGGTGTCGTCCTCAAACACCAGTCCGATCAGCTCCGTGCTGCGGCCGAGCTCCGGTTGAACTGACATGCCCGCCGCTCCGCACGGGCAGGGCAACGGGCCCGCCGCTCCGCACGGGCTGCCTGGGCACCTTGTCGGATTCGTCGAAGCGCTACGCAGGCGCGGTATCGCCGTCGGTCCGTCGGAAACCGTCGATGCCGGACGGGTGATGACAGTGTTGGATGTGCTCGACCGTGAGGCGCTGCGGGAGGGGTTCGCGTGCACGTTGCTGCGCCGGCCGACCCACCGTGCCACCTTCGACGCGCTGTTCGACCTGTGGTTTCCCGCGGCGGTGGGGCAACGCGAACCCGGCGGGACCGGTCCGACGCTGCCTCGCACCCCGGACGGTGAGATCGACCTGGATGCCGTGCGCGACCTGATCGCCGAATTGTTGTCCGACGAATCCCCCGAGGCTCTCGAGTCGACGGAGTTGCTCACCGCGCAACTGGTCGAGGAACTCGGTCAGTACCGGTCCGGGAACGGGCCGTCGTTCTCCGCGTATCAGGCGCTGCGGGACGTCAAACCCGAAACGCTCGTCACCCGCATCCTCGAGGGCCTGCTCGGCAACGGGTCGTCGGCCGAGCACGAACCGGCGGGCGACTACGAGACCGAGGTCGCGCGCCGCGCCGCCGCGCGGCGGGTTGCCGATTTCCGGGCGATGGTGGAGCGGGAGACGCGGCGTCGCACCGCAGAACACGTCGGTCGCGACCGTGTCGAGCGGTATGCGGTGCCGAAGCTGGCCGAGGAGGTCGACTTCCTGCGCGCCTCCGATGCGGAACTGACGACACTGCGCCGCAGTGTGACGCCGTTGGCGCGGCTGCTCGCCAGCAGGCTCGCGGCACGTCGACGCCGCGCCCGCGCGGGTGCGATCGACCTGCGGCGCACTCTGCGCAAGTCGATGTCGACCGGTGGTGTGCCCATCGACCTGGTCAACCGCAAGCCACGACCGGCCCGGCCGGAACTGGTGGTGCTGTGCGACGTCTCCGGGTCCGTCGCCGGATTTTCGCACTTCACACTGTTGCTCGTGCATGCGTTGCGTGAGCAGTTCACGCGGGTGCGGGTGTTCGCGTTCATCGACACCACCGACGAGGTCACCGACTATTTCTCGGCGGGTGCGGACCTGGGTGTGTCGATGTCGCGGATGCTGCGTGAGGCCGATCTCATCGCGTACGACGGGCATTCGGACTACGGGAACGCGATCGGGGTGTTCGCCGAGCGGTACGCGCACACCCTCACCAGCCGCAGTTCGCTGCTGATCCTCGGCGACGGGCGTACCAACTATCGGAACCCCAACATCGAAGCGCTCGAACATCTGGTGACGGTCGCGCGGCACGCGCATTGGCTGAACCCGGAGCCGCGCGGCCAGTGGGGTGCCGGCGATTCGGCGGCGGTGCGGTACAGCGACGTGATCGCGATGCACGAATGCCGGTCGGCGCAGCAGCTCGCGTCCGTCGTGGCGAACTTCCTGCCCGTCTGAGCGATCGATGGCACGTCAGCGTCGCGTGATCCACACAGTGATGTCGGCGTGCACGACCTCGGTGCCGTTCCGGTCGAGGATCGTGACGGGGATCGTCAGCTCGGTGCCGCCGGCGGCGTCGTCGATCACATCCAGGTCCGGGAGTTCGGGTAGCTGCGCGACCGCGCGCAGGCCGGTGGTCGCCTTCGAGAGATAGTGGGTGGTCATCGCCTTCGGGATCCAGCGGTGGGTGGCGGGCACGGTCGCCTCGGCGAGCATGCCCATCGCGGCCTCGGCGAGGTTGCAGGCGGCGATAGCGTGGAAGGTGCCCAGGTGGTTGTGCACGCCCCACCACTTCGGTGCATGTACTTCGCACAGTCCGGGTTCGAGGCGGGTGACGCGCGGCAGGACGGTTGCGAAGTACGGTACGCGCGCGCACATGCCGAGCGAGAACAATGTGGAACCGAGGGGCACACCGGACAGTCGGGTCCATGCGCGATAGGTGAGGGTGGGCGCCATGACCAGAACCTTACTCCGAAGTAAGTTCGTTCGGATGTCGCGGCGAGGAACCCGCGAGGGCGGCACCACCCCGGCGGACCCGTAAGCTGGTCAACCGTGCAACAGCCATCCGACTCGCAACCCGCGCCCCGCCGGCGTGTCGGTGTCATGGGCGGCACCTTCGATCCGATCCACCACGGCCACCTCGTCGCGGCCAGCGAGGTCGCCGACCGCTTCGGGCTCGAGGAAGTGATCTTCGTGCCGACCGGGCAGCCGTGGCAGAAGTCCGATCGCTACGTCAGCTCCGCCGAGGACCGCTACCTGATGACGGTCATCGCGACCGCGTCGAATCCGCAGTTCTCCGTCAGCCGTGTCGACATCGACCGCGGCACCCTCACCTACACCGTCGATACGCTGCGGGACCTGCACGACCGGCTCCCCGATGCCGAGCTCTACTTCATCACCGGAGCGGATGCGCTCGCGTCGATTCTGTCCTGGCAGGACTGGCAGGGCCTGTTCGACCGGGCGCGTTTCGTCGGCGTGTCCCGACCGGGCTACGACCTCACGGTCGAGCATCTCGCCGGCCACTTGGAGGGACTGCCCGTCGATGCCGTGAGCCTCGTCGAGATTCCCGCCCTGGCGATTTCCTCGTCGGATTGCCGCACGCGGGTCAGTGCCAACCGTCCCGTGTGGTATCTCGTCCCGGACGGGGTCGTGCAATACATCAGCAAGAGGAATCTGTATCGTCCGCAGGATTCGCGACGGGCGGACGGTGCTGCCGCGGTCACCGACCCGCAAACGGTACCCGGTGCCGTCGCGCGACCGGACAGCCGGAATCCCATCAGGCCCGAACCCGACCGGCCCCGTACCACACCCGAGAGAAAGAGCACGCAGTGAGCGCATCGGCAGAATCCATCGACATGGCACGGATCGCGGCCCTGGCGGCCGACGAGAAACTGGCCTCGGACGTCGTGGTGCTCGACGTCTCCGAGCAACTCGTCATCACCGACTGCTTCGTGATCGCCTCCGCGGCGAACGAGCGGCAGGTCACCGCGATCGTCGACAACATCGAGGAAAAGCTGCGCGACGCCGGGCACAAGCCGGTGCGCCGCGAGGGCACCCGTGAGGGGCGCTGGACGCTGCTCGACTACATCGACATCGTCGTGCACATCCAGCACGACGAGGAGCGCAACTTCTACGCACTCGAACGCCTGTGGAAGGACTGCCCGACGGTTCCGATCGACGGCATCGAACATACGACCCGCAACCTGGATGCGCCGGACGACGACGCGCTGCCGGAAACGCCGGACACCCCGTGACCGATGTTGTCCGCCGACTGATCCTGCTGCGACACGGACAGACCGAGTACAACGCGTCCAGCCGCATGCAGGGCCAACTCGACACCGAGCTGTCCGAGTTGGGGCGCAGGCAGGCTCTCGCGGCGGCGCAGGAACTGGCTGCATTCGAACCGCTCGCGATCGTTTCGTCCGACTTGCGACGGGCGTATGACACGGCGATCTCGCTCGGCGACCGTGCGGGACTGCCCGTGGCGATCGACCCGCGGCTGCGGGAAACGCACCTCGGGCAATGGCAGGGACTGACGCACCACGACGTCGATGCGATCGCGCCCGGCGCGCGTGCCGCATGGCGCGCCGACGCGACGTGGGCGCCGCCGCAAGGGGAGAATCGGGTCGACGTGGCCCGCCGCAGTATCCCGGTCGTGCGTGAACTGCTCGACAAGTACGAACACTGGGGGCAGCGGCCGATCATCCTGGTCGCACACGGCGGGCTCATCGCCGCGCTCACCGCGGCCCTCCTCGACCTGCCGGTGGACCGTTGGCCCGTCCTCGGTGGCCTCGGTAACACCGGATGGGTACGGCTCAGCGGATACGGAGAGGAACCCGCATGGCGGCTCGATGTGTGGAACGCGACGGCGAATGTGACGGCCGATGACATCCTCTGACATACCGGAAGTTCCGGAGACCACCGGCGGCGCCACCCGCCGGACGCTGCTCGTCATCGGCGACTCGCTCAGCTACTACGGGCCCAAAGGCGGTCTGCCGGCTGACGATCCGCGAATCTGGCCGAATATCGTTGCGGCCGAACTCGGCTGGGACGTCGAGTTGGTCGCTCGCATCGGTTGGACGACGCGGGATGCCTGGTGGACGATGACAAAGGACCCTCGCGTGTGGGCGTCGATTCCACGCGCGGGAGCCGTCGTCCTCGCCGTCGGCGGCATGGACACGCTCCCGTCGCCGCTCCCGACCGCGCTGCGTGAACAGTTGCGGTATGTGCGGCCCGCGTCACTGCGTCGCGTCGTGCGCAACGCGTACGGCTGGCTGCAGCCGCGACTTTCGCCGCTCGGCTGGCCGGTTGCCCTGCCCGCGCGAGTCAGTGTCGACTACCTCGAGATGATCCGCGACTCGCTCGCCTACATGCGTCCGGAACTGCCGGTGATCGGGACACTGCCGTCGGTGCATCGCAGCGAACAGTACGGGTCCGTGCACAAGGGCCGTCCCGCGGCGGCACGCGCGATCACCGGATGGGCAGCCGAGAAGTCTGTTCCGCTGGTGGATCTGGCCGAGGCCGTACGCGAGAACATCGAATCGGACGATGCGAATCCGGACGGCATCCACTGGGGCTGGGACGCGCATCGCCGCGTCGCGACGGCGATGATCGAGGCCGTGCGGATGGTGCACCGAGATGCGGACCCGGTGGTCGATGGCATACGGTAGTCGACGTGTCTGTTGTGGTGGTGACCGATTCGTCGTGCTGTCTGGATCGGGAGATGGTGGAGCGGTACGACATCCGAGTCGTGCCGCTGCACGTGATCTCCGACGGTCGTGACCTCCGTGAGGGCATCGACGAACTGCCCGAGGATCTGTCGAAGGTCACCACATCGGGGCCGGCACCCGCCGAGCTCACCGACGTGTACGCCCGCGCGCTCGCCGACAGCGCGGGCGACGGGGTCCTCGCCGTGCACATTTCGCGGCAGCTGTCCGGAACCTGGGACGCCGCCCGATATGCTGCCGACGCATTTGGTGGCCGTGTTCGCCTCGTCGATTCTCGCAGTACTGCAATGGGATTGGGATTCGCGGTGCTGGCCGCGGCGAGGTCGGCCGAGTCCGGCGCCACACTCGACGAGGCATACGATCGTGCCGTCGAGGTCGCGGCCGCGGGCCGCGCACTGCTTGTCGTCGACCGGCTCGACCACCTGCGCCGGGGCGGACGGATCGGCACCGCGACCGCCTTGCTCGGTACCGCGCTGTCGATGAAGCCGGTCCTGCACCTCGCCGACGGAAAGCTGGTCCTCCGGGAGAAGACCCGAACGATGTCCAAGGCGCTCGGCAAGCTTGTCGATGCCGCCGTCGGCCAGTGCGCCGAGGTCGCGAAGGTCGCAGAGCCGGCAGTTGCGGTGCACCACCGCGCCGCCCCGGAGCGCGCTCGGGAACTCGTCGAGGTCCTGACCCGGCGGCTCCCGGAGGGCACCGAACCGGTGGTGTCCGAGCTCGATGCCGTGCTCGGAGCACATGTCGGCCCTGGGGCGATCGGAATCGTCGTCTCGCGGAACTGACTGCCTTGCGGAACTGACTGCCTTGCGGAACTGACTGCCTCGCGCGCCGAAATCGGTCGGATGCGCGCGGCGACGCAATCGTTGTCCTAGCATCGGGTCCGTGACCGACTCGGCCGGCAGGGCAGCCCCGCTGCGTGTGCTCGTCTACAGCCACGACGCGAGCATTCGCGCGCAGGTGGTACGCGCGCTCGGCACCGGCCCGGACGCGGGGCTGCCGGAACTCGAGTACCTCGAAGTGGCGACCGCGCCGGTGGTGATCCGCCGGGTGGACGAGGGCGGGATCGACCTGGTGGTCCTCGACGGTGAAGCGACCCCGGTCGGGGGGATGGGTCTGGCGAAGCAGTTGCGCGACGAGGTCGACCCGTGTCCGCCGCTGTTGCTGTTGCTGGGCAGGCCGGACGACGCCTGGCTGGCCTCGTGGTCGCAGGCTGATGCCGCGGTCGCGCTTCCCGTCGATCCGTTCCGGTTCGCGGAGTTGGTGGTGGCGCTGCTGCGCCGCGTGTGACCTTTTCGTGATCGTGTCGTGACTGCCCAGCCATGTGCGGTCGTTCACCACGGATCCGTTCGATCCCAGCGAATTTCGGCACCTTCGAAAATCGGGACAAGGCCGGGTATCACCCTTGTAGGGTGAGTCGCATATCACACCTGTTCGCAAGGAGTGATTCCGGTTACGTATCGACCGGGGTCGCGAGAGGCCGGACCGCGAGAGAGGGGCCAGTGGACATGAACCTCTACGTACCGATCCTCGTTCTCGGGGCGATCGCGGTTGCCTTCGCGGTGTTCTCCGTCGGAGTGGCCGGGTTGGTCGGTCCGCGGCGGTACAACCGAGCGAAACTCGAGGCCTACGAATGTGGTGTCGATCCGACCCCGCAACCCACGGGTGGCGGGCGGTTCCCGGTCAAGTACTACCTCACGGCGATGTTGTTCATCATCTTCGACATCGAGATCGTCTTTCTCTATCCGTGGGCGGTGCATTTCGACAGCCTCGGACTGTTCGGTCTCGGCGCGATGGCGCTGTTCCTGTTCAACGTATCCGTGGCCTACGTCTACGAGTGGAGACGCGGTGGCCTCGGGTGGGAATGAGACGGGTGGGAATGGCACGGGTGGGAATGGCACAGCTGGGGATGACGAGCGTCGCGGCGGGCACGGAAGTGAGGTGAGCCGGACATGGGAATCGAAGAGAAGGTCCCGAGCGGTTTCCTGCTGAGCACGGTGGAAGCAGCGGCCGGATACGCCCGCAAGGGTTCGCTCTGGCCGGCGACGTTCGGCCTGGCGTGCTGCGCGATCGAGATGATGACCACCGTGTCCTCCCGCTACGACATTGCACGGTTCGGGATGGAAGCGTTCCGGGCCTCGCCCCGGCAGGCCGACCTGATGATCGTCGCCGGGCGGGTGAGCCAGAAGATGGCGCCGGTGCTGCGGCAGGTCTACGACCAGATGGTCGAACCGAAATGGGTGCTCGCGATGGGTGTGTGCGCGTCGTCGGGTGGCATGTTCAACAACTATGCGATCGTGCAGGGCGTCGATCATGTCGTTCCGGTCGACATCTACCTGCCCGGATGCCCGCCGCGACCGGAGATGCTGCTGCACGCGATCCTGATGCTGCACGAGAAGATCCAGCAGATGCCGCTCGGTGTCCACCGCGACGAGGTGATCCGCGAGACCGAGAAGGCAGCGCTCGCGGCGCCGACCACCCTCGAGCTGAGGGGGTTGTTGCGGTGACGGACGAGGAACCGGTGGCGGGGCGGTCGGACCGGCCCGAGGTGATCGGGGTGCGCCGCGGCATGTTCGGTTCTGCTGGTACCGGCGACACGTCCGGATACGGGGGGCTCGTCCGGCCGGTCACCCTGCCCGGCGTCTCGTCCCGCCCGTACGGCGGCTGGTTCGACACGGTGGCCGATGGTCTCGACGCCGCACTGGTGCGGGCGTCGGTGGAGTCGCGCCGGGCCGTCGACGGCATCGTCATCGACCGAGACGAGATGACCGTCCATGTGTGCGCCGACCACCTGCCGCAGGTTGCCCGGTCGCTGCGCGACGAGCAGGACCTGCGGTTCGAACTGTGCCTCGGCGTCAGCGGCGTGCACTATCCGGACGAGACCGGCCGCGAACTGCACGCCGTCTACCACTTGATGTCGATCACCCACAACCGGCGGATCCGACTGGAGGTGTCGGTTCCCGACGCCGACCCGCATATTCCGTCGCTGTACGCGGTGTATCCGACCGTCGACTGGCACGAGCGCGAAACGTTCGACTTCTTCGGGATCGTGTTCGACGGGCACCCGGCGCTCACCCGCATCGAGATGCCCGACGATTGGGCCGGTCATCCGCAACGCAAGGACTATCCCCTCGGGGGCATCCCCGTCGAATACAAGGGCGCGCGGATACCACCACCCGACGAACGGAGGTCGTACCGGTGAGGAGCGCGCACCGTTCGAACGATCACGGCGCACAGGGCGCCGTCTACACCGCCGCGGGGCAGGATTGGGACCGGATCGTCGAGGCCGTCCGTGCGTCGGCCGGGCCGGACAGTGAACTCGCCGAGGAACGCATCGTCGTCAACATGGGGCCGCAGCATCCGTCGACGCACGGCGTGCTGCGGCTCATCCTCGAGATGGACGGCGAGACCGTGACCGAGGCGCGGTGCGGTATCGGCTATCTGCACACCGGAATCGAGAAGAACCTCGAATTCCGTACGTGGACACAGGGTGTCACGTTCGTCACTCGCATGGACTATCTGTCCTCGTTCTTCAACGAGACCGCCTACTGCCTGGCCGTCGAGAAACTGCTCGGCATCACCGATCTCGTACCCGAACGGGCCACGGTCGTGCGGGTGATGCTCATGGAACTCAACCGCGTCTCTTCGCATCTGGTGGCGCTGGCCACCGGCGGCATGGAACTGGGGGCCATGACGTCGATGTTCCTCGGCTTCCGGGAACGCGAATTGATCCTCGACGTGTTCGAGGCCGTCACCGGGCTGCGCATGAACAACGCCTATATCCGGCCCGGTGGACTCGCGCAGGACCTTCCGCCCGGCTCGCTGGACAAGGTCCGCGAGGTCCTCGACATCGTCCCGCGACGCCTGCGCGACCTCGAGGACCTTCTGGACGAGAACACCATCTGGAAGGCCCGGACGAAGGACATCGGTTATCTGGACCTGATGGGCTGCATGGCGCTCGGGATCACCGGGCCGATCCTGAGATCCACCGGGCTGCCGCACGATCTGCGCAAGGCGCAACCCTACTGCGGCTACGACACCTACGACTTCGACGTCGTCACCGACACCGGCTGTGATTGCTACGGCCGCTACTTGATCCGCGTCGGTGAGATGAAGGAGTCGCTGAAGATCGTCGCCCAGTGCATCGACCGGTTGCGGCCGGGTCCGGTCATGGTCGACGACGCGAAGGTCGCGTGGCCGGCGGACCTGGCGGTGCGCGCGGACGGACTCGGCAACTCACCGGAGTACATCGGCAAGATCATGGGCACGTCCATGGAGGCGCTCATCCACCATTTCAAACTGGTCACCGAGGGATTCCGGGTTCCGGCCGGACAGGTGTACGTGGGTGTCGAATCGCCCCGCGGTGAACTCGGCGTGCACATGGTCAGCGACGGCGGGACCCGCCCCTACCGGGTGCACTACCGCGACCCGTCGTTCACGAACTTGCAGGCGGTCGCGGCGATGTGCGAGGGCGGCATGGTTGCCGACGTCATCGCCGCAGTCGCCAGCATCGATCCGGTGATGGGAGGTGTCGACCGATGACCCGAGCGGGATCCGACCACGACACGACGCTCGGCGCCCAGCCGGGACCTTCGGTGCCGGTGTTACTCGAATTCGGCCGCACCGCAGCGGAAGACGATCGAATCGAGCATCCCGATGCGCCGAGAACATACCCGCCGGAGGTACGCGAACGCCTCGATGTGGATGCCGCCGAGATCATCGGCCGCTACCCGGTCGCGCGGTCGGCGCTGATTCCGTTGCTGCACCTCGTCCAATCGGAGGACAGTTGCATCACCCCCGCAGGCATCGAGTTCTGCTCGGCGCACCTTACGCTCACCGGCGCCGAGGTCGCCGCCGTGGCCACCTTCTACACGATGTACCGTCGCCGCCCGACGGGCGACTATCACGTCGGGGTCTGCACCAACGCGCTGTGCGCGATCATGGGTGGCGACGGGATCCTCGCGACCCTCGAGCAGCATCTCGGAATCGTCCCTGGCTCGGTGGCCGACACCACAGCCGACGGGAAGATCACCCTCGACCACATCGAATGCAACGCGGCCTGCGACTACGCGCCGGTGATCATGGTCAACTGGGAGTTCTTCGACAATCAGACCCCGGAGTCGGCGACCGCACTCGTCGACGCCCTGCTCGCGGGCAAACGCATCACCCCGACCCGAGGTGCGTCGCTGTGCACGTTCCGCGACACCGCCCGCATCCTCGCCGGATTTCCCGACGCCCGCCCCGGCGCGAACGACGGTGCGACGCCGGGCGATGCGACCCTCGCCGGGCTGCGCGTGGCCCGCGAACGCGGCATGCGAGCACCCGGCCCTGCTGGACCGAACGACGCTGCTGGACCGAACGACGCTGCTGGACCGGAAGGGGAGTGACATGCCGCTGAGTCCCGTTCTGAGCAGATACTGGGACGAACCCGGGTCGTGGACCCTCGACGTCTACCGCAGCCACGACGGCTACCGGGCACTCGAACGTGCCCTTCGTACAGACCCGGACGAGGTCATCGCCACGGTGAAGGACTCGGGTCTGCGCGGTCGCGGCGGAGCCGGATTCCCGACCGGCACCAAATGGTCGTTCATTCCGCAGGATCCGACCACACCCGCAGGCGCGAAACCGCACTATCTCGTCGTGAACGCCGACGAATCGGAGCCGGGCACCTGCAAAGACATGCCACTGATGTTGGCGACGCCGCACACGCTCGTCGAAGGCGTCGTCATCGCCGCCTACGCGATCCGGGCGTCGCACGCGTTCATCTACCTGCGCGGTGAGGTCGTCCCCGTGTTGCGCCGGTTGCAGCACGCAGTCGCCGAGGCGTACGCCGCCGGGTATCTCGGCCGCGACATCCTCGGGTCCGGTTTCGATCTGGATGTCGTCGTGCACGCGGGTGCAGGCGCCTACATCTGCGGTGAGGAAACCGCGTTGCTCGACTCGTTGGAGGGTCGCCGCGGACAGCCGCGGCTGCGCCCCCCGTTTCCCGCGGTCGCCGGTCTCTACGCATGTCCGACGGTCGTGAACAACGTCGAATCCATCGCGAGCGTGCCGGCGATCCTCCGCAACGGTATCGACTGGTTCCACGCGATGGGTACGGAAAAGTCCCCGGGGTTCACGCTGTATTCGCTGTCCGGGCACGTCACCCGGCCCGGCCAGTACGAGGCGCCACTCGGCATCACGCTGCGCGAGCTGCTCGACTACGCCGGCGGTATTCGGGCGGGTCACCGGCTCAAGTTCTGGACGCCAGGCGGGTCGTCGACCCCGCTGTTCACCGCCGAACAACTCGACGTGCCCCTCGACTACGAGGGGGTCGGGGCCGCCGGGTCGATGCTCGGCACCAAGGCCCTGCAGATCTTCGACGACACCACCTGTGTGGTGCGTGCGGTGCTGCGCTGGTCGCAGTTCTACAAGCACGAATCGTGCGGAAAATGCACGCCGTGCCGTGAAGGCACCTGGTGGCTCGTGCAGATCCTCGAACGACTCGAGGCGGGTACCGGCACCGAAGCCGACCTCGACAAGCTGCTCGACATCTCCGACAACATTCTCGGGCGCGCATTCTGCGCGCTCGGCGACGCCGCGACCAGTCCCGTCACCTCGTCGATCGCTCTGTTCCGCGACGAGTACATCGCACATCGCACGCACGGTGGATGCCCGTTCGATCCGCGTCTGTCCGCCGTCACCGCAGGGGGCGGGTCATGACCACCGACAAGGATCCCGTCGTCACCATCGACGGTATCGAATTCAGTGTTCCTCCAGGAACTCTCGTCATCCGCGCCGCCGAACAACTCGGCATTCGTATCCCGAGGTTCTGTGACCACCCGCTGCTCGAACCGGCGGGGGCGTGCCGCCAGTGTCTCGTCGAGGTCGAAGGTCAGCGCAAGCCGCTCGCCTCGTGCACCACCGCCGTCACCGACGGGATGATCGTCCGAACCCAGTTCACGTCCCCGGTGGCCGACAAGGCGCAGCAGGGCGTGATGGAACTGTTGCTCATCAACCATCCGCTGGACTGCCCGGTCTGCGACAAGGGCGGCGAATGCCCATTGCAGAATCAGGCGATGTCGAACGGCCGCGGCGACTCCCGCTTCGGTGGCGTCAAACGGACCTTCCCGAAGCCGATCGCACTGTCGTCTCAGGTGCTGCTGGACCGCGAACGGTGCGTGAACTGCGCTCGCTGCACCCGCTTCTCCCAGCAGATCGCGGGCGATCCCTTCATCGATCTACTCGAACGCGGGCCCGAGCAGCAGGTCGGCATCTATGCCGAGGAACCGTTCGAGTCCTATTTCTCCGGCAACACCGTGCAGATCTGCCCGGTCGGCGCACTGACCGGAATGGCCTATCGTTTCCGGGCCCGCCCGTTCGATCTGGTGTCCAGCCCGAGCATCTGCGAACACTGCGCCAGCGGGTGCGCGCAACGCACCGACCATCGGCGCGGCACCGTGTTGCGACGCCTCGCGGGCGACGACCAGCAGGTCAACGCGGAATGGAACTGCGACAAGGGGCGGTGGGCGTTCGCCTACGCCACCGAACCCGATCGTCTCACCACCCCGTTGGTGCGCGGCGCCACCGGGGCGCTCGCACCGGCATCCTGGCCCGCCGCACTTGCGGCCGCGGCCCGGGGGTTGGCCGCAGCACAGGGTACGGGAGTGCTCGCCGGGGGACGGCTCACCGTCGAGGACTCCTACGCGTACGCGAAATTCGCTCGGATGGTATTGGGAACCAACGACATCGATTTCCGGGCACGCACGCACTCCGGGGAAGAGGCGCAGTTCCTCGCGGCGCGCATCGCCGGACGCCGACTCGCCGTGACCTACGAGGATCTGGATCGTGCACCGGCCGTGCTGCTCGTCGGCTTCGAGCCGGAGGAGGAATCGCCGATCGTGTTCCTGCGGCTGCGCCGCGCGGCCCGCGGCGGGTCCGCGATCCGGTCGATCGCCGCGTATGCGAGCACTGGACTGACGAAACTGTCGGGCCGGCTGGTGCCGACCGTGCCGAGTACCGAAGCCGCAGTGCTGGACGAGATCCGGTCTGGGGATCACGGCGGGGACACCGCGGAACTACTGCGCAGACCCGGAGCCGTGATCATCGTCGGGGAGCGGTGCGCCGCGAGTGCCGGGGCATTGTCGGCGGTGATCCGGCTCGCCGACGACACCGGCGCCCGGCTCGCCTGGGTGCCCCGGCGAGCCGGTGAACGCGGCGCCCTCGAATCCGGTGCGCTGCCGGCGCTACTGCCCGGTGGCCGGGATCTCGCCGATCAGCGGGCACGCGATCAGGTGTCGCAGGTATGGTCCGACACCGCAGGTGCCGCCGTGGAAGTCCCGACAGGCCCCGGCCGGGACACGGCGGGAATTCTCGCCGCGGCCGCCTCGGGCGACCTGGGTGCGCTGGTGGTCGGTGGTGTCGACCTCGACGACCTGCCCGATCCGCAGGCCGCGCGGTCCGCGGTGGAATCGGCAGGGTTCGTGGTGAGCCTGGAACTGCGCCCCAGCGCCGTCACCGACCTCGCCGACGTGGTGTTCCCCGTCGCGGCCGTAGCCGAGAAGTCCGGGGCATTCCTGGATTGGGAGGGGCGGGTCCGCGATTTCGAGATTGCGCTGCGCGGCACCGGAACCCTCCCCGACCGGCGGATACTCGACGCGCTCGCCGCCGAGATGGGCGTCCCGCTCGGCCTCGCCGATATCGAATCCGCGCGCCGAGAACTGGATCTGCTCGGCATGTGGGAGGGCGGGTATCCGGTCGATCCGGACATCGGTGCCGTGCCACCGCCCCGCGTCGGCCCCGGCGAAGCGATCCTGACCGGGTGGCGGATGCTTCTCGACGCCGGGACCTTGCAGGTCGGGGAACCGAATCTGGCTGGGACTGCCAGACGGCCGGTCGTCCGCCTGTCTGCCGCGACCGCGCTCGAGATCGGAGCGTCGGACGGGGACGCGGTGACGGTCGCGACCGAACGGGGTGCGGTGAGCTTGCCGCTCGTCCTCACCGACCTCCCCGACCGGGTCGTGTGGCTGCCGCTGAACTCACCCGGGTGCGCGGTCCACCGGCAGTTGGGTGCCGGGCCCGGTGGGCTCGTGCGGATCCGCGTGGGCGAGGTGCGGTGATGGCAGCCGATCTCAGCGCGTTCGGCCACGACCCGTGGTGGCTGATCCTCGTCAAGGCCGTTGCGGTGTTCGCGTTTCTGGTGCTCACCGTTCTCGTCGCGATCTACGCCGAGAGGCGGGTCCTGGCCCGCATGCAGATGCGGGTGGGGCCGAACCGGCTGGGGCCGCAGGGGATTCTGCAGAGCCTCGCCGACGGCGTCAAGCTGGCGCTGAAGGAAGGCATCATCCCGTCCGGGGTGGACCGGCCCGTCTACCTGCTCGCTCCCGTCATCGCGACCGTGCCCGCCTTCATGGCGTTCGCGGTCATTCCGTTCGGTCCGGTGGTGTCGGTTTTCGGGCAGCAGACACCCCTGCAACTGACCGACCTTCCGGTCGCGGTGTTGTACATCCTGGCGGTCACCTCGATCGGTGTGTACGGCATCGTGCTCGCCGGCTGGTCGTCCGGCTCGACATATCCGCTGCTCGGCGGATTGCGGTCGACCGCGCAGGTGATTTCGTACGAGATCGCGATGGGATTGTCGTTCGCCGCCGTGTTTTTGCTGTCCGGCACGATGTCGACGTCCGGCATCGTGTCCGGGCAGGTCGGCACCTGGTACGTATTCCTGTTGCTGCCTTCGTTCCTCATCTACGTTACGGCGATGGTCGGCGAAACCAACCGCGCGCCGTTCGACCTGCCCGAAGCCGAGGGCGAACTCGTCGGCGGATTCCACACGGAGTACTCGTCGTTGCGGTTCGCGATGTTCATGCTCGCCGAGTACGTGAACATGACCACCGTGTCGGCACTGGCGACGACGTTGTTCCTCGGCGGTTGGCACGCCCCGTGGCCGCTGAACGTGTGGGACGGTGCCAACTCCGGTTGGTGGCCGGTGCTGTGGTTCGTCGTCAAGGTGTGGGCGTTCCTGTTCCTGTTCGTGTGGCTGCGCGCCACCCTGCCCCGAATGCGCTACGACCAGTTCATGAATCTCGGCTGGAAACTGCTCATTCCGGCAGCGTTGTCGTGGGTTGTCGTCGTCGCCGTGATTCGGGCGTTCGGCAACGAAGGGTACGCGGCGGGGCAGGGCACCCTCGCCACCGTCGGTGTGGTGTGCGTTCTGGGGTTCGTCGTGCTGATGCGGGTGCGGCGGGGAACGCGGGTGGCCCCGGCGGCGCAGGAATCGATTGCGCGCGAACCGAACGTGAACGAACCGAACCCACAGGAACCGTTCGACCCGAGGGCCGGGGGTTTCCCGGTCCCGCCGATGCCGGGTACCGTACCCGCGCAGCGCACTCCCGGGGAGGGATGACGATGCCCGAATTCCTCGATCCGATCGCCGGTTTCGGTACCACCTTTGCGGCGATGTTCAAGAAACCGGTCACCGAGCAGTACCCCGAGCACACACGTCCGCCCGCGCCGGGCTATCACGGTCGGCACCAGCTCAACCGGCACCCGGACGGCCTCGAGAAGTGCATCGGCTGCGAACTGTGCGCGTGGGCGTGCCCGGCCGATGCGATCTTCGTCGAAGCCGCCGACAACACCGACGCCGAACGGTTTTCGCCGGGAGAACGATACGGTCGGGTCTACCAGATCAACTACCTGCGGTGCATCGGCTGCGGACTCTGCGTCGAAGCGTGCCCGACCCGGGCACTGACGATGACCGCCGACTACGAGATGGCCGACGACAACCGCGCCGATCTCATCTACGACCGGGCGCGTTTGCTTGCTCCGGTGGAACCCGGGATGGAGGCGCCGCCGCACGCGATGTATCCGGGCACCACCGACGAGGACTACTACCGCGGCTTGGTGCCGGGCGCCGATCCGGAAGGAGCGCCGGAACGATGAACACGCTCGCCGCCGCGGTCTTCGCGCAGGGTGTCGTCGAGCGTACGTCCACCGGTGAAGCGGTGCAGTTCGCGGTCCTCGCGGTCGTCGCGGTCGCCGGTGCGATCGGGGTGGTCGCCGCGAGCAAGGCCGTGTATTCGGCGATCTTCCTGGCGCTGACCATGATCGTCCTCGCGGTGTTCTACATCGCCCAGGACGCCCAGTTCCTCGGTGTCGTCCAGATCGTCGTGTACACCGGCGCCGTGATGATGCTGTTCCTGTTCGTGGTGATGCTCGTCGGTGTCGACGCCGCCGAATCGTTCGCCGATACGCTGCGTGGGCACCGCATCGCGGCGGTGGTAGCCGGAATCGGCTTCGGTGTGCTGATCATCGGGTTCCTCGCCGACACCGGACTACCACCGTTCGCGGGTCTGACGGACACCGGTGACGGGCACATCGCGGGTCTCGCCGAATTGCTGTTCGTGCGGTATGTGTGGGCATTCGAACTCACCGGTGCGCTGCTCGTCACCGCGACCATCGGGGCGATGGTGCTGACCCATCGGGAGCCGACAGGTGATCGCCCTGGCCAGAAGGAACTGGCGCGCAGCCGGTTCCGTACATGGGGTGCGCCCCGAGTCGCCGGGGAGCCGGAAGTGGGGGTGACACCGCTACCGACCCCCGGTGTGTATGCGCGGCACAACGGCGTCGACATGCCTGCCCGGTTGCCGGACGGCACCTACTCGGCACTGTCGGTGAGCCGGGTGCTCGAGGCGCGCGGCGCGGTCGGCGAGGCACCCGGCGACGTTCCCGGCGAGGAGGAGATCCGATGAACCCGGAGAACTACCTGTACCTGTCCGCGTTGCTGTTCACCATCGGCGCCGCCGGTGTCCTCGTCCGGCGCAACACGCTGATCGTGTTCATGTGCGTCGAACTCATGCTCAACGCCGTGAACCTGTCGTTCGTGACGTTCTCGCGGATGCACGGGCGGCTCGACGGGCAGGTCTTCGCGTTCTTCACGATGGTCGTCGCCGCCGCCGAAGTGGTGGTGGGTCTGGCGATCATCATGGCCATCTTCCGCACCCGGCGTTCGGTGTCGGTCGACGACAGCAACCTGCTGAAGTACTGATCGCACAGAAGTACTGATCGTGAAGTCCGAGAGGAGAGCGGTATGGGCGGAACCTCGGTGGTCTGGCTACTGCCGGCGCTGCCGCTCGTGGGCGCCGCGATACTGCTGCTGACCGGCAGGCGGAGCGACGCGTGGGGCCATCTGCTCGGCTGTGCGACGGCGCTGGCGTCGTTCGTCGTCGGTGTGGTGCTGTTCGTGCAGATGCTGGGCAGTGCCGCTCCCGACCGGGCCGTGCAGCAAGTCCTGTTCTCGTGGGTTCCGGTCGGCGAACTGCAGGTCGATTTCGGTCTGCAACTAGACCAGTTGTCGATGTGCTTCGTGTTGCTCATCACCGGTGTCGGGTCGCTCATCCACATCTACTCGGTCGGCTACATGGCGCACGGGCCGGACCCGTCCGGCAACACCGCGGGACATGCACCCGGGCGGCGGTTGTTCTTCGCGTACCTCAACCTGTTCCTCGCGGCGATGCTGCTGCTGGTGCTGGCCGACAACTACCTCGGTGTGTACCTCGGGTGGGAGGGTGTCGGTCTCGCGTCGTACTTGCTCATCGGATTCTGGCAGTACAAGCCGACCGCTGCGACCGCAGCGAAGAAGGCGTTCGTCGTCAACCGGGTCGGCGACATGGGGTTGGCCGTCGCCATGATGATCATGTTCGCCTCGTTCGGAACCCTCGGATTCACCGACGTCTTCGCCGCGGTTCCCGGTGCGAACGAGACGATCTCGACGGCCATCGGGTTGACGTTGCTGCTCGCGGCGTGCGGCAAATCCGCGCAGGTGCCGTTGCAGGCGTGGCTCGGCGATGCGATGGAAGGCCCCACCCCGGTGTCCGCCCTGATCCACGCGGCGACGATGGTCACCGCCGGTGTCTACCTGATCGTCCGGTCCGGACCGATCTTCGAGGCCGCGCCGGGCGCACAACTGGCCGTGGTGATCGTCGGTGCCGTGACGTTGCTTTTCGGTGCGATCATCGGCTGCGCGAAGGACGACATCAAGAAGGCACTGGCCGCATCCACGATGAGCCAGATCGGCTACATGGTGCTCGCTGCCGGACTCGGACCCGCCGGCTACGCGTTCGCGATCATGCACCTGCTCACCCACGGCTTTTTCAAGGCGGGTCTGTTCCTCGGCGCGGGTTCGGTGATGCACGGCACGAACGACGAGACGGACATGCGACGCTTCGGTGGTCTGCGCACCGTCATGCCCGTCACCTTCGTCACCTTCGGCCTCGCCTACCTGGCGATCATCGGGATACCGCCGTTCGCCGGGTTCTTCTCGAAAGATCTGATCATCGAGGCGGCGTTCGGGTCCGGCGGATCCGAAGGCTTCGTTCTGGGATCGGCCGCACTGCTCGGTGCCGGCATCACCGCGTTCTACATGACCCGGGTCATGCTCATGACGTTCTTCGGGCAGCGGCGCTGGCCGGACGGCACCCACCCGCACGAGTCGCCCCGCGTGATGACGGCACCGATGGTGGTGCTGGCGGTCGGATCGGTCGCCGGTGGTGCGCTACTGGCCTACGGTGGAGCGCTGACGAATTGGCTCGAACCGGTCGTCGGGGAACACCACGGCGAACTACCGGTCCCGGTGTGGGTACTCACCGTCGCGACCCTCGCGGTGGTCCTCGTCGGTGTCGGGATCGCGTACCGGCAGTACGCGACTCGCGACATCCCCGTCGACGCACCGGACGACGTGTCCGGCCTGACCCGCGCCGCCCGCCGCGACTTGTACGGCGACGCGGTCAACGAAGCGGTGTTCATGCGGCCTGGACAGCACGCGACGCGCGCCGTCGTCGACGTCGACGATCGTGCCGTCGACGGTGCGGTCGGCGCGGTTGCCGCACTGGTCGAGGCGGCGTCGGCACGTCTACGCACCCTGCAGACCGGATTTGCCCGGTCCTACGCCCTGTCCATGCTCGTAGGCGCGGCCCTCGTGGTCGCCACGATGGTGCTCTGGTGAGGATGCGATGAACCAGTTCCCGTGGCTGAGCGCACTGTGGGTCGTACCGTCGGTCGGTGCGCTGCTGGTGTGGATGGTGCCCGCGCGCCGACCCGACCTCGCCAAGGTGGGGGCGCTCGTCGTGTCCCTCGTCGTCGCTGCGCTCGCGATCGTCGTGGCGGTGCTGTTCGAACCAGGCGGAGCGCAGTACCAGTTCGTCGAATCACACCAGTGGATCCCATCTTTCGGTGCCGGATACACCCTCGGTGTCGACGGCATCGCGCTGGTCCTGATACTGCTCACCGCGGTGCTGGCGCCGCTGCTGCTGCTGGCCGGATGGAACGACACCCGACTCGCAGAGGACTCCCGAATAGTGCGGGGGGACAGTGGAATTGCTGGCAAGGCGCCGCATGCCTACGTCGCGCTGATCCTCGTGGTCGAGGCGATGGTGGTGCTCGCGTTCACGGCACTCGATATTCTGCTGTTCTACGTGTTCTTCGAAGCGATGCTCATCCCGATGTATTTCCTCATCGGCGGGTTCGGTCGGGCGCAGAACCGGGCCGCTCGTTCCGCCGCGGCGGTGAAGTTTCTGCTCTACAACCTGTTCGGCGGACTGATGATGCTCGCCGCGGTCATCGGCCTGTACATCCTCACGGTCGACCAGGGCGTGGGCACTTTCGACTTTCGGGAGGTCGTCGCGGCCGCGACCACCGGCGAACTCGGCGCCTCCCCGGGTCTGCTCAACGCGCTGTTCCTCGGCTTCATGTTCGCCTTCGCCGTCAAAGCGCCACTGTGGCCCTTCCACAGTTGGCTGCCCGGCGCTGCCGTGGAAGCGACCCCGGCGAGTGCCGTGCTGATGATGGCGGTCGTCGACAAGGTCGGCACCTTCGCCATGCTGCGGTACTGCCTGCAACTGTTCCCCGACGCGTCGGCGACGTTCGCCCCGCTGATCGTCACGCTCTCGGTGATCGGCATCCTGTACGGCGCGATCGCGGCGGTCGGCCAGACGGATGTGATGCGGTTGATCGCCTATACGTCGATCTCGCACTTCGGGTTCATCGTGCTGGGGATCTTCGCGATGACCAGCCAATCGCAGACCGGATCGACGCTGTACATGGTCAACCACGGACTGTCGACGGCGGCCCTGTTCCTCATCGCAGGATTCCTGGTGTCCCGCAGGGGTTCCCGCATGATCTCTTCATTCGGTGGGGTGCGTAAGGTCGCGCCGATCGCGGCAGGCACCTTCCTCGTCGCGGGTCTGGCGACGCTGTCGCTGCCGGGACTCGCACCGTTCATCAGCGAATTCCTCGTCCTGATCGGCACATTCCCGCGCTACGGGGTCGCCGCGGTACTCGCCACCGGAGCACTCGTACTCTCCGCCGTCTACGTGCTCTGGCTGTACCAGCGGATGATGACCGGGCCGCTGTCGTCCGGCAACGAGAAGGTCCGCGACCTGGTGCCGCGGGAACTGATGGTCGTGGCACCACTGATCGCGTTGCTCGTCGTCCTCGGCGTGTTTCCGAAGCCGGCGCTCGACGTGATCGACCCGGCGGTGAACCACACGATGACCACGATCGGACAGACAGATCCGGAACCCACCCAACTCGGAGAGCGGGTGACGTGGGCGGAGGTGGGCTCCGGTCCGGACGCCGACAACGCCGAGCAGGGAGGTGAATCCGAATGAACGAACTCAGCGCGCCGTCGATCGAATACGGTCTGCTCGCACCGATGCTGATCGTGTTCGGTGTTGCGATCGCCGGGGTCCTCGTCGAAGCGTTCGTGCCGCACCGGGCACGGCACACGACACAATTCGTACTCGCCGTCGCCGGACTCGTCGCGGCGTTCGTAGCAGTCGTATCGCTCGCCGGAACCAACCGGTCCGCGGTGCTCGGCGCCGTGGTGATCGACGGTCCGGCGCTGTTCCTGCAAGGCGCGATCCTCGTGACGTCGACCCTCGCCGTCGGGTTGATCGCGCAACGCCACGCGGCGGTCGCCGAGACGGTCACGGCGGGGGTGGGCGCCCCGATCGATGCGTTCGCGCCGCAACCGTCGGTGCCGCCGGGAAGTGCGGGTGAGCGCGCCGCGGCGGACCGGGGTGCGGTCACCACCGAAGTGTTCCCGCTCGCGATGTTCGCGGTCGGCGGGATGATGCTGTTCCCTGCCTCCGACGACTTGCTCAGCATGTTCGTCGCGCTCGAAGTGCTGTCGCTACCGCTGTACCTGCTGTGCGGTCTGGCCCGGTACCGCCGAGTGCTGTCGCAGGAAGCGGCCCTGAAATATTTTCTGCTCGGTGCGTTCTCGTCGGCGTTCTTCCTGTATGGGATGGCGTTGCTGTACGGGTATGCGGGGACCGTGCGGTTGTCCGGGATCGCCGAGGCGGTCGCCGACGGTTCCGGTGACGACACCCTCGCCCTGATCGGCGTGGCCTTGCTGGCGGTCGGATTGCTGTTCAAGGTCGGTGCGGTGCCGTTCCAGTCGTGGATTCCCGACGTCTACCAGGGCGCCCCCACACCGGTCACCGCGTTCATGGCGTCGGCGACGAAGATCGCAGCGTTCGGGGCGTTGCTGCGCGTGTTCTACGTCGCGGTGCCCGGCCTGAGCGCGAACTGGCAACCGGTGCTCGGGGCCGTCGCCGTCCTCACCATGCTGGTCGCTTCGGTGGTCGCGGTGACCCAGCGCGACGTCAAACGGATGCTCGCGTATTCGTCGGTCGCCCACGTCGGTTTCATCCTCACCGGCCTCGTCGCGGCGAACCACGCGGGTGTCGCGTCGACGATGTTCTATCTGCTCGCCTACGGGATCAGCACAGTGGGGGCGTTCGCGATCGTCGGCCTGGTCCGGGACCGCAACGGAGAAGTCGGCGACCTGTCCGCGTGGGCGGGACTCGGCCGGCGTTCCCCGGTCGTCGCCGGAGCGTTCGCTCTGCTTCTGCTCGCGTTCGCCGGTATTCCGCTGACCAGTGGTTTCGTCAGCAAGTTCGCGGTGTTCGGGGCCGCTATCGACGGGGGTGCCGCCCCGCTCGTCGTGGTCGGCGTGGTGTGCAGTGCGATCGCCGCGTACTTCTACGTTCGGGTGATCGTCTTGATGTTCTTCACCGAACCCCACGACGACGCCGTGACGGTCGTCGCGCCCGGTGCCCTCACCACTTTCGTCGTGTCGATCAGTGTGCTGGTGACGGTGGTGCTCGGCATCATGCCGCAACCGGTACTCGATCTCGCGGATCGCGCGGCCGTGTTCCTGCACTGAGCCGTGTTCCTGCACTGAGCCGTGTTCCTGCACTGAGCACGATCGTTCGGCAGTTGTCCACAGGCACCCGATCCATCCACAGATTCGGCCGATTCCGGCTCCGGGAGTCCCGGGCGTGGCCCACGGTGGTTAACGTCGCGGCATGGGGAGCGGTGACGACGGGGAGCGGGTCCGGTCCCGGCTGGATGCGATCGCACGCGCCGCCGGTGACTACGGGGAAGAGTTGCCGACGGGAGGTCGTGCCGATCGCGACGACGGATACGGCTCAGGCGAACCGGAACCGGGCGCACCGGAACCACTGCGGCTGATCGACCGGTTGCGTGTGGCGCGCTGGCAGACCGGTCGCGGCGGCACCGCCGCGCTCGGTGTGGTCGGCGTCGTTGCGGCACTTGTCGCGTTCGTCGTGGTGTGGCGGGAACAACCTGTACCCCAGGCTGTTCCACCACTGCCGTCGGTGGTGACCGTGTCCGAACGGGCCGCGGTGCCGCCGACCGGTGCGGCCGTACCGCCACCGGTGCCGGAGGAAGTGGTCGTCAGTGTCGTCGGGCTGGTCGGTGCACCAGGCCTGGTGACGTTGGTACCCGGCGCGCGGGTCGCGGACGCGCTGACCGCCGCCGGGGGAGCGTTGCCCGGTGCCGATCTGGCGGGAATCAACCTGGCGCAACGGGTTGCAGACGGGGACCAGATTGTCGTCGGGGTGCTGCCGCCGGATCCACCGCCACCGGCGAGTGGTGTGTCGAGCGCCGGTGCCGGTACGGGTGGGGGATCGGCCGCCCCTGCATCCGAAGGTGGTGCGGGGCCGGTAAATCTGAACACCGCCGACGACGCGGCGCTCGACGCGCTGCCGGGGGTGGGGCCGGTGACCGCCGCGGCCATCATCGCGTGGCGCGACGCGAACGGGCCGTTCGCCGACGTCGAACAACTCGGCGAGGTCGACGGTATCGGTCCGGCCCGTCTCGCCCGACTGCGCGCCCTGGTTACCGTGTGAGCAGTGACCGTGTGAGCAGTGACCGTGTGAGCAGTGACCGTGTAAGCGCGGGGCTCGACGCCCGGCTCGTCCCGTGCGCGGCCGCGGCATGGGCCGTCACGCTCGTCGGGTTGTATGCGGGTGGCCGTGTTGCCCTGATCGTCTCGGCTGTCGCGGTTCTTCTCGCAGGTGTCGCCGCGTTTGCCCGCGTGCGCGGATCGGGGACGATTCGGGTGGTCGCGGGGCCACTCCTCGCTGCGTTGCTGATTTGTTCCGGTTTCGGTGTCGCCGTCGCGGTGCGAGCCGGAGCGGCCGAGTCGCATCCGGTCGCGACCGCTGCCGCACGGGGCGCGACCATCACCGCCGAGGTGATCGTCGACGACGATCCGAAAGAACTACGGCAGAACGGTTTCGGTGGGGAACCGCAGGTTCGGATACCGGCGTCGCTGCGGGCCGCGCAACTCGGTCGCGACCGGATCGACGCGGGTGGTTCGGTCGTGGTGTTCGCCCCCGCCGACACTTGGTCGACTCTCGTTCCCGGCCAACGGATCACGGTCCGTGGCACCCTCGCCGTCGCGAGCGGCCCTGGGCTGGAACTCGCATTGGTCCGGGCGCAGGGGGAACCGCGTGCGGTGTCGCCACCACCGCCGCACCAGCGGTGGGCCGCGACTGTGCGGCACCGGCTGACGTCCGCGGCACACGCTGTGCTGCCGGCCGAGGCCGCCGGTCTGTTGCCGGGGTTGATCGTCGGGGACACCTCGAACCTGCGAGGCGATGTGCGCGAGGAGTTCCGGGTCGCGGGTCTGACACATTTGACGGCCGTGTCCGGCGCGAACGTGAGTATTGTGCTGGGTGCGATACTGCTGCTCGTACGGGCGTTCGGCATCGGACCCCGCACCGGCACTGCGCTGGCGGCGGTGGCGCTCGTCGCGTTCGTTGTCGTGGTGCGTCCGTCACCGAGCGTGCTGCGCGCGGCCGCGATGGGATCGGTCGCGCTGCTCGCGTTGGTGGTGGGGCGACGAAAACATGCGATGCCGGCGCTCACCGCGTCGATCGGGGCCCTGCTGATCCTCGCACCGGAACTCGCGGTCGACGCGGGTTTCGCGCTGTCGGTGGTGGCGACGGCAGGCCTGATCGCCGTCGCGCCGGGCTGGGTGACGCGCATGCGGGCCCGCGGCTGTCCGCGGGCCGTCGCGGAGGTGTGCGCGGTGTCCGCTGCGGCGTTCGTCGTTACCGCGCCGATCGTCGCGGCCCTGTCCGGGACCGTCAGCATCGTCGCGATCGCCGCGAATGTGCTGGTGGCTCCGGTGATTCCGCCGCTCACTGTGCTCGGATCACTGATCGCCGTGTGCGGGGCGGTGTGGCTGCCGGCAGCGGAACTGCTTGCGCGCGGCACCGCGCCGATGCTGTGGTGGCTGCTCGAGGTGGCCGAACGATCGGCGTCGCTGCCCACAGCGGAACTGGCGGTGCCGGCGGGTGTCGGCGGCGCGGTGGTCGTCGCCGCGGCCATCGTGTGCGGATGGGCCGTGGTACGGAACCGTCGGCTCAGGCGAAT
>NZ_JBAQXC010000109.1:0-1835 GCF_049299235.1 Rhodococcus sp. (in: high G+C Gram-positive bacteria) | reverse complement strand
GGCCAATCCCGTTCTCATTCGCAAGAACGTCGTCCGAGCGGTGTTTGGTGACGATTTTTGGCTGCAAAAGTCCAACATCGTCCGCCTGTTCGGGCCTATTGACGATCTGGCGACACTCATTGCCGCCGGGCAGTTTGCCGCCGCCCATGGCTTGCGCTACGCCGTCGATGCACTGCGGCGACGCGGCGAACGGCTGGGCGGCCTGACCACCTGGGACTACAACGAGCCCTGGCCCAACGGCGCGGGTAGCTACCTGATTGATTACGACGGCCGGCCGCTCATGAGCTATACCTTCATGGAACAGGCTGTCGCGCCGCTGGCGCTATCGCTGCAATACGAGTCTAACCTGTACCAGGCTGCGGCCGGCTTCCAGGCATCCGTCTGGCTGGTGAGTGATGCGCCGGAGGCAACGGCCGGCCTGCACTGGGAGTGGCGCGCCACCGACTCACAGGGACGACGACTTGCCGGGGGGGGTGGCACGAGCAACGTGTTGCCGCAACAGGCTTTGGTAGTTGACAGGCTGGCGATAGCTCCAACCGACGACGCCAGCCGCCTTATCCTTCTGGAAACGCGACTGCGCGATGCGGCGAACATGATCCTGGCCGAGAGAGTTGAGATCATTGGTTCGGCCGAAAGCGACAGTCCGCTGCGTGGTTTATTGCCGGGAGCGACAGGCGAAGAGGCCGTTCGGCCGACGACGCTTACGGTCCGCGCCGTGGCGACCGATGATGGCGGGCTGGCCTTGCAAGTAACGAACAACGGGGCGATGACAGCTTTGTTTGTCGAAGCGCGGCCGCTCATCGTTTACCGCTCAGACCTGTTGATTGATAACCAGTACGTGTGTATCCCGCCGGGCGAGATGCGGACGCTAAACATCAAGCGGTCGATTCATTCAACACAAGCTCTGACCCTGACCCAAACCGGCTGGCGTGTCGTCGCCTGGAATGCGCCGGAGGTGATTGTCGCGCCGGATGAGACGGTTGTCCTGGTAGTTGGCCGCCAGGATGCAATGTGCCAGGAATTTGATACCCGACCGAAGGGGGCCAGGAGTCTGATCATGCATGAGAGTCTGGACCCGGCCGTCATCCCCTATCTCGTTGGTGAAAACGGCTCAGAACTGATGTTGCAGTTCCAAGCGTCAGCCGCAGCGGCCGGCCAGGCCGCACGCCTGACGATCCACACCGCCGACCAGGCGCCAGAAACCCCAACCAGCGTAACGGTATGGGGCAACGACGCGGTCTTTTGGGCCGAGCATGGGCCAGGCCTGGGTGTTCAGGACACCGACCCGGCCCACCTTGCCTTCCCGGCGACGATCGCGATCGAACTACCGGCCGGTGTCTTGATTGAGGGGAGCAACATCATCCGGATTGCGGCTACTAACGGGTGGTTTACACTGGACTCGATTTGCCTTGTGTCTTTGCCTGGGCCCTGAGTGACGCCTCGCCTTCACCTTACGACCCATTCACCGGAGAAGAGAACTTTATGTTTGTTTATGGCACGCAATTTCACCGCCCGCCAAACCCACCGCGTCAGACTCGCGTTGCCGCGCTGGAACAGATAGCCGGGCCGCTGGGTTTCAACACCATCAAGGTCTGGACCATGTGGAACTGGTGCAATCCGGAGCCGGACGTCTACGATTTTGCAGAACTCGACGAGATCATGGCGACCTGTGATCGTCTGGGCCTGCGCGTCATCGTCAACACGATCCTCGAAACGGCCCCCTACTGGCTGGCGGAACAATACCCGGAGGCGCGCTATGTAAATGCCGACCTCGAACCACTCAATCTTCGCGGCCGATCCAGCGATCCCAACGGCGGTTGGCCGGGCCTTTGCCT
>NZ_JBAQXC010000108.1:0-18897 GCF_049299235.1 Rhodococcus sp. (in: high G+C Gram-positive bacteria) | reverse complement strand
CGGGATTACGAGACCCGACCCGATCATCATGAGGCGATGGTCCACGTCGCGATGATCGCCACGATGTCACGTCGGCTTGCCCGTTCTGCTTGACCCTCGACCCGGAGTTTTCAGATGCACTCTCAGTCCGGATCGGCGGTTCGATCGGACTGATGATGCCGCGCCCGCAGCACCGGACGGGCGGTGTACCCGTGAAGGTGCCGGCCCGATCGCATCACGCCGAACGCAGTCGATCGGTACTACGTGCGATCTCGTCGAGAGTGCAGTAGCCGTCCTCGAGAGCGCGGATGAGAAGCGCAATCTTGTTGCCGGCCGGCCGATTGGCCGCCTCGTACTTGATGCGGATACGCATCAGGTGTGTCTGCACGGTGGCGACGGTGATGAACAGCTGCTGTGCGACGTCGTGCTTCGAGTCACACACCAGCCACAGGGTCAGAACCTGCTTCTCGCGGGAACTCAACGACGGCGACCGAGGGGAATCGGAACACGAGGGCGGCGTCACGAGCGATGTCATCGATTTGTGTCTCCTCACATCCGCGACCCGAGCATGGAGCTGCGCAGGTCAACAGGAAAAGGACACTAGGGTCACCTCGACGGCGACGCCAGACGCCTTTTCGGGTGCCACCCGATTGGGGGGCACTGTTAGCTCCGCAAACGACATGCCCCCGTTGCGGGAAGGCCGCGGCCGCCTGTCGGCGTGCGCTCAGGACGACCAGGAAACCGAGACTGCAGGTGGCCGTGCCACCATCGGTTCTATGTGAACCTGCCCCGGGCGCTATCCGACGTGGGTGTGGACTCGACCGTCCTGATCGATCTCCTGCAGTCGGGTCCGGTGGTCCACCCGCGTCAGGATCGAGGCGACAGTCGCCCGGTGGGCGGGGAGCACACGCACACACACCTGCTGCCCGGCGTGCGCGGTGTTCAACGCGTCGGACACGGTGGTGTAGAGGATGCTGCCGAGTCTGTCGTCAAGATGGTGGGGGCCACGATCGTCGATGAACACGACGTCGATCCCGCGGGTGCGGGCCCGGTAGGCGGCATCGTCGAGTTCGAGGGCGGACAGGATCGGTGCGCGCAACCGATCGCGCAGGTGCGCTTCGAGCAGTGCACACTCGGTGCGCTCGGCATCGGTCAGTTCCGTGCCGCTGGCGATGCGTTCGAGCAGCGGGCGCACCAGGTTGTCCAGATCACGCAGCTGACGGCTCCGTTCATCCGACGCAGCGGACTGCGAGGACAGTTCGGCGATGCGGGCGGTGCTCTGGGCGCGCAGGGAAAACACCGCTTCGGCGGTCGGGCGCAGGGTGAACGACAGCAATGCGGACATCGCCACAGGCGCGGCATCGATCGCGACCAGCGACACACCGTAGGCGGCGCCCTGCCCGGTTGCGGCCGACCACAATCCGAAGACCGCGATCATGCCGGCCAACCCGATCCACGGGGCGATACGGCGACCGCGGACGTTCATGAAGCAGTACAGCGTTGTGCCGCCTCCGTGAATCCACGTTTGCAGCGAGAACTGCGGATCCGCGGGTGTCACCGCGAGGTAGAGCGCACACGCCAGCGGCCCGGCGACGGTCAACGCGATCGTCGTCGACAGCGGTAGCGGATCGCCGGGCACTGCGACCAGCGCAATCGTGGCGGCGACGAGTATCGCCGTGCCGAGCACGGCTGGCCATGCAGCGGTGAGATGACCGAGCGTGGCTGCGGTGACGGTCACCATCGCGGCGAGATAGAAGGCGAGGATCAGCCATGCCCCGCGGCTGCTCATGCCCAGCAGATCACGGACGTCGTGGTGTGGGTATGCGTGCATCAGCGGGCGGACCATTCCAGGACGATGTGGGTGCCTTTGTTGCGCTGCGAGGTGATCACCGCTGTGCCCCCGCTCAGTTGGGCCATGCGACCGCGGATGCTCACGGCGATGCCCAACCGTTCGGCAGGAACAGTGCGGGGGTCGAAGCCCACCCCGTCGTCGATGATCTCCGCACGCAACCGGCCCGGATACGCGGTGACAGTCACCGAGGTGGCGGCGCCGGCACCTGCGTGGCGTTCACTGTTGCGGACGGCCTCGGCAGTGGCCGCGGCGACGGTGCGAACCACCTCCGGCGGAAACGTCACCGCCTCCGCCGATGCGGCATCGACGGTGGCGTACAAGCTCAGGCCCGGCTCGACCGCGGCGCTTGCGGCCCGGATCTGCGCGATCGCCTCGCTAGCCGAGAGCGCGGTGTCGGGTTGGGGCACGGAATCCTCGCCGAGGCTGTCGAGGTCGGTGAGGGTTGCTCGGGCCTGCTGCGCGAGCAGGACCGAGACGCCGTGCCGGGAGGCGGTGAGCAGCGTGGCCATGACCTCGTCGTGGGTCAGTTGCGCGAAGCGTTGTCGTTCGAAGGTCCGGGCCTGCACCGCGGCCGCCTCGGCGGTCGCCGCATAGGCTTCGGCTCTGGTGGAGTCGAGGAGCGCGGCAGTGCGTATCGCCATCACGGCGGCAGCGAAATAGACGAGCGAGAACGCAAATGCCCAGGCCATATCCGGGAGAAGAGGGCCATTGAACTCCGCAGCGCGCACCGTGTGGTTGATGGCGACCGTCGATACGACCACGAGGCAGAGCACCACGAAGGCGTGCATCGGGCGAAACGCGACAGCGGCCGCGATCGCGGCCAACCCGCAGAACAGGGAGAACCAGATGCTCTCCCCACCACCGAGCGTGTGCCCGTTCCATCCGAACCACCACGATCCGACCGTGACCAGATATCCCGCGGTGGCGGCCGCAGCCGCGGTTCTGATTCGCCGAGCCGGTGCGCGCCACGCCAACGGTGCCAGCGCAATCCCGGTTCCGAACGTCAACGGCAACGCGAGCAGAGTCCACCACGGTTCCATCACCGCCAGCGACGCCGAGATCGCAGGCAGTGCCAAGACGGCGTAGGCCAGGTAGCCGGCAGCGACGAACACCGCGAACTGCCGCAGAATCCGCAGACCGGCGATCCGGTCACGGTCGTCGGTGTCGGCGGCGTTCAGCGACGACGTCGGCGGGGGATAGGTAGCCATCCGTCCTCGATTGCGCGCTTGAGTAGATCGGTTTTGGAGCGGGTAGGGCGCCCTGCAGCCGAATATTTCTTGCGGATGCGGTCGACGTAGTCGTGGACCGTGTCGCCCGACAGTTCCATCTTTTCGGCTACCGCTGCCGTGGTGGCGCCGGCGGCATAGAGTGCGAGCACTTCCCGCAGCTGCGGCGGCAGGTCGACGAATCCGGGATCGGAGTCGAGGGCAGCTGCCCAATCGATCGTCGGTACCGCGATGCCGGCGGCCGCACGGCGCACGGCGTCGACGAATTCGGCCTCGGGCACGTTCTTGCGTAACACCCCGAGGACGCCGGCGCCGGCGGCCATCCGCACCAGGTACGGCTCGTCGCCGGAGGTGTAGACGAGCGTGCGGATCCCGGCGTTCTGCAACTGCTCAACGTTCGCGCGCGGGGAGGAGCCGTCTTCCAGACGCAGATCCAGGATCACCAGATCCAGCGTTTTCGATTGCGTCAACAGCTCGGGGACGGTGCGTGCCGCCGCGGCAAATTCCATGTCGGGTTGCTCATCGATGATGGCGCGCAGACCCCGGATGAGTCCGTCGTGATCGTCGACCGCGCCGATCCGCCATCGCCGGTCATGTCCCTCTGTGTGCACGAGGACAATAGTGACCCACCGTCTACGGCTACCCGGTGGCAGGGCCGCTTCGAACGTCCCGGTGGGCGGCGTTGCACCACAGCGCACGGCCGTCGGAACCTAGTCGACAATGCATGCCGGGCCGCACTGTCGCGTGTCGATCTCGACAGCTGTAGTACGAGTCCGCCCGAAAGAGCAGGAAGGACCTGCATGCAGGCGTCACTTCGGGCCGGCATCACTACAGGCAGAGCAGGTGACACAGATCCCGAAGTCGCTGTGGCCGCCGGAGCCGTTGAATCAGGGCCACGTGGCCTTGGCCTGGATTCGCTTCACGATGTTCCTGTCTCCTCTCCTTCTTGTGCCGAGATGCGTTCAGCTACATGATTCAAGGACCCGTGGAACTTCTGTATCACCCGATCGGGCGACACCAGATCGGTTGGATTCTGGCTAGCGTTGTTCGCGGCAACGTTCCAGGAAGATGGTTGGTCAAAGGACCTGAAGCCGACTCCATCCACTCGTTATGAGGTAACTGAAATGGGATTGTTCGGACCGCCTAAAGAATTTCGGGAAAGGACCTTCACGGCTCCTTGTACGAGCGGGGAATTTCTGCAGGTCCTCAAGGGTGCTACCGACTATGAGGGTGAAATTCCCTTCGGGATTCTACTCGAAAGTGATCCGCAGGCGCATCCTCCGTTGGTTGAGACGGTCTACCTGGAGTCTCTGAATCACGACGGGTTTGTGGTCGCCGCTGGCAATCGAGTCAAGACTATGTGGCGGATGCAGCTCACTCTCCAGGGGAGCAACCCTGTTCAAGGCACATTCGGAGCGTTGACAACCAATGACCAGAGGTGGTTTGGCAACGTCATGAAGATGAACTCCGCTCTGGCTGAGGCAGTACGAAGCATTGGCGGCAGAACCAAGAAATGGCCAATGTGAACGACATTTCTTCGTGCTTGCAACAAGATGGACGGTCCAGGGTGGGCCGAGTGTTCCTTGAGGAAAGGGTGTAGTTACACATGGGAAATCTGGATTCCTACAGGAAAGACATGCAGTATCTTAAGGAGAAGAGCGACAAGAGATCGCTCAATAGTGACAACCAAATCTACAAGAATTTGGACCTCAAGGCGTCGAATCTACCGGAGTTGCGACGCTTCCTGAACAGCTTGAACGTGAATTACGTGTAGCGTATACGCTCGGTCTGGGTTCGACGGTGATGTGCCGCAATCGTGAGCCACCCTGGAGCATGAAGAAATCAGAGTTTCCATCTGCATACTTCAGTGCCAGAACCGAAGCGTTCCGAAAATAGAATATCTCACGCCGTCACTTCGATCTTCGAGGACGCGGATATCCTGTCGGCCGCAGCTTCCGTAGCTGTTTCATTCCAGCGCTGCGATTCGGATATGCCGTGCGTTGGCATGCCTCGCGAGCATCAGAGACAAGGAGTCAAAAGAATGCTGAATCGACGTGTCCAGTTGGTGATCGCGCCGATTGCTGTGGCGGCCGCGATAGCGCTCGCGGTGCCCGGGACCGCGTCGGCTGTTCCTGGTATCGACACAGGGTCCGCCGAGGCTGGAAGCAGTTCCGGATCCGCGGTACTCGAGCGTGTAGTCGTGGATCCGCTCGCCGGCATCCTCGGCTCACTCGCCACTGGCTCTTCCGGCGGATCGGCACGCCCCGACATCACCGGAGAGTGGGTCGGGACGTGGACGGTCTCCGACGGCTCATACCCTGCTTACCTCTCTGTCGAACGTTCGGGTTCGATGCTCGCCACGATCGACATTCCGTCGCGACCGTGCACCGCCCGGTGGACCGAAGTTTCGGGAGGCGGAACAACACTGACCGTCGATGCCGACGTCATCAGCGGGTCCTGCATTGACAACCGTTGGATTCTCACGGTGACGGACACATCGATCATCGGCGTCGATTCGCAAGGTCAAAATGCAAGCGTCCAACTACGACGGCGCTAATCCGAAAATTGGGGAGTCAACGCAGAGCGCCGCAGTGGGGCCCCACTATGAACTGTGACTGCATATTTTCAGGACCAGTTCGGCCACATGATGGCCGCCAGCCGCCAGCCGCCAGCCGCCAGCCGCCAGCCGCCAGCCGCCGGCAGGCACGGGCGATGGTCGAATGCCCGCCACGACGACGGCACGATCACGGCATTCGGCAGCGCGCCCATCACCTGCGGATCGTCTGCCGACGCAGACCGTGGAACGGTCCTCATGAAGGTCACGTCCCGCACAGGATAGAGCGTGTTCTCGATGTGCCCATGCCTGCGAATCCATGCTGTGAGCAGCCTCTGCAGCGCCTGCTCCCGCGGCGGGGCGCGGACTGGGGCGAGCAATCTCGGCTGATTCGCCTCGGCAACCATGACGTAGTCGGCGTGGCATTGCTCCCGTAGGAACCGTGCGTGGCCCGTCGACTGTGCATCGCATCGATGGTAACCACCGATCCGGCGATGTTTAGTCCGCGCAGTAGTTTTCGAACTGTGGGATCTCGTTGGACTTGTCGGCGGTGCGGCACTGTCCGAGTACGACGTCCGAGTGCAAAGGTGTGGCAGTGGGGGACCGCCGAGACCGGATGCGGGGCCACCCGGTTCGCGGCCGCGAATGCCGATCGCAACCGAGCAAATATTCGAGGGTGCGGCATTCGCAGTGACAATGGTGTCCGCGGCTGCGGCAGGTCTCCGGTGCTGGCATCGAGACAGCATCCAGAAGATGGTTGGGCGGCCCCCGGCCAGGCAAGCGAACTCCAGCAAAGCCGTTCTCGGTGCACTCCGGGAATGGCTTGTCCACCGTTCGAATGAATCGGTTGTTCAATGCTTTCCGCTGGATTCCCGCCATGAAAGACTGTTCGGATGAGACGTGTGTTGCGCAGGGCCCGAGTCCTGCCGATCCTGCTCGTACTTGTCGCCGGTTGCGCTGCCGACCCGCAGACACAGTCCGGCTCGCATCGAGCGACTGCGACAGTCGAGGACGACGGAGTCCACGTGACCCTCAACGAGTTCGCTGTCAGCGGACCGTCGACCGCCGGGATCGGGTCCACCCTCGTTGTCGTCGATGACGTTCCCGCCGATCAGTCGGTGATAGGCGAGAACGTCCCGTGGCTCGAACCTCTCTCTCCGACAGTGCAGATCACCTTCGGTGCGGATCAGCAACCGGGCACGCCACTGACTCTCGCCTACCGGATACCCGACGAGGCACAGCCACCGACTGGAGCTGTCCCGGTCGTGGTATCCAGGGGAGCCGACGGGAGCGGCGACGTGATCGAGGCACGGCTGGACAACCGCACAGTCGTCGCGGAGATCGACCACCTCAGCTGGTTCGAATTCGCATGGTTCTCGCCCGACACGCTCACCACGCGGCTAGAGGAGTTCGTGAAGCCGATCTTCGGCCTCGGCTCACCGAAACCGGACTGCGTCGGCCAGACGCAGGACTTCGCCATGCAGTACAAGACCGTCACGCCGGTCGACGGTGACGTCGCGTGGACGTGCATCATGACGACGCCGGGATCCCACCCGATGGAGCCACTGACCAGCATTCAGCTCACCGTCAACTCCCCTTTCGCGTGGCGAATCGCCGCGAGCCCACCGCCGACCCAGGTGGTCACACTCGACACCGACTCCGCGAACGAATATTTGCGTGCTCTGTACGAACAGCAGACAGGCACGGACCTGGTGGCAGGCCCGGGCGACACCGTACGCCTCGATTTCGGTCCGTACACCCAATCCGCACGCACTGGGACACTCACCCGGACCCCGGAGCAGGACGCCATCGCGTTGACTGCCTGGGCGTACAACGAGGCACTCACCGAACTGCCGCCGTTTGCCGGGGTATTCGGGGCACTCGACATCGGCTCTGCCGTGATGAAGTGCTCCGGAACACGAACCGGCAGCGGACTGGACATGTGGGGCGCCGATCTCGCGAGCTGCGTACAGGGCCTCGGGTCGAGTGCGGTGCGACTGATGATCGGCAAGACCGCTGTGGCACTCGGCGCCTACCTCACCCAGGAACTGCACAACATTCCCACCTCGGTGCAGTGGGCTGTCGATACCACGAGGACCACATCCGGCCCGGCACCCCGAGCAGATGCCACTGTCAACACTGGGGCCAGTGGCGGCAGCTCCGACGAGGACGTGGTGCTCGGACGGTCCGAGGACAGGAACTCCGTCGGCTACGGCACCGCCCGTCCCGCCTCGCTGTCGATCAACTCCCTGTGTGCCAACACCATCATCGACGTCACCTGGGACTCTTGGGGCGAGCACGAGGCGATCGGTCACGGTGTGAAGTGCGCACCCGCCGGATCGCCAGAGTCCGGCGGGCCGGTGACACTGACCGCTACGGACCTCGGCGACTGCTACGGCACGCAGGCATACCGCCAACTGCTCGTCGACGGCCGACCTGCATGGACGTTCTGCGCCGGGTGAATGCGCTACGTGCCGCTGGCGGTTGCCAGGCGCAGGGGGCGCTGGTCGAGGCTGTTGTGGTATTAGGACGATCCCACGGCGTCCCGCCATCCGGTGCTCACGTGGGGAGCTTCCCCGCTGCCTCGGAAGACTTCCGAACAGGGTTTGATCGTGCGAACCGGGGAAGGATGTCACCGGGGAACGCGGAAGTATCCACCGGAGCTGCGTGAGCGTGGTCAGGCCGTCCCGGTAGTCCGAACCGAAGCCGGTGCGTGGCCGGCTGGCCGAGCGGCTCAACATGCACCCCGGAGTGTTGCGGACCTGGATCCGACAGGGCCGAAACTGATCGCGGAGAGCGCGACGACCCGACCACGTCGATGCTGGAGGGGATCCGGCGCCTGGCAGGGGAACGTGGAGCTGCGGGCTGACCAAATCACCCGGCGCCCGTGCGCGCTTCGACAAGCGACGAGCCGCAGTCGACCACCACACGCGGCGCTACGCAACCTCGCCAACAAGCAATTCTGAGCCGTAGCCGGCGGCCGCTTGGCATCTGACCCGCGTGGAATGTCTACACCCAGGCGGGGTCGTCAAGGCCGTACCTGGCGACGGTGATCGACACCTGTTCGCGTCGAGTGGCGGGATGTCGATCGCCCACCGCATGCGCACCGAATTGGTCACCGACGCACTGGACATGGCGATCACCACTTATGGCGGTGTCGTGGACGGAACGATCGTTCGCAGTGATCGGGATCCCAGCGCACGTCTGCGATGTTCGCTAAACTCTTTGCTGCACATGGGATCCGACGAAGTCAGGGGCGCATCGGGTCAAGCTACGACGATGTCGTGATGGAGTTGTTCTTCCAATGCCTCAAGCGCGAATTGCTGCATGTCCGGGTCACGGCGTCGAAAGCTCGGACGAGCTTGGAGTTGTTCGAGTGCATATCGTACTGCAACCGGCGACGGCGTCATTCCGCGCTGGGCCATCTGGCGCCGATCGAGTTCGGACGACGATCGACCGCATCGGCTACGCTCGCGCTCGCCGCATGAATCCGGTGTCCACTCTCGAGTGACAATCTCAGTTGAGCATCTCGGCACGTGTGGGTGCGCCGAGGACCGCACTGCTCCGGCCGCGCGGGACTGGAGGACACTGGTGAGCAGCAAGGCCGGTTGCCTGTCCTCGGATCAGTGGCTGTAGACGCCTCGGACCGCGACGGGAAGACCGAAGCCGGTGTGATCCGGTGCCGGTGGGGACGAGACGAGGAGGATCGGTGTCGGTGCAGGGACACGACGCTCGATGACGATGACGGCAACAACGGATGTGGCGGTCCCCGAGCAGGATCAGGGGCCGGTGCAGCAACGAGCCCGGCGGACCCGCGAGCGCATCTGCATGGCGGCGGCACACGCATTCGAAACCCGAGGTTTTGCAGGGACGGTGCTGGCGGAGGTCTGTGACGAGCTCGGCATCACCAAAGGCGCGCTCCATTTTCATTTTCCGGCGAAACAGGACCTGGCGGTGGAGATCGTGCGCCGTCAACGCGCCGCGGTGGAGGCAGTGTTGACGCAGATCGACGCCGCTGACGACACAGGGTTGACGAAGCTGGTGCGGGCCACCTACGCCCTTGCCCGGCTCTGCACCGGGGATCCGATCGTGCGGGCCGGTCTTCGCCTGTCGACCGATTCCGCCGAGATGAGCGGCGGAATCGTGGGGCCGGTGCGTCAGTGGTCGCGGTGGGCCACGCGCCACATCGAGCAGGCACGCGCGGACGGAGAGGTCGCCGAGTGGGTCGAGGCGCAGGCGCTGGCCCGGTTCGTGGTCTCGTCGTTCGCCGGGCTGCAGACCGTCTCGGTGGCCTTGAGCGGGTGCACCGATCTGGTCGAGCGGGTCGAGCAGATGTGGCAGGTGGTGTTGCCGGGGATCCTCACCGACGGGCATGCTCACCGTCTCGATCGGATCCGCGCCGCGGGAGAGCGGGCGGGGTCCGGCATCGGCATCTGACCCCGGCGTAGGTATGTCCTCCGGACGATGATTTGCCGCACTCGGCCGGTGGCTCGGCAGGCGGTGACCGACTCGGTCACCACGCCACGTGCACTCTCCGCCTTGTTGGTCGCCCGAAGGGCGGTGGGGTGGTGTGTGTCCTACGGTGGGTGCTCGACCACCCGATACCGGAGAAGGCAGGGGGTGCACGGGGTGTGGAAGAGCAATGTCGTGTATGTCGACGACCTCGACGGTGAACCGATCGATGCCGGGTTGGCGCAGACGATCCGGTTCTCCGTCGACGGTGTCTGTTTCGAGATCGATCTGCGGCCCGCGCATGCAGAGCGGTGGCGCAGGGAGGTGTCCGGGTGGATTTGCGGGGCCCGCCGGATCGATCCGGCGATGTCGCGACGAGAACGGTCGGCACCCTCGGGTGCTGCTGTGCCGCGTGTCGATACCCGGGTGCGGCGGGATCGGTATCAGCTTGCGGCGGTGCGGGCCTGGGCGAAAAGTCAGGGCATCACTGTCAATTCTCGGGGGCGGGTGCCTGTGGCGGTGCTCGAGCGGTTCGATGCTGCTCATGCCCGGCCCGATCGAGAACGCGTCATCGCCGGGTGAACCGCGGGTGGGGTGGTGTCCACTTCGGGTGCGTGGCTACGGGGTCGTTCTCGCCCCCAGCGTCGACGTCATCCGTGCTCTGGCACACTTGCTCCCTGACAAGGTGCACGCCCGCCTGGCGGAACTGGCAGACGCGCCGGATTCAAAATCCGGTACCCGTGAGGGTGTGGGGGTTCGATTCCCCCGGTGGGCACCACCCTCGTGCGGAAAACCGGCGGGCGCTCGTTGTTGACAGTCGTGTCGTTCTCGCCCGACACGAGACAACTACTCTCCTGTCGGGTAGCCGCTGCACTCGTCTCCCACGGTAACGGGAGTGCCCAGGATCGTTATCTAGCCCGATTCCCACCCGCTGTTCGAGAACTGTTCCCGCCGCGCGAACATGTCGGAGCCCTGGTCCACCATGTCCCACCATGAGCACCAACCCTGCGGCGATGCCGAATCGTCCCAGCAAAGACGCCATGGCCGTCACCTCCGATGCCTGGTCGCAGATCATGTCGCACCTACCGGCTACATCGTCCCGATGCCCGGAGGTAACTGGCTGGGAACACAAGCACGGGTGGAACCGCCCCGCACCGACCAGGTCCCGGTCACGGCGTGGGTGTTCTCCCCCCCACGGCCAGGTGGTCGCCGGTGGATGTGTCGGTGACGCCTCGCTCCGCCCCGTCGTGAGCGCATCGGGACAGATCTGGGTCACCTACTTCGACGAGCGGCCCTTCCGGCCCGGCGACGGCGCCGGAAATTACACCGACGACGTCCCGGAGGACAGTGCGTTCGGCCGATACACCGCCGGAGACACCGGCATGACGGTCTTCGACAGCAGCCTCGAGGTGATCGACCGGCACGAAGGAACCGACATCGTCGAGGTCTACGTCACTCACACCGACGGGAACCGATTCTGGTATGTCAGTTACCCGAACTGGGTGATCGACCGTCACGGACCCGACGGTCAGCAACCGCCGATCCCGGATCCCGACCACAAGGGCGCGGTACTGGTCGCCTCAGGTGATCGGATCGCCCGATTCGGTGGCGGCGGCCCGCACCGCGATTCGCTGTTCGTTCGGCACCCGGACGGGACCGACACGATCAGCATCGTCACCTTCCCGGACGGTCGGCCCCTGACCCGGGGTGCCATCGCGACGTGGGGACCGTACCTGCACTACTTCGACGGACCGGACTGGTATGTCGCGAAGGTCTTCGACGCCGAGCCCTGGTCCCCGGAACCCGGATCGCCGTAGAAACCGGCACACACCCCTGCAGCGTCGAGGACACACACGTTCCCGTCGACCAGGACCGATGGCACGTACGGTGCTTGTCAGTGATCTCGGCCAGGTTCGGATGCACACAGAACGCGCCGCCGGCGGACCCGGCGTCGAAGATCGGAAGGGCGTAATGACGACGAACGAGGCACCCCGCGGGATCGACGTGGGAACGACACTGACGACGGCGATGATCAGCCCTGTCTCCGGTGGATTGATCCGCACCTGGACGGAGTTGGAGTCCCGGCTCTGGAGCGTCGAGGACGCCGACGGGCTCAGGCAGATCACAGGACGCGGATTGATCGGCCGTACCGCTGTGCCCGACAATCGGTTCCGCGAAGCGGCCCTGCTCGATCCCGAGGGCGGGACGCTGATCGTCCAGAGCAGGTTCGCGCACAGGTCCGGGGAATCGGCGCAGGTGGAAGCGGCTGTCTTCCGGCTTGCCGCGCCGGCACGGCCGACCACGAACCCGTGGACGGAGCTGCGGGAATTCCTGGCGGCCGCGGCCGTGTCGGCTGTGATGCGCGGCGAGTTCTGGGTAGCCGAACTCGGCGGCTGGGACTCACCGAACGAGCCGTACTGTCTTTTCGGTGTCCTCGACGACCGCGATGGGCCAGTGTCGCTGGTCGAGGCGGCCCCGGCTCCGCGGGGTACCGGGATCTGGCCGGAGGTTCCGGTTGATCAGCCCGGAAGCGCTGTGAGGGCCCCGGCGAACGATGACTCCGTGCGCGCGGTGGGGATGTTCGCGGTTGCGGCCCTGAACTCGTGGGGTTGGCAGCCGTGGGACATGACGCTGACGTTCGGGACGTTCCCGGGATAGGCGTTCGGTGACACGGATTCGATCGACACGCACGCCGTCGCGATGGCCGCACTGAGGGAGCCGAACCTGCCGATCGCACGACTGGACGGTCCCGCCCGGGAAGTCACACTCCTCAGCGATCACTGACACGACTATGCGAGAGAACAAAACTCATCAGCAGGCTGCGCTGGTACCTGCACGAGCTCGACCCCGAACTGCACATCCCGCTCCGAGGGATCCGACGGTACCGCGTGATGAACGAACTCGCCGACCGGCTTGCACAGTTCACCGGCGTGGTCGCCCGGATCGCCGGTGAACTCCTCGACCGTTGTCGGCAGATGACTCGTCGGATCAACGACCTCGAACACCAGATCCGCGATCGAGTCCGTGTACTGGCTCCGTCGTTGCTCGACATCCCCGGCTGCGGGGTCCTCTCCGCCGCGGTCGTCATCGGCGAGACCGCCGGCGCGCTCCGCTTCCACTCCAAAGATGCCTACGCGAAGTTCAACGGCACCGCACCGATCCCGGCGTGGTCGGCGCAGGAACGGGTGCGTCTCAACCGAGGCAGCAACCGCACCGTCAACGCTGCCCTGCGCGCCATCGCCATCACCCAGGTCGTTCGCGGTGGTCCGGGCAAGGGCTATGTGGCCAAGCTTCAGGCCTCGGGGAAAACCCGGCGGGAGGCGCTGCGGCTGCTTCGTCGCCGCATCTCCGATCGTGTGTTCCAGGTCTTGCATGCCGACGAATCCGAACTCGGACGGGTCGCAAGCGCATCGTTTTCGGCGGCGGCTTGACATTGAAGCATCTCGGAAATCTACCAGACCCGGGATGATCCGTGAATTATGTTGACTCCTATGACTTTTCGCTCGTCCTTGTGCTGCAGGTGCTGAGGACCGAGGCGTCGAGGGGCGTCAGTGCACGGCGTTGCGCTTCGCTCAGCGCACATCGACGCCGATATCGCCAGTCCGCCGGCAGCGTTGGGGACCGCTTCGGCAATGCGCTCGCCGAGAACCTGTGGTCGACACTCGAAGAGCCAGTGGATGTACTGGACTGCAACTACGTTCGATACCGGGGTCGACGCCGAGTCGGCCTGCTCCGGTGCATCGACAGGTGGTGCAACACGCGTCGGATCCAGTTCGATCTGGGCGGACTCGTCCCGACGAGTACGAACGGGCGCATGTCGACCGGCCGTAGGGGAGAGCGGGGTGGCATCCAATCCGAGTTCTCCGGTGTCGGATAGCCAAGTCTCCGGGGAAGCGGGGGAACCTTACCTATTTCTGCTCCGCCTCAGCGGGCACCAGCGCGTTTCGAATGGCATCGAAGACCGTCGAGAACGTGCAACGTCTGCTCGCACGTGCTTGGCAGCAGACGCACCTCGCACCTACGTCGCCCCCGACGGCTGGCTGCCCGCAGCCAGTCTCATGCGTACCGCCATCAGGATGACGCCGAGTGCATTGTCTCCGGGCGTGTCTCGGTGCCGGTGGCAACTGCAGCTTCCCCAGGTCTGGTCGTGCCAGATGTTGCCCTCGACGAGGAGTGAACCCCGCGTGGCGGCGAGTTTGTCGGCGAGGTCGGGGTTGTGGCGGAATTTGGCCTCGACGATGGATTCCATCACCGCGTATTTTCGGCGGTCCCACTCGGTGACGAGCGGTGCTGCTCGGCCGATCGCCTTGGCCTCGGCAGCATCGTCGGTTGCGGCGATCCGCCTGATCACGTCGTGGTCATCGGTCTTGGCGGCGGCGTAGGCGTGTTCACTGGTGGGAAAGACACGGCCGCGGTAAGGGTGGGTGCGGGCCAGAGGTTCGACATGAACTCGTACTCTCCGACGAACGCATCGATCACCGGGATCGGCAGGTCGCCGAGAGTCCACGGCCTACTTGTCATTTTCACTCCTTCACCTGCCGCAACGTGCGGAACCGACATGCGCCACGATCGATACGTTCCGACTCTGGGGCTTCCCCCTGAGATGTGGACACCAATTCCTATGCGGCGGTGGCCAGCATAGCCGACTGCTGCTCGAACTCGATCGGACAGATCTGACCGAGAGCGGAATGCCTCCTTCGTGTGTTGTAGCGCGTGATCCAACGGAAGACCTCGGCACGCGCCTCACCCGCACCGTTCCAGTACTTCCGGCCCTGCAACGTCTCCCGTTTCAACGTTGCGTTCCACGACTCGGCAGCAGCATTGTCCGCGCTCGTTCCGACCGCACCCCGAGACCTGGTCACCCCCAGTTCACGGCACACGTCGGCGAACTCCTGCGAGACATATTGGGCGCCGTTGTCGGAGTGAAAGATCGTGCCGTCGAGGCCGGCGGCACCGCGGGCGGCGGCCGCCGCCCGGAGCGCGTCGGTGATCAACTCGGTGCGCATGTGCGGGGCGATCGACCAGCCCGCCAGCCGTTTCGAATGCAGGTCCAATACCGTTGCCAGATACAGAAATTTCCCGTCCCCGATCGGCAGGTAGGTGATGTCGCCGACGTACTTGGTGTTCGGTGCGCTCGCGGTGAAATCTCGCCGGATCAGGTCCGGCACCGGGGTCGCGGAGGGCGCGGGGACGGTGGTGCGGACGGTCTTGCGCAGGTGCACCCCGACGATCCCGTGCTCGCGCATCACCCGCTCCACCCGCTTGTGGTTCACCTCGAGCCCGGCGTCGCGCAGCTCGGCCGTGATACGCGGGGCACCGTAGGTGCCGTCGAAGTCGTCGTGGATGGCGCGGATCCGCGTCGCGAGCTCCTCGTCGGCGCGGGCACGTTCGGCCCGGGCAGGCGCGGCGGCGAGCCACCGGTAGAAACCGGATCGGGACACCTCGAGGATCTGGCACAGCCACTTCACCGGCGCGGTGTTGCGGTGGTCGTCGACGAACTGGAAGCGGCTCACCAGTTGGTCTCGCCCGCGAAATATTTCGCGGCCCTCCGCAGGATTTCCCGTTCGGTCTCGAGCTTGCGGATCTGGGCTTTGAGCTGCCTGTTTTCTTCCTCCAACACGGACTCGGACGATATCTCGCCCGCCGGCCCCGGCTTCCGGGGCCGGTCCGCTGCGGCCGCAGCGCCGGTGCGTTTGCGTTCGGCGCGGACCCAGTTGCGCAGGGTCTCACGGCTGATCCCCAGGTCCTTGCCGATGCCCTCGAAGGTGTGGCTCGGGTCGGACAGGTACAGCGCGACGGCATCGGCCTTGAACTCCGCCGAGTACGCCTTCATCGCCATCTGTGACATCACTTCCTCTGGATCCTCACGATCCAGTGTTCAGGATGTCCACACTTGAGGGGGAACCCCCTCTGTCTCAACGAGGTCGAGATTGCACTCCACCATCCAGCCAGGCATGAACCCTCGCCACGGTTGATGATGCTTTGCTGTCCGCAACCTGGTGATCTCGTTCACCGATCCACGTGCTGAGTTCGCCGATCGTCAATCGACCTCGACTCGAGTGCACCTGGGCAGCCGCGAATGCGAAGCCACGCTGGGTGATACCTGGTCGGTCAGTGGGGGATCGACCCGCAGCGCGCGGTGGCGTAAGCCCCACCGGCCGGACTTCGACATCGTCAGCGCGACGCAGCTGCGCGCACACATCGTCGAGCTCCTCGGTATTGACACGCACGCCTTCGACATCGCCGCGCTCGCAGCCCGCACCTACCGCCGGACCAGGGATGCCTTCACCCGTCCGTGACGTCGGACGAGTTCTGGGACGTGGTGCGCGACTGCGAGGTTCCCGATGACGCGGCTACGTGCCGCGGTCACCGAGGTCGAGGGTGTGCGGACCCGATACGACGATGCGCTCACTGAGCGGGACGCGGCGATCGTCGCCGCCCGCGCCGCCGGTGTCAGCGTCAGCACGATCTGCGTGGCCACCGGACTGTCCTGGCCGGGCGTCTACAAGATCCTCAGGAGTGAATGATGTCAGTGCCCCACCGGGGACGCGATCGTCCCGGGTCCGCGCCGGCCGCGCCGAAACCGGTCTCGATTCGATGCTGTCCGGCGAACGAGTAGAGCCCTGTCCAGGTCGGAGATGTAAACAGGCGTCGTGCGTACGATTCGTTTCGGGTCGCGGCCCGCGCCGCCAGCTCGTACGCATGCGTGCCGATCCACGCGTCGGCCAACCGGTTGCGCCTTGACGCATCGCAGTGTCGGCATTGAACTGCTGGAGCATTCGAGTGCCGCAAGTGCACCCGGCTCACTCCGCAACGCCCAGGATTCGACTCCCTACGAGGTGGTCCGCTCCCGCATGCCTCGCCCTGCGCGCTCGTGTCGGTGCCGTGTGCGAATGTCAACTCCGGTCGGGAGCTCAGTTCGGCGCGCCGGGAATCGGTGCGGTGCAAGCAGCGGAAACGAGGGGCGTGTGGCGCAGACGTACTACGAACTACCGCAGGACGTGCAGGACCGGCTCGACGAGCACCCATTCCTGCGCAGCTTCCTGACCGGTGACCTCGACCCGGAAACCCCGATCTCCCCGGCACAGCGCATCGCACAGTACCTGCACGTGACCGGCACTTTGCGGGCCCACCTCGGCACAACGTTCCCGACATTGCAGGATGTGCACGCACTGTTCGCCACAGCCGATTCCGAGGACCGAGCGTTGTGGCCGCCGCTGCTCGACGTCGTCACGAGCGTCGTTCTGGAGAAGGATCACGACCCCGCCGGTGCGGAGATCGTCCGGTCCCTCGACCGCGCAACACCCGACCAATGGCGCACACTTCGTGCGATCCTCGACCGGGCCGATCGCCATACCGGCTCCTTCTATCACGATGACCCGGTCGGTGAGAGTCTGCTCTGCGACTACGCCCGGCACATGGCCGAACAGATGGGACTGATCGTCCAGTTCGACCGCGACCGGTGGCGTCAGCTGGCCTACACCGACGAGGGCATCGCGACGTACTCGGCCGCCGACTGCGTTCGCCACCTGTCGGCGTTGAACAACATCGACCGGTGGTGGGGTGGATTCCTTGCCGGCATGTTCGCCGACGGATCCGCACAGCGTGTGCTGCATCGTCTGCTGGCCTGCGCCGATCCCACACCGGCGGCCGGTCCTGTCCCGCTGGGTCCGCACGTGTGCGCTCAGCTCGGCACCTACGTCTACGTGCTTGTCGACCCCCGTGACCACAGCATCTTCTACGCCGGAAAAGGCCGCGGAAACCGCATCTACGCGCACGTATGGGCTGCGCTCGAGCAGACCGCGAAACTCGGCCGGCTGCCCACCGAACCCCAGGACGAGAGCACCGAGGTGGTCTCCGCGAAACTCGGCCGCATCCGGCAGATCTACGATGCCGGCTACACGGTCGAGCACTGGATCGTCCGGCATCACATCAGTCCGGCCGTCAGCGACGACGCGGCGGCGTTCCAGATCGAGCAAGGGTTGATCGACGCGTTGCGCATCCTCGATAGCCGACGCGAACCGCAGACCCCCGCGACCTTGACGAACCTCGCAGGGGGCCACACCGACACCGAGCACGGCGCCATGCGCGTCGAAGAGCTGGCGGTGCTCTACGGAGCGGAACCGGCACCGCTTCCCCTGCCGAAACCCTCGGTGGTATTGCGGGTCAACGCGGCCGCCGACTCCTCCTTGTCCGACGACCAGATCTACGAGGCGGCACGCGGGTACTGGCGCGCGAGCGGGGTCCTCGAGATCGACGGTCTGCTGGCCTTCGTGATCGCCCACGATGTGATCCGGGCGGTGTTCCGGGTCGAGTCCTGGACGAAGGTGGGCCCGAAGTGGAAATTCACCGGTGCCGTTGACACCGAGACGGATTCGCTTTACCGCGGAAAGCTGTTGCGGGCCGCCGACCTCGGGTACGCTTCCGGTTGGCCGCAGCAGGGGTGGGCGCGACGAACGTAGTCACCGCTCGCCGCACAGCTACCCTTGTCGCATAACCGAACTCGGCTATCGAAGGGCGCCGGAGAATCGGCACATGCCCACCGCAGTCTGTTCGGGGCGCCGGTGCATGTGCTGGTCTCAACCAGCGCCGCGCCGCGCCGGCTGGCCCCGGGACATTGCTCCGGGGCAGACCGGCATCGCCCACCTCACGGCAGGGGAGCGAACTGTGGTGGCAGGGCCCGGTGGAACAGCCGGATGTCGGGCAGGGATGTGCGGTGCTGGCCGAGGATCCAGTCGGGGTGGCGGCGGCAGAACGCGGCGGCGAGGGCACCGAGCTTGACGGTGGCCGGCTTGTCGGGGGCGATGCGCCGGTACAGCTGCCCGAGCTCGGTC
>NZ_JBAQXC010000107.1:0-14951 GCF_049299235.1 Rhodococcus sp. (in: high G+C Gram-positive bacteria) | reverse complement strand
GCGACGATCGACTCCTCGGCGGCGCGCGGCCATCCCGTGAGGCCCAGCCGCGCCGCGGTCGGCCCCTCATGAGCAACAGCACCGACGGTCAGCCTGGGTTCCTCGGCATGCTGGGCGACGAGAACGCCGAGAGTGCCTGCATACTCGAGCGCGCGGCGCATGATCAGCGGGTCGTACACGCAGTGGCCGTCGTCGGAGAACATCCGGACCCGGCCGACACCCGCCGCCATGGTGCCCATCTCCGCGAGTTGCTTGCCTGCGAGACCGACGGTGACCGCCCCGACCGGATGCACGTCGACGAGCCCGACCTCCTGGCCGCGCCGCCACACGTGGTCGGTGACGACGACCGAGTCCGCGACCGGGTTCGTATTCGCCATCGCGAACACCGCGGTGTAGCCGCCGAGCGCCGCGGCGGCCGAGCCGCTGTCGATCGTCTCGGTGTCCTCGCGTCCGGGCTCGCGCAGATGCGTGTGCAGGTCCACGAAACCGGGCAGCAAGACCTGACCGGCACCGTCGATCACCTCGGCATCCGTGTGGGCCTCGAGCCCGGAACCGATCGCGAGGATCTGCTCGTCGCCGAGCAGAACATCGACCGGATCACCCTCGCCGTAGACCAGCACGTTGCGGATGAGAACCTGCGGGGTCACCGAATAATCTCCTGTTCCGATCACATTCGTCATACCGAGGCTCCTTCGGTGCCGACGAGCAGACGGAACAGCACCGCCATGCGCACGTGCACACCGTTGGTCACCTGCTGCAGCACCGCGGACTGCGGGGCATCGGCCACCGCCGAGGCGATTTCCATACCGCGCAGCATCGGGCCGGGATGCAGCACCACCGCGTCGTCGGCGAGCAGACCGAGCCGACGCTCGGAAAGTCCGTAGCCGATCGAGTACTCGCGGGCCGACGGGAAGAACCCGCCGTTCATCCGTTCCGCCTGGACCCGCAACATGAGCACCGCATCCAGACCCGGCAGTTCGGCGTCGAGCGACTGCGCCACCGTCACCGGCCACGTCTGAACACCGACCGGCAGCAGGGTGCGGGGCGCGACGAGCACCACCTCGGCTCCGAGCATCGACAGCAGCAGCGCATTCGACCGTGCCACCCGGCTGTGCAGGATGTCGCCGACGATGCCGATTCGCCGCCCGTCCAGCGAGCCGAGCCGCTGCCGCAGCGTCAGCGCATCGAGCAGCGCCTGCGTCGGGTGTTCGTGCGTGCCGTCACCGGCGTTGATCACCGACGGGCCGCTACCGTCCGCGCCGGTCGCCCAGTCCGCGATGCGGTGTGCCGCACCGGACGCCGGATGACGCACGATGAGAGCGTCGGCTCCCGCCGCGTGCAGGGTCAGCGCGGTGTCGCGCAACGATTCACCCTTGGACACCGACGAACTGGACGCGCTCACGTTGATGACGTCGGCACTCATCCACTTTCCGGCCACCTCGAAGGACACCCGGGTCCGCGTCGAGTTCTCGAAGAACACCGTCATCACGGTGCGTCCGCGCAGCGTCGGCAACTTGCGCACTTCGCGGCCGAGCAACGCCTGCTCGAACCGTTCGGCTTCGTCCAGAAGCTCGGTCGCGGATTCCGTTGTCAAGTCCGCGATGGAGAGCAGGTGTTTCACAGGTTCTTGCCTCCGGAGATCTCCACACCGTCACGGCCGTCCTGTTCGGAAAACAGGACACGCACGTCCTCGGTGCGGGCGGTCGGTACGTTCTTTCCGACATAGTCGGCGCGCAGCGGCAACTCCCGATGCCCTCGGTCGACGAGCACCGCGAGTTGCACGGCACGCGGCCTGCCCAGATCGCGGAGTGCGTCGAGGGCTGCACGCACGGATCGGCCCGAGAACAGTACGTCGTCGACAAGGACGACCAGGGCGTTGTCGACGCCACCTTCGGGTACCGACGTGCGTTCGAGCGGTCGGTGCGGCTTCGTTCGCAGATCGTCGCGGTAGAGCGTGATGTCGAGGGAACCGACGGGCACACGGACGCCCGAGAACTCCTCGATTCGTTCGGCGATGCGATGCGCGAGGGTCGTGCCGCGGGTAGGAATGCCGATGAGGACCACGCGCGGAACGTCGCCGTCGGTGGCGTCGAGTGCGGTCTTCTCGATGATCTGATGTGAGATGCGCGCGACGGTGCGTCCAACGTCCGCAGCGGACAACAGCTCGCGGGCGGGCGCTCCCGTTCCGGGCGCCGGTGAATCGGTGGATGCTGACGAGCCGTCCTCGGACATGGCCATACAGCGACCTCCTTCTCCGCCTCGCTGGACGGATCGTTAAAGGATGCCTGACGGTCAACCAGCCTATCAGCGGCGAAGTGGCGTCACGGCAAGCTTGACGGGTGAAGCGCGACACACGTGGACGGACAGCGACGGGTCCGGTGAGGTCGTCGACCTCGTCCGGACCCGCCTGCCTCGCATGGTTCCCTACTGTTCCGAACCGGACAGTTCCGGGGGATCGTCCACACCGTTCGCCGATGTCGCTGCGGCACTCGCGGTTGTCGCTGCGGCCGCCGCACGCACCTGATCGGCGACGGCGACGAGTTGGCCGAGAACCCCGTTCACGAAGGACGGCGAGTCGTCGGTCGACAACTGCTTGGCGAGTTCGACGGCCTCGTCGACTGCCACCACCGGCGGCACGTCGGTGGCGTGGAACAGCTCCCACGCCGCGATCCGCAGAATCGCGCGGTCCACCGCGGGCAGCCGCTCGAGTGTCCACTCGTGCAGATGGTCGGCGATGAGTTGATCGAGTTCGTCGAGGTGTTCGGCAACACCGCGGATCAGCGTCCGGGTGTACGGCGCGACCGGCGCCACCTGATCGTCGGCGACCGCCAGCGCAGCGCGCTCCGCGGCGAGGTCGATCGGATCGGTGTCACGGGCTTCCGCCTCGAACAACAGGTCGACGGCGCGTTTACGCGCCTTGTGCCGGGCTCCGAGCTTCTTCTGTGTTCCGGACACTCAGGAGTTCACTCGCCCGAGGTAGTTGCCGTCACGCGAATCGACTTTGAGCTTGTCGCCGGTGTTGATGAACAGCGGGACCTGGATCTCGGCGCCGGTCTCGAGGGTCGCGGGCTTGGTGCCGCCGGTGGAGCGGTCACCCTGCAGTCCCGGATCGGTGTGCTGGACCACCAGTTCGATCGTGACGGGGAGCTCGACGAACAGCGGGGTTCCCTCGTGTGTCGCGACCTGGACTGCCATGTTCTCGAGCAGGAACCGAGCGCCGTCACCGAGGGTCTCGGGCGTGATCGAGATCTGGTCGTAGGTTTCGCCGTCCATGAAGACGAAGTCGGTGCCGTCGTTGTACAGGTAGGTCATATCGCGGCGGTCGACGGTGGCGGTCTCGACCTTGACACCGGCGTTCCAGGTCTTGTCCACAGTCTTGCCGGAGAGCACGTTCTTCAGCTTCGAGCGCACGAATGCCGGACCCTTGCCGGGCTTGACATGCTGAAATTCGGTGATCTGCCAGAGCTGACCCTCGATCTTCAGCACAAGCCCGTTCTTGAAATCACTGGTATCGGCCACTTACTTCGCGTCTCCTAGAGTCGAGGAACCGCCCTTATACGACGGTCAATGTCTTGTCGGTGAGCGTGAGCAGTTCCGGTGCCTGCTCACGCACCACCAGCGTGTCCTCGATCCGCACGCCTCCGCGCCCGGAGAGGTACACGCCCGGCTCGACGGTCACCGTCGCACCGGCGACCAGTGTACCGGTCGCCGCCGCGCCGATTCCCGGCGCTTCGTGGATCTCGAGTCCTACTCCGTGGCCGAGTCCGTGCAGGAACAGTTCTCCGTATCCGGCGTCGGTGATCACCGAGCGGGACGCGGCATCGACGGCGGCGCATTCGACACCCGGCGCGAGGGCGTCACGCCCGGCCTGCTGTGCGCGCAGCACCAGCTCGTACAGGTCTCGCTGCCAGTCGGCGGCACTGCCGAGCACGTAGGTGCGGGTCATGTCGGAGTGGTAACCACCGATCTGCGCGCCGAAGTCGAGTTTGACGAAGTCACCGGCGGTCAACACGGCACCGGTCGGCCGGTGATGCGGGATCGCCGAGTTGGCTCCGGCCGCGACGATCGTCTCGAACGAGATCCCGTCGGCACCGTGGTCGAGCATGCGGGATTCGAGTTCCCGCCCCACCTCCTTCTCGGTGCGTCCGGGTCGCACTCCCCCGCCGGCGATCAGGTCTGCGAGCGCGCGGTCGGCGGCGGTGCACGCCGCGCGCAGCAACCCGATCTCGTGTTCGTCCTTGACCACCCTCAATTGCTCGACGACGCCCGGAGCCGCCGCGAACGTCACGGCACTGCCGAGCCCTGACCAGCGGGCGTGCTCGTCGACCGTGACGACATGACTTTCGAAACCCCAGACGCTCGCGCGTGCTCCGGCGGATGCGACGAGGTGGTCGGCGCTCGCCCGGGCGACGCGTGCGTGCAGGTCCGGGACCTGTTCGGCGATCTGCGTGACGTACCGGCCGTCGGTGCACACAACCGTTCGCGATTCGTCGGCGTCATCGTCCGCGGTGACCAGCAATGCGGCGTTGGAACCGGTGAATCCGGTGAGATACCGAATGTTGAGCAGATCCGTGACCAGCAGCGCGTCGAGCCCCCGGTCGGCGAGAACGGTGCGCAGCGCGGCGCGGCGAGAGGCATGATCGGCGGCCATCGGTCCAACCTACCGCGACCGTTCGTGGCCGGTCACAGGACGACGCACCGAATTCGGGTGTGGGCCGAAACACACATTCACGGCCGCAGCCGTTACCCTCGGGTACATGAAACCCTGGTTGACTCGCGGGCTCGGCCTGACCCTTGTGCATGTGCTCGTCCGCGTCCTGCTGGGCGCAGCGCTCGTCCAGTGGCCCCTGCAAGGATCGGTCCTGCGGTGGGGCGGTCTGCTCGTCGTCGTGTTCGCCGCCCTGATCTGGGGCGGTATCGACGGAATTCGTGATCGGCGGGCGAATCCGGATCCGGAGCACGGTGCCGACCTGACGATGTTGTGGCTCAAGGCGGGCGCGGTCGCCGGTCTGCTCGGCGGATTCCTCACCTGGCTGGTCGATGCGATCACACCGATCCAGGTCGGCGTGAAGTCGTTGTTCTTCGAACTCACCTCCGGTGCCGCATTCACCGTGCTGCTGGTATTCCTGCCCGCCATGCTCGCCATCACCGTCGGCCGTCTGCTGGTCCGCCGGGAGCAGGCGAACGTCGCGCAGAAGCCGGCGCCGGACCCGGTGCCGGTCGGGGCCGCGGTCGGCGCAGAATCCGCATGGAGCAGCGACGACTCACCCACCGAAGTGTTCCCCGCGATCGACCCGGACCGCGACAACGGCCGCTGACACCACGGGTGATGGTTCCCTTCATTCGGCCTGGCCGGGGGAAGGGAACCATCACCCGGATCGGTCGGGTGCTCAGTTTTCGCGGTGAGCCTGGTCTGCCTTCTCGACGACCCACTGCTCGAGAATCGAGGCACCCATGACCGACATGCTCGACCTCTCCCCCACCGCCCGGACGATGACCGAGGCGATCGCCGGGATACGTGATGATCAACTGACCGCACCGACTCCGTGCCGGGACGCCACACTCGGCGATCTTCTCGACCATGTCGGCGGCCTGTGCGTGGCATTCGCCGCCGCGGCCACGAAGGAATCCGGTGAGGTCTCCGCGCGCCCTCCGGTACCGTCGGCCGCCAATCTCGGCGACGACTGGCGTACCCGGATTCCCGCGCAGGTGGCGGTGCTGGCGCAGGCCTGGACCGATCCCGCCGCGTGGACCGGGACGACACACGCCGGCGGTCTGGAGATGCCCGGCCACATCGCTGGACTCGTCGCACTCGACGAACTGGTGATCCACGGCTGGGATCTCGCCGCCGCGGTCGGCCTGCCCTACACCTGCGACGAATCGGCGGTCGCAGCATGCACGGCATTCGCGTCCGCAGTCACGCCCGAACAGCGCGCCGACGGTGGCCTCTTCGGTCCCGTCGTGGCCGTGCCGGACGATGCCACCGCGCTGGATCGACTCATCGGGCTCACCGGTCGCGATCCCGACTGGACACCTCGCGGCTCAGCGTGAACAGCCCACTCACGACGTCGGGTGCGGCACCGCGTCGCCGCCCGTCACAGGTCCGACAGCACCGAAATTTTCGTGTCGCCGACGCTTACACCGTGTGTACACGGCGTCGGGGTGGCACGATCGATTGTGGAGATCGTGACGTCGACGTGACGTTCGGCTCCGGATAACAGGAAGTTGGGCAAGATGGCGCAGGGCACCGTGAAGTGGTTCAACAGCGAGAAGGGTTTCGGATTCATCGCTCCCGATGACGGGGGCGCCGACCTGTTCGTCCACTTCTCCGAGATTCAGGGCAGCGGCTACCGCTCGCTGGAAGAGAATCAGCGCGTCGAGTTCGAGGTCGGGCAGGGCCAGAAGGGGCCGCAGGCCCAGCAGGTCCACCCGCTCTGACACGACGGCGACATCGGGGCGCACCCGGCCACCGGGTGCGCCCCGATCGCTGCGCGCCACGACCCGTTCGGACGGGACTCGTGGAGCATCCGGCGCGGCCCACCATCCGCGTACCTCCCCCGCGCCGCGCTCGACCGGCACTGATGTCCGTTCTGTCGATCACGCGAAAGGATGTGGACCGATGAAGTTGGCCGAGGCGCTCGCAGCGCGCGGCGATCTGTTCCGGAAGATCACGCAGTTGCGGGAACGGATCGTCGACAACGCCCGCCACCAAGAGGGTGAGGAACCCGCCGAGAACGCCGTCGCGCTGATCGCCGAACTCGCAGGGGCGCTCGACGAATACGAGCAACTGATCCGCCGCATCAATCGCACGAACGCTGCGACACCACTCCGCGGCGGCACGGTTACCGACGCGTTGGCCCGCCGAGACGTTCTGCGGCTGCATCATTCCGCGATCACCGCCGCCGCCGACGCCGCATCCGGGCGTGCCGAACGCGGCTATGCCCGACAGCTACGATCCGAACTGACCTACGTCGCCGCCGTTCCGGTCAGCGAGTTACGAACGCGTGCAGACGAATTGGCGCGTGACCTCCGCGCAGTGGACACCGATATCCAGCGCACCAACTGGGAGGCCGACCTGCTGGAGTAGTCGACGAGGAGGGCCGAGAGTCGGTAGCCGGCCGGAGAAGCGAGCACACAACCGCGCCGGCGGTCATTCCGGCTCCTCTGTAGCGCGGTGGGCAGCGCACGCACCACACAACGCAGCCCAGCACCACGCACAAGAGACCGTGCATCTCGCACGATTCATCACCACGTGCTGATCTTCGACCGGCGAGGGTGGGTTCGGGGTCTCTCGGCACCCCCGTCGTCACATGCCGTACGCGAGGGCACAGGAGTCGAGCGGCGGCCGCGTCCCAGCCGGACACGACCATCACCGCGTCGGTCCGGATCGCCACGTTCGTGCGCCGCCGCAGTTCGACGTAACGCGCGTCACGAGCGGTTGCCCGGTCCGGTATTCACGCCCATGCTTCCTGGCATGGATGGACGTGTGTTCCTGCCCGCTCCGCGCTCGGCGCGACCGGTCCGGCGCGACTGGGACGCGCTGGGATCCGTACCGCAGTCGACGCACCGGTTCGACCACGGACAGGCCGAGGATCTACCGCCGGCCGCGCAACGGTGGCTCAGGCACACGCTGGAACCGGGAGTGCCACTCGCCCACGCGGTGCAGTTGACGATGCGCGGCCGGATCAAGCTCGGGTCGTGGCGGCCGTTCCGAGCAACCCAGATCCTGGTGCCGGGTGTCGGGTTCGTGTGGGCGGCCACGGCGCGGGTCGGGTGTGTGCCGGTTCTCGGTTACGACCGGTACACCGACGGCCACGGCGAGATGAACTGGAAGCTCGGCGGACTGGTGCCGGTGATGTCCGCCTCCTCCGCCGACATCACGGCCAGCGCAGTCGGTCGACTCGCTGCCGAATTCGTTTTTGCACCTTCGGCATTCGATCAGGCGACGTGGCACGACTCGGGTTCCGATGCGGCAATCGCGACCTGGCGCATCGGAACCCACACCGAGACGGTATGCCTGGAGTTCATCGGCGACGGACATCTGATCGCGGTGCACTCCGACCGCTGGGGCAGCCCGAACGGTGAGCCCTTCGGCCGCTATCCGTTCGGGGTGGACATCGAATCCGAGACATCGTTCGGCGGCATCACGATTCCGTCCCGGTTCCGGGCCGGCTGGTGGTGCGGAACGACGCGCTGGTCCGAGGGCGAGTTCTTCCGCGCGGAGATCACCGCCGCCGCGTTTCGGTGAACGCAACGGCGGGATCCGAAAGCACTAGAGCAGAACGGTTCCGGCGTCGGCCGTGCCCTGCCTGGCGACCTCCGAGTAGGCCGCCGCGAGCAGCGCCGGGTCCGGGCCTTCGAGCCGACCCGGCTTGGCGAGACCGTCGAGGACGACGAAGCGCAACATCCCGGCACGGTTCTTCTTGTCGGTCTGCATGCCCGCGAGCAGATCACCGAAGGCCGCGGCATCGTAGGTGGTGGGCAGACCCACCGATTCGAGAATGGACCGGTGCCGATCGGCGGTCGCGTCGTCGAGCCGTCCGGCAAGGCGCCCCAGTTCCGCTGCGAACACGAGGCCGACCGAGACTGCGGCGCCGTGACGCCACCGGTACCGTTCGCGACGCTCGATGGCGTGGCCGAGAGTGTGCCCGTAGTTGAGGATCTCGCGCAGATCCGACTCGCGCAGATCCGCGGCGACGACCCGCGCCTTGACCTCGATGGAGCGGCGGACCAGTTCCGGCAGCACCGTGCCGGTCGGATCGAGCGCGGCGCCCGGGTCCGCCTCGATGAGGTCGAGGATTGTCGGGTCGGCGATGAAACCGGTCTTGATGACCTCGGCCATACCGGCGATGACCTCGTTGCGCGGCACCGTCTCCAATGTCGCGAGGTCGACGAACACGGCGGACGGCTCATGGAAGACACCGACGAGGTTCTTGCCGGCTTCGGTGTTGATACCGGTCTTACCACCGACGGCGGCGTCGACCATCGCGAGCAGTGTCGTCGGGATGTGGACGATACGTACGCCGCGCATCCAGGTCCCGGCAACGAAACCGGCGAGGTCGGTGGCCGCACCACCACCGAGCGAGACGACGGCGTCGCTGCGGGTGAGGCCGATGCGTCCGAGCACCTCCCAGCAGAATCCGGCGACCGCGAGGTCTTTGCCGTCCTCGGCATCGGGCAACTCGACGCGGTGCGCGTCGATTCCCTTCTCCGCGAGCACTTCCCGTAGCACTTCGGCGGTCGCTTCGAGCGGCGGCTGATGGAAGATCGCGACGGTTCGGGTGCCTGCCAGGGTGTCGACGATGTCGCCGAGCAGACCCCGTCCGACGATCACCGGGTAGGGCTGGGCCGTCTGGACGTCGACGCGTACCGGTTCGGTCACGGTGTGGGGCTCCGCTTCTCGGCGCCGATGGATGCGCTCTCGGCGGCGGCGCCGGCCTCCGCTTCGAGCTTCCTGAGCAGATATTGCACGACACGCCCGGGACTGCGTCCGTCGGTCCGAACCCGGATGGTCGCCGCCTGCCGGTACAGCGGCCGTCGACGACGCATCAAGTCCCGGTACTTCTTGGCGGGATCGTCGCCGGCGAGGAGCGGTCGGCCCGCGCCGGTTCCGGTGCGGCGCAACCCCTCTGCGACGCTGATCTCGAGGTAGATCACGGTGTGCCCGGACAGCAGGCTGCGGGTGCGGTCGGACAGGATCGCACCGCCGCCGAGGGAGACGATGCCGCCCTGCTGGACGAGCGCATCCGCGACGACGCGTTCCTCGATCTCCCGGAACGCCGGTTCCCCGTCCTGGACGAAGATGTCCGGGATGGTGCGTCCGGTGGTGCGTTCGATCTCGACGTCGGTGTCGAGCAGCGGCAAGTCGAGGGCCACGGCGAGACGTCGACCGATCGTCGACTTTCCGGCGCCGGGCGGCCCGATCAGTACGGCACGTGGCCTCATCACAATCACCGCGGCGGACGTGCCGCGATGCCCTTCAGGTAGCGGTCGGCGTTGCTGCGGGTCTCGGCCAGCGAATCGCCACCGAACTTCTCGAGCGCGGCCTGCGCGACGACGAGAGCGACCATCGCCTCGGCGACGACACCGGCAGCGGGTACCGCGCACACGTCGGAACGCTGGTGGATCGCGACGGCTTCCTCACCGGTGCTCATGTCGATGGTGGACAGGGCACGGGGAACGGTCGAAATCGGCTTCATCGCCGCGCGCACGCGCAGCGCTTCACCGTTGGTCATGCCACCCTCGAGTCCACCGGCGCGGTTCGTGGACCGCAGCACCCCGTCCGGGCCGGGCTTCATCTCGTCGTGGGCGGCGCTGCCCCGGCGGCGCGCGGTGTCGAATCCGTCGCCGACCTCGACACCCTTGATCGCCTGGATTCCCATGAGCGCCGCGGCGAGACGCGCGTCGAGGCGGTCGGTTCCGCTGATGAACGACCCGAGGCCGACGGGAAGCCCGTGGACGACGACCTCGACGACGCCGCCGAGGGTGTCACCGTCGCGCTTGGCCGATTCGATCTCGGCGATCATCGATTCCTCGGCTGCCTTGGCGAACGCACGCACCGGGCTCGCGTCGATGGCTTCGAGGTCCGCAGCGGTGGGCTCTGCCCCGACGTACGGGTCCGAGGCACCGATGGAGATGACATGGGAGACGACTTCGGCGCCGAATACCTGTCGCAAGAAGTTGCGCGCGACGGTGCCTGCGGCAACGCGGGCCGCGGTTTCGCGGGCGCTGGCACGTTCGAGCACCGGGCGGGCGTCGTCGAAGCCGTATTTGAGCATGCCCGAGTAGTCGGCATGGCCGGGACGGGGGCGGGTGAGTGGCGCGTTGCGGGCCTGACCGGCCAGTTCGTCGGCGTCGACCGGGTCGGCGGACATGATGGTTTCCCACTTGGGCCATTCGGTGTTGCCGATCTCGATGGCCACCGGGCCGCCGAGGGTCAGCCCGTGGCGCACACCACCGACGATGGTGACCTTGTCGGCCTCGAATTTCATGCGCGCACCGCGCCCGTAGCCGAGCCGGCGGCGGGCGAGCTGCTCGGAGATGTCGCTCGACGTCACCTCGACACCGGCGACCATCCCCTCGAGCATCGCAACGAGGGCGGGACCATGGGATTCTCCAGCAGTTATCCAGCGCAGCACACGCCATATCCTTCCATGCCCGATCCGGCAATCGTGACGGTGGTCCGGTCAGGGGGCGGCGAGCAGTGCGAGCACGGTGACGACGCACATCGACGGGCCGTGCGGAACGAGTAGTGGACCGGCTCGCGGAGACCACCGTCGCCCCATCCGCATCACGAGTCCCGCGACGGCGGTGATCAGCGGCGGGGCCACCGCGACGAGCAGCCACGACGACGGGCCGGCGACCCCGGCGACAGCACCGATCCCGACCGCGAGTTTCACGTCACCGGCACCCAACGAGCGCGGCGAGACAAGATGGGCGAGCAGCATCGGCCCGGCGAGGAGGCCGGCACCGACGAGTGCCGCCCGTCCATGCCCGGCCGCTGCCGCGACTGTCAGTATCGTGGCAGCGCCAGGCACGGTCAGGATGTTCGGGAGTCTCCGCTCGAGCAGGTCGACGGTGCTCAGGCACACGCACCACCACGTCAGTGCAGCGAGCGCAAGGGCCGACACCGGGTCCGTCGCGACAGTCGCGACAATCGCGGCGCCGACGGCGCTCGCTGCCTCGCAGGCACCTCGGACAGGTGGTCGCCGTGCCAGTCGAACGGCCAGGGTCGAGGCGCCGTGCCCGGCGACGAGTCCGGCCGCGAACCACAGTGCAATCTGCATGGATGCAGGATGACGCGAGTTCCGGCGCCGATCTCGCCGTCGGGGTTGTCAGCGGCACATCTGTGGATGGATCGGACGGTTGTGGACAACTGGCGCTGCTCGCCCCTGTGGGCCATCACGATCACTCCGCCGGGTGGATCCTCGCCGAGCACACGGTCCGCAGATGTCCGGCTTCCGGGGTGTTCATCAGGAGCACTACCCCGACGTCATCGTCGCTCTCCGCGCGGATAGTGGCGACCCACTCGTCGATGTCCGCCCAGTCCCGGGCATCGACGCCTCCTCGATTCCCCTGGAGATGCGTTCCGCGATCCCGCGCGCAGCCCCTTTCGCGGTCGCGTATCCGGCCAATATCCTCCGAGTCGGCCCGTACACCGGGTGTGCACCCACAGACCGCGTACCGGTGGTTCCGAGAGGACCGGATTCCGGTACCTGCCCGCCGTCTGGAATCGCGCACCATCCGGTTCGACGGCGCCGATGCCGGTCCGATAGTCGGGTGGTGGTGCACGCACCGGTGTCGTCCCGCGCGCGGGCGCCCTCCCACGCTCACCGCGGTGACCTCGATCGTCAGGTCGCAAGCTCACGGCATGGGCCATCTTCAGCGGTCGCGCGGTCGGTGAGGTGGTGACCGAGCCGTCCCCGATCAGCTGATTTGACTACCGCATCACCGGAGATATTCCGCTCACAGTTCCGCATTTTCTGATCTGTTTCGACTATTTTCCCGCATATGCGAATCCAACGAACAGATGGCCGGATTCCACCACCCAGGACCGCCGCGGCGACGCTCGTCGCATAGACCACCGGCTCCGCCCGCCTCACCTGCTCGAGCCTCATTGCCACCCAACCCGGGATACCCATCTCGGGTTCGAAACTCCTGTGACTGAAAGGACTCTCACTCCATGACCACTCACCGATATCGTTCGGCGGCGCGTACTGTTCTCGGCCTCGCCACGCTGACCGCGCTCGTCGCAGGCTGCTCGAGTCCCACAGAAGCGGATCAGCAGGCGCCGACCACCAGCGGCACATCCACACCGACCGCGGACGTCGCGGCCGGTCCAGGGGAAGTCGTCGTCAGCGGTGACGTCCGGAACCCCACCACCCTCACGAGCGACGCGCTGCGCGCGCTACCGCAGCACACCCGGACTGCGGCCTTCGAGTCCAGCACGGGATCGCAGAGCCACACCTACGACGGGGCCGCGCTGTTCGACATCATCTCCGCGGCCGACCCGGCGGTCGACATGGAGGTGAAGAACCCACTTCTTGCCGTCGCGGTCGCCGCGACCGGCGCCGACGGATACACCGCCACCATCGCATGGGGCGAGATGTCACCCGACTTCGCCGCCACCGAGATCCTCGTCGCCCACACCGAAGACGGTGCACCGCTCGACCGGCCGAGGCTCGTCGCTCCGGGCGATATCAAGGGCGGGCGCTACGTCGGTGATCTCATCCAGTTGCATGTCGTCGATCTCGCACCCGACGCCGATCGGTAGGTGACGGTTCGGCAAATCGATGCGGGTGCCGGCTCGGCGCGCCGGCACCCGCGGTGCGCTACTCGACTCCGAGCATCACTTCGGTCGACTTGACGAGCACGGTCGCGGCAACACCCGCGGCGAGACCGAGTTCCTCGACGGCTTCCTTCGTGATCGAGGCGGTCACGACCTGCTCGCCGCCGTCGAGTTTGACCTTCACCGTGGCCATCACAGCCCCGACGGTGACGTCGACGACCGTGCCGGAAAGCTGATTCCGAGTGGACAGACGCATGGAACCTCCATTGATCGGTGGGTATAGACGACGATAGGCCTGTCTCGGACGTCGGTCCGTCGCGCACCGCCGATCACCAGCCGCTGACCGCAGTCCTGTCCCATGCCGGGTCCGCCAGCAATTCCGGTGCGGAGCCGGTGAAGGCCGGCGCAGCATCGGCATCACCGACGAGCGTGAAACGCAACCACGCCGTGAGATATCCCCGGAACCCACCCCCGTCGGACGGCCAGTTGTGTTCCGCACCCAACAGTCGGCCACGGACGGCAGGCCCCTGACTTGCCGCATGAAAGGCAGCCTGCGGCAGGGCGGTCGAAAGTGGATCGTCGGCCCCGGTCAGATAGAACACCGGACCGTCGAGCCGAGTCACGTCGACCACGTCGACCGGCCGGGAAAACCACCAGGGGTCAGGCAGGTTGAGGACCGCAGTGGACGTGATGAGTCCGCCCGACTCGGTGCCGGCATTGATCGATCCACCGGCACCCTGCGAATGCCCGACGGCGGCAATGTGATCGACGTCGATGCGGTTGTGAAAGACACTGTCCGGGTTGTCGTTCTGCGCGAGAATGTAACGGGCCGCTGCCAGGATTTCGGTGCCGTCGCCGGTGACGCTGCTGTCGGCGACCACGACGACGAAGCCCCAGGACGCAAGGTGCCGTAGCAAGCCCTCGTACTGCTCGTACGTCGCGTAGCTTCCGTTGCCGAATGTCACCACCGGATGACGGTCGCCACCGATCTCGATGTCGGCGGGATAGAAGATCTGATAGCCGGGCACCGCAGCGGCAACGACGGAATGGCCGCCGGACGCCGAGTAACGTTCGCTGACCGAAATACGTTCCGAATCAACCGGATTCGAATCAGGATCCGAACCTGACACGGGGACGGACGCGAGGGCTGTCGGCACGAATCCGGAAGCCGCCGGCAGCGCGATGATCGCGACGAGAACCAATATTCGGATGGGCCCGGTAGTGGTATGGCGGGGTCGTCGCAGCATCACGACCGCATACTATCCGCCTGCCGACTGCCGGCGGGAATCCCTGTCGACCTCACGATACGGACCGCAACCGCCACCACACTGCGGAATCCGTGTCGTCGTTCTGCCGCGACTCGGCGGCCTCCGCGAGGACATCGCGGCTGAGCGCTCCGGGGATCACGTGGTATCTGATCGACGAGCGAACGCTGACCAGCGCGAGCGGCCACCACAAGGCACGAACGTAGTCCCGCGCGCGGGTGGCACCGTCCCACTGGTAGAAGCCCCGATACCGTCCGGCCTCGTCTGCGGTGGGGAGAGTCCCATGGGGTGGTGGGAATCCGGTGAGGACATCCGGGCAGGTCCACGGCGTGTCGATCCCTCACCGAGGGTGGGCCATCGCGTAGTGATCAACGAGTTACCTCTCACAGTGACTCACA
>NZ_JBAQXC010000106.1:0-7117 GCF_049299235.1 Rhodococcus sp. (in: high G+C Gram-positive bacteria) | reverse complement strand
GTCCCGGACGGCGGACCACTAGTGCTCGCGGTAGCGCGGCGCGTCCTCGACGACGCCGGCCCCGCCGCACCGCTCGCGTTCCTCGACGCGGCGGTGGAAGCAGGGCCGGTCCATCGGCTATAGGTGGACCTCAGGTCCAGACGGTCTCGATGTCGGTGGCCTCGCCGGCCGGCGCGGTGGGCGCACCCGACGGCGTGCGCGAGAAGCGCGGCGCCGGCGCATGCTGGGTGACCCCGTCGAGTTCGACGAGTGAACCACGCGCGGCGATGTGCTCGTTGCCGGAAGCCTCGGCCCAGGTCAGGACCGGTGACACGCAGGCGTCGGTGCCGAGGAAGATCAGCGACCATTCGTCGCGGGTCTTCGACAGGAACTTTTCGGTGAACAGTTTCTGTAGCTCCGGCCACGCCGAGAAGTCGTTCTGCGCGGGCAGTTCGGTCGCGTCGAGTCCCAGTCCCTGCAGGAGCAGCGCATAGAACTGCGGTTCGATCGCGCCGACGGCCATGTACTTGCCGTCGGAGGTCTCGTAGGTGTCGTAGTAGGGCGCACCCGAATCGAGCATGTTGGTGCCGCGTTCGTCCGACCATATTCCGCGACCGCGGAACGCCCACATCATGTGCGAGAGCGCGAGCGCCCCGTCGACCATCGCGGCATCGACGACCTGGCCCTTGCCGGACGTCTGCCGCTCCACCAGTGCGGCGAGGATCCCGAAGATCAGGAACATCGAACCACCACCGAAGTCGCCGACCATGTTCAGCGGCGGCACCGGGCGCTCGCCCTTGCGTCCGATCGCGTGCAGCACACCGGTCAGGGAGATGTAGTTGATGTCGTGACCGGCGACATCGGCGAGCGGACCTTCCTGACCCCAGCCGGTCATGCGGCCGTAGACCAGACGCGGGTTACGGGCCAGCGCGGCGTCGGGGCCCAGTCCCATGCGCTCGGTGACACCGGGGCGGAACCCCTCGATGAGAACGTCGGCGCGCTCGATGAGCCCGAGCACCTTCTCGACCTGTTCCGGATCCTTGAGGTTGGCCTCGACGATCGTGCGGCCCCGCTGGATCTGGTCGCGGTGTCCGGCGGGCGGGATCAGTCCGGGACGCTGGATGCACACGACGTCGGCGCCCAGATCGGCGAGCAGGGTCGCAGCGTGGGGCCCCGGCCCGAGACCGGCGAATTCGACGACGCGGATACCCGCGAGCGGGCCCTTCTTTACAACAGCTTCAGTGGACACTTCGCGAACCTCACTCCGGACGATGGGATCTTTCCCGCGAGGCTACCTTTAGCGATCGTTAGATGTTTCGGGTGTCATCCCTCGTAGAGGTCTTCCTCCCCGAGTCGGGTCGCCTCGAGGGCATGCTCGAGCGTCGGATGCCGGTACACCGACACCACCTGGTCGTCGACCACCCGGAACGCCAGCGCCTCCGCTTCCGCCTTGTCCGGTTCGGCCGCCCACGTCGCGGTCTCCTCGACGACGACGATGCCGCCGTGCACGAACATCCGGCCCGGTGTGAGTGTCACCCCGGCCGTCGTCGCCCACTCGCGGAGTTCGTCGAGGCCCTGATCCTCGTCGTCGTCGTCAGTCGGAAGGACGATGTCGTCGCTGGACAACTCCAGCAGGGTCTCGACGTCGTTGTCGTTCACGGCGTCGTGCCAGGCAAGGACGGTGGCGATTTCGGAGGTGCTCATATCCGCAGATGCTAGTCAGTGGCGTGACACGGTGGGTAAATGTGGTCAATCGGTTGCCGGTACCGAAGGCGGAGAGCAGAGTGGACCGCATGACGATCAGCGGCCAACTCGTGAGCTTCGTGCCGAGCACGGACCTCGATGTCTCGGAAATGTTCTACGTGGACACACTCGGATTCGGGAAGGTCGCCCGCGACCACTTCGCGCTCGTACTCGACGGCGGCAGTGGTGCTCCTATCAGGGTGACGTTGGTCCAGTCCCGCCCCGATACCGGCTACACGGTGCTCGGATGGCAGGTCGCGGACCTCGACGGCACCGTCGACGCACTGCGGGGCAAGGGCGTCGACTTCGTTCGGTACAACGGTATGGACCAGGACGACCACGACGCGTGGACGGCCCCCGACGGCCTGCGGGTCGCGTGGTTCCGCGACCCGCACGGCAACGTCCTGTCCTTGATTCAGCAGCCGGCCTGATCGGTTCTCGACGGCACGGTCACCCGACGAGGGAACTGCCCCACACGAAACCGACGAGCAGAACCGAGAACCCACCCATCTCGCCGACGACGAGCGCGACCATCGCCACGGTCAGACCCCGGTCCGGATGCTCGAACTGGTTGGTGGTGTCGCGCCGCGCGCCGTGCACGATGTAACTGCCGATCGCGACCAGGAAGAACGCGACCAGCACCCCGGCTGCGGTCATGTTCACCGCCGTCGGCCACGCGCTCAGCTCCACGAACACCGCGGTGAGCAACGTCGCGAACGAATACATCAGGGCCGAACGGTGCGCGATGTCGACATAGGGGTGCGCGAGATGGTTCTCCGACGTGGCCATCTGCCGGTACTTCCACGCGCCCAGCCCGAGAGCGAGCAGGAAGATCAGGCCGGCGGCAAGCACCGTCAATTCGGTGTCGATACCCAGATTCATCGCGCCAGCATGGCAGGTCCGGGTTCAGCTGCAGCCACTGGTGTTTCCGCACGACGGGCACGCGTGGCAGGAACCCGACCGCTGCATCCGCACGCCACACTGCATGCAGTACGGCGCGTCCGACGCCGGGGCGGAGGCCCGGGCATGTCCCTGCCGGGTGTCGGTGACGGTCGCGGTACTTGCGGTACCGGCCGACAACTGGGCCGAACGCTCCGGTCCGGTGCGGATCCCCAATTCCGTACGGTCGTCCGGTTCCAGATAGTCGATGGCGAGCCGCCGGAAGATGTAGTCGAGGATGGAGGTGGCGAGCCGCAGATCGGGATCATCGGTGATTCCCGCGGGTTCGAAGCGGGTGCTGGTGAACGCCCGCACGAACGTACGCAGCGGAACCCCGTACTGCAGGCCGTAACTGACCGACATCGAGAACGCATCCATGATCCCGGCCAGCGTCGACCCCTGCTTCGAGACTCGCAGGAACATCTCGCCCGGTCTGCCGTCGTCGTACTCGCCGATCGTGAAGAAGCCCTTGCAGTCCGCGACGCGGAACTCGAACGTGCGTGAATTGCGGGTCCGCGGAAGATGTTCGCGCCGAGGCTCGGGCACCACGCGCTCCGGCGCCGACGCCGACGCACCCGACAACGGCTGTCCGAGCTTGCAGTTGTCCCGGTAGACCGCGACCGCCTTGAGCCCGAGCCGCCAACTGTCGAGAAACAACTCCTCGATGTCGTGGGCGGTCGCGGTCTCGGGGAGATTCACGGTCTTGGAGATCGCCCCCGACAGGAACGGCTGCACCGCCGCCATCATCAGCACATGTCCGCGCGGTTCGATCACGTTGTCGCCCATCGAGGTTGCGAACACTTCGCGGTGTTCGTCGCGCACATGCGGTGCGCCGGCCAGGGTGCCGGAACCGTCCAGATGAACCACCACGTCCGCGACCTGCGCCGGGGTGTATCCGAGTCGCGCCAGGGCGCGCGGCACCGTGCGGTTGACGATGGACAGGGTGCCGCCCCCGACCAGTTTCTTCGACTTCACCAATGCCAGGTCCGGCTCGATACCTGTTGTGTCACAGTCCATGGCGAGTCCGATGGTGCCGGTCGGCGCGAGTACCGTCACCTGGCTGTTGCGGACCCCGTGCTCGGATGCGCCTGCGACCGCGTCGTCCCAGCTTTCCCGTGCCGCGGCGAGCACCGCCGCCGGAGCGAGGTCGGAGTCGATGTCGTCGAGTGCGCCGCGATGTCGCGCGAGCACCGCGAGCGTGGGTTCCCGGTTGTCGGCGAATCCGTCGAACGGACCCAGCCGATCGGCCAGGCGCGCGGAGACCGCGTAGGCGCGGCCGGTCATCAGTGCGGTCACCGCGGCGGCAAACGCGCGGCCGGTGTCGCTGTCGTAAGGTAGGCCCGACGCCATCAGCAGCGCACCGAGATTCGCGTATCCGAGCCCGAGTTGCCGGAACTTCCTCGAGGTCTCACCGATCAGCTCGGTCGGATAATCGGCGCGGCCCACGAGGATCTCCTGCGCGGTGATCAGGACCGCCACCGCGTGCCGGAAGCCGGCCACGTCGAACGTGCCGTCGTCGAGCAGGAACGTCAGCAGGTTCAGGCTCGCCAGATTGCACGCGGAATCGTCGAGATGCATGTACTCCGAGCACGGGTTCGACGCATTGATCCGGCCTGTCGCGGCGGCCGTGTGCCAGCGGTTGATGGTGGTGTCGAACTGGATTCCCGGATCGGCGCACTCCCATGCCGCAGTAGCGATGCGGCCGAACAACTCTCGCGCGGGAACAGTGCGCACCGTCGATCCCGTGGTGACCGCACGCAGCGGCCACTGCGCATCGTCGACGACGGCCTGCATGAACTCGTCGGTGACCCGCACCGAATTGTTGGCGTTCTGGTATTGCACCGAATGGATGTCGCGCCCGTCGAGCCCCATGTCGAACCCGGCGGCGTCGAGCACCCGGGCCTTGCGCTCTTCGACGGCCTTGCACGCCACGAACTCCTCGATGTCGGGATGGCCCACGTCGAGGATCACCATCTTGGCGGCCCGGCGGGTCTTGCCGCCGGACTTGATGGTCCCGGCGGACGCATCCGCCCCACGCATGAAGCTGACCGGGCCGGAGGCGGTGCCACCCCCACCCAGTGGCTCGGCGGACGAACGGATCCGGGACAAGTTGACCCCAGCGCCGGAACCGCCCTTGAAGATCACCGCTTCCTGCCGGTACCACTCGAGGATCGAGTCGATTCGGTCCTCGACCGACAGGATGAAACACGCGCTGGCCTGTTGCGGCACGCCGTCGACCCCGATGTTGAACCACACCGGGCTGTTGAACGATGCCTTCTGGTGCACGAGCAGATAGGTCAGTTCCGCCGCGAACGCCTCCGGGTCGTCGAGATACCCGTCGGCGGTGCCCCACGCGGTGACGGTGTCGACGATGCGGGCCACGACGTCCCGTAGTGAATGCTCGCGGGCGGGGGAGCCGAGTTCGCCGCGGAAGTACTTCTGGGTGACGATGTCCGTCGCGTTCTGCGACCATCCGGCCGGGAACTCGACGTCGGTCTGCTCGAACACCACCGCACCCGTGCCGTGGTGCACGATGCGGGCGTCGCGGCGCTGCCACTCCACCTCGCCCGCGGGATCACCGCCGGCGGTGGTGAAATGCCGCACATCGGCACGGTGATTGTCGGGGGCGGCACGCTCGATTTCCGTCGTTGCGCCGTCTCGCCCGGCTGTGGTGCTGTCCGTCTGGCTGCTGCTCATCCCATCCTCCGGGAACGACCGCCGATGACACATATAGTCCCACCATGATCTCACCGCACCTCGGCACTCCGCTGTCGCCGAATGCCACTCGTGTCCTCATGCTCGGCGCAGGCGAATTGGGAAAGGAAGTCACCATCGCACTGCAACGGCTCGGTGTGGAAGTGATCGCCGTCGACCGGTATGCCAACGCGCCCGGACATCAGGTCGCGCACCGCTCGCACACCATCGACATGGGCGACCCGCAGGCACTGCTCGACCTCATCGAGGCGGAACGACCCGACCTGGTTGTCCCGGAGATCGAGGCCACCGCGACCGACGCGCTCGCCGTCGTCGAGGAACGCGGTCTCGCCGAGGTCATCCCCACCGCCCGTGCCACCCGGCTGACCATGAACCGGGAAGGCATCCGGCGCCTGGCCGCCGAAGAACTCGGCGTGCCCACCTCGCCCTACCGATTCGCGGGGTCGCTGTCGGAGGTACTCGCCGCGGCCGAGACGGTCGGATATCCGTGCGTCGTCAAGCCCGTGATGTCGTCGTCGGGGAAGGGTCAGTCGACGGTGCGCTCCGCCGACGAGATGCCCGCCGCATGGGACTACGCGCTGGCCGGTGGCCGCATCAACCACGGCCGCGTCATCGTCGAGGGATTCGTGGACTTCGACTACGAGATCACCCAGCTCACGGTCCGTGCCGTCGGCGACTCCGGGGAGGTCGACACGTTCTTCTGCGAGCCGATCGGGCATCTGCAGAGCCGCGGCGACTACATCGAATCGTGGCAGCCGCAGGCGATGAGCGCGGCGGCGCTCGCCCGGGCCAGGGAGGTGTCGGCGGCTGTGACCACCGCACTCGGTGGTCGCGGCGTGTTCGGCGTCGAACTGTTCGTCAAGGGCGACCAGGTGTACTTCTCCGAGGTCAGTCCTCGTCCACACGACACCGGCTTGGTGACCTTGCGCAGCCAGCGTCTGTCGGAGTTCGAACTGCATGCGCGCGCGATCCTGGGCCTGCCGGTCGACACGGCACTGCTTGCGCCGGGTGCGTCCGCGGTGATCTACGGCGGTGTCGACGCGACCGGCATCGCGTTCGAAGGGGTCGCCGACGCGCTGCGGGTGCCGGAGACCGACCTGCGGCTGTTCGGTAAGCCGGAGTCCTACACGCACCGTCGGATGGGTGTGGCCGTGGCCACCGGCCCCGACATCGACACCGCCCGTGCCAGGGCCCGCGACGCCGCTGCACTGGTACGGCCGGTAGCGCCGTGAGCGTCGGCGCGGAGATCCTCGTCGGACTGGCGATCCTCGTCGGTTTGTGCGGGATCGTCGTGCCGATCCTGCCGGGCACCGTGCTGATCTTCGGGGCGATCCTGGTGTGGGCGATCGTCACCGGCGGCACCGCCGCGTGGGTCGTGTTCACGATCGCGACGGTCGCGCTGGTCGTCACCGGGGTCGTGAAGTACACGTGGCCGGGCAGACGGATCCGGCAGGCGGGTGTTCCGACCCGTTCGCTCGTGGTCGGGGGCCTGGTCGGCATCGTCGGATTCTTCGTGGTGCCGGTGGTCGGTCTCGTGCTGGGTTTTCTGCTCGGCACGTACCTGTCCGAGGCGCAACGGCACCGCACCCACCGCGGCGCGTGGGATTCGACCGTCGAGGCGACCAAGGCGGTCGGCCTGTCGATGCTCGTGGAGTTGCTCGGCGGTCTCGCAGCGGCCGGCGCGTGGCTGTGGGCGGTGCTGTTCGTCCTCTGAAAGCGAGCGAGCGGTACACCCGGTCGA
>NZ_JBAQXC010000105.1:0-24481 GCF_049299235.1 Rhodococcus sp. (in: high G+C Gram-positive bacteria) | reverse complement strand
GGTGGTCACAGCGCCGCCTTCGAGGCGACGGGCTCGGCCTCTCCGGTGCGCACCTGCTGCGCGACCACCAGGGCGCGGTCGACGGCCTCCACCAGGGGAGATGTCGTCAGCGGAGCGTCCGTCGCGGCCGCGTCGAGGACGGCGGCGATCTCGTCGATCTCGTGCCGGATCGCGGCCTGCATCCAGACGGACGAGGAGCCGGAGCCCGAGTTGTACTTCTGGGTCCGGGTCGCGGATTCGACCAGGGACGCGTTCTCCGCCGGGTCGTCGAACACCGGCCACGACGACACGACCCGGCCTCCACGCAGGTGTTCGGCCTGCCCGGTGTGGAAGTCGACGCGGATCGCGCCGTCCGTTCCGTTGACCGTCAGGTCCCAGGACGAGGTGTGGGAGCGGGTCGAGATGGTGTGGCTGCCGACGGCACCGCAAGCGAACGCGACGACGGTGCTGCGGAATCCGTCGTCTACGGTCGCGGCGCTCGCTACCGCGCTCACGTCGCCGCCGAACCAGCACATCAGGTCGAGTTCGTGGATCTCGTGGGTGAGTTCACCGCCGGTGCGGCTGGTGTCGAGCTTCCACCACTGCGGGTCCGCTCCGTCGGTGTCGATCCAGCGGGATCGTGTGGTCTCGATGGCGGTGACGTCTCCGAGGTCGCCGGCGCGCACGGTGTCGGCGGCGCGACGGACTCCGGGCATCATCCGCATGATGTGCCCGACCATCAGTGTCGAACCCGATTCGGTGGCCTTCGCGAGCATGGCGCGGGCGTCGGAGAGTTCGACGGCGAGCGGCTTCTCCACGAACACCGCTTTACCGTGTTCGAGTGCCGCCAGGGCGGGTTCGGTGTGTGCGTGGTTGGGGGTGGCCACGATCACCAGGTCGATGTGCCGGTCGGAGACCAGTGTGCCGTGGTCGTCGGTGGCCGTGGCCCCGAACTCCGCGGCGGCGTCCTTCGCCCGTGCCGGGTCTCGATCGCAGACCGTCACCAGCTCGAAGCGTGGGTGGGCCACCAGCTCGCGTGCGAGTGCGGCCCCGAAAAATCCGCAGCCGACCATGCCGACTCGATATCGGGCCATGAAGTCTCCAAAGATAGGACGAAGGATGTCCTATCTTATACGGATCGTTTGGTCTGTGGTCAATGACCGTCGGTGGCGCGTCCGAGGTTTCCGCAGGTCGCAGGGTTGACGCGGATCAAAATTCGCCATGAGTCCGGATTGTTGAGGTGTCGATCACAGCCGACCTCTGGACGTGTCTCTATCGGGGATGTAGTTTACGCAACATCGGACGTGGCACATAGGACATCCTCTATCCACCTCCCCGACATATTTCGCGCCATGCCTCGGAGGCCCCCTTGAACGCTCACCAACCGCGAGGTTTCTCGCTTTCCCGCCGAGACCTCTTCCGGTACACGGGGCTGCTCGGCGTGGCGGCCGGTGTCACGGCAACCCTCTCCGCTTGCGGTGGTCCGCCGTCGACGGTGGCCGTGGGTGGCTCCACCTCGAACGACAACCTCACCGCCGTCATCGGGTACGGGAACGACCAGAGCTTCGACCCCATGCAAACCGCGTCGGGCTTCCTGATGGCCGCCAACAACCACATCTACGAGGGTCTGCTCGAGAACGATCCGGCCACCGGCGAGACGTACGCCGCACTCGCCCGGGAGGTGCCCACCGACACCACCGCGACGAGTTGGACCATGACGCTGCGCGAGGGCGCCGTCTGGCACGACGGCACCCCGGTGACCGCCGACGACGTCGTGTTCAGCTTCGCGCGGGTGCTCGACCCGCAGCAGAACGTGCTGATCCGCTCGTTCTTCTCGTCGTGGCTGCAGTCCGTCACCAAGGTCGACGACCGGACGGTGACCCTGAACTTCAACTACCCGTTCAGTGCTGCGGCGCAGCGACTGTCGATCGCCAAGATCATGCCCAAGCACGTGTTCGACGGGCACTGGGAGGATGCCAAGGCGGGCACGCTGGTCGTCGGCTCCGGTCCGTACAAGCTCACCAGCCACACGCCCAAGAGCAACACCGTCTTCGAGGCGTTCCCCGGCTACACCGGGTCGCGACCGGCCAACTTCACCACCATGAACTGGCTGTCCATCGTCGACACGTCCTCCCGGATCGCACGGATCTCCGGCAGCACCGCCGGAGCGCAACTCGCCGACAACATTCCCGTCGCCAACGTCCCGACGCTGACCGCGGGCGGGCGCACCGTCGAGGGCAATCCGGGCATGAACCTGATGTACCTGCTCTTCGACACCACCGCGCCACCGTTCGACGACGTGCGGGTGCGGCAGGCGCTGTTCTACGCCCTCAACACACCGAAGATGATCGAGATCGCGCTCGGCGGCCGGGCGGCACCGGCCACCAGCTACGTGTACGAGAGCAATCCCGACTACCTGCGCGCGTCCACCGTCTACTCCTACGACCCGGACAAGGCCCGCGCGCTGCTCGCGGAGGCGGGTGTCAGCGGCCTCGACCTCACCCTGTGGTCCACCAACATCAGCTGGCTCGCGGACTGCCTTCCGACCGTCAAGGAATCCTGGGACGCGGTGGGATTCAACACGATCCTCGAGCCGCAGGACACGAGTGCGATGGTCAGCAAGCTCAACAGCGGCCAGAAATTCCAGGTCGCCGCGGGCACATCCAATCCGCAGGCCTTCGGAAGCGACATCGACCTGCTCGTCCGCTACACCTACAACCGGGGCGGGCTCTGGACCAAAACCTATGCCAAGTGGGACGACACCCCCGAGGCCCAGCGGATCTACGACACTATGGACGAGGCAGCCCGCGCGGTCGATCCCGCAGCGCGCCGTGAACTCGTGCAGTCGTACCTCGACCAGATCGCCGAGAACGCCGTCTACTACCCGGTTCTGCATCAGGAACTGCTGACGGCCTGGAATCCGCAGAAGGTCACCGACATCACTCCTCTGCCGTATCCCGGCGTCAACCTGCTTCAGGCGAAGCCCGTCTGACTTCTCTGACGCCCGCACGCGCAGCAACTCCCGACAAGTGAGAGATCCCCTCGATGGCAAGTGTCCTCCCCATGCTGGTCAGGCGGCTACTGCTCCTGATCCCGCTGATTCTCGGCATCATCGCGTTCGTTTTCATCGTGATGCAGTTCTCGCCCACCGACCCCGCCACCGCGGCGTTCGCCGGTGGCAATCCCACGGCGGAGCAACTGCAACAGTTCAAGGAGGAGAACGGACTCCTCGATCCGCTGCCGATGCAGTACGTCCACTTCGTGACCGATCTGCTTCGCGGGGACATGGGGGACAGCCTGATCTCCGGCGCGCCGGTGTGGGACTCGATCACCACCGCGCTGCCGCTGACCATCCAGCTCACCGCACTGGGCCTGGCGTTCGCCATCGTCTTCTCGCTGATCCTCGGGGTCACCAGCGCGTTGTTCCGTGACCGCTGGCCCGACCAGGTGATCCGGGTCCTGTCCCTCGGCGGTGTCGCCGCGCCGTCGTTCTGGTTGGCGTTGCTGATGATTCAGTATCTGGCCGTCGACTTCGGCTGGTTCCCCGCCGGCGGCTACGTCAATCCGAACGACTCCCTGAGTCAGTGGCTCTGGTATCTGGCGCTCCCGGCCCTGGCGCTGGCGCTTCCCGTGACCGCCCAGCTCACCCGCATCATCCGTACCTCGATGGTGGAGGAACTGGACAAGGACTACGTCCGCACCGCGATCGGCGGTGGCCTGCCCTACCCGGTGGTGATCGGCCGGAACGTGCTGCGCAACGCGCTGATCAATCCGCTGACCGTCCTCGGGTTGCGCGTCGGCTACCTCCTCGGTGGCGCTGTGGTCATCGAGCAGATCTTCGGTCTTCCCGGCATGGGGCAGCTCATGATCAACGGTGTCACCAACGGTGACCCCGCCGTGGTGCAGGGCGTCGTCATCGTCATCGCCGTGTGCTTCGTCGTCGTCAACCTCGTGGTCGACATCCTCTACCTGCTCGTCAATCCCCGACTTCGGAGTGCAGCATGATCAGAAGCAGACTCACCGAGAAGCTGTCGCGTCCGGGAATCTCCTTCTCGCGGTTCCCTCTCCACGTGGCTGTCGATAGCCGTTCTCGCACTGATCGTGCTCGCCTGCCTGTGCGCCCCGCTGCTGGCACCGCACGATCCGCTCGCGCAGGCACCGGGCATGTCCGGTCCCAGCTCGGAGTACTGGTTCGGACAGGACAGCGTCGGACGCGACATCTTCAGCCGATTGCTGTACGGCGGGCGCTGGTCGCTCACCATCGGCCTCGGATCCACCTTCCTGGCACTGATGGCGGGCGCGCTGATCGGGTCGATCGCGGCGACCAGCCGCAAGGCCGTCGACGAGACGATCATGCGGGTCCTCGACGTGATCATGGCGTTCCCCGGTATCGCGCTCGCGGCCGTTCTCGTCGCCGCGTTCGGTGGCTCGATTCCGGTCCTCATCGTCACCATCGCCTTCCTCTACACCCCGATGGTCGCGCGGGTCGTCCGCGCCAACGTCCTCGCCCAGTACGGCGAGGACTACATTTCGGCGGAGAAGGTCATCGGCGCCCGCACCCCGCACATCGTCGTCAAGCATGTCGTCGCCAACTGTGCGGCACCGGTTCTCGTGTTCTGCACCGTCATGGTCGCCGACGCGATCGTGCTCGAGGCCAGCCTGTCGTTCATCGGCGCGGGCGTGCGTCCGCCGGACCCGTCCTGGGGTTCGGTCATCGCCGACGGCAAGAACATGGTCCTGCTCGGCGGATGGTGGGCGACGGTCTTCCCCGGTCTGCTGATCCTGGTCACCGTGTTGTGCCTGAACGTTCTCGCCGAGGGCATGACGGACGCGATGGCCGATCCGCGACTGAAGAAGTCGCGCACGCCGCGTTCGGCGCTCGACGCGGCGCAGACGGCGGCCGCCGAGGAGACCTCCAACGAACTGATCCTCGAGGCCGAGGCCGCCGAGGATTTCGCCGAGGCGGAACGGACTAACGAACTCGGCGCCGACATCGTGGACGACAGTCTCGTCGTCGATTTCGCGAAGTCGGAGCCCCGGTCGACGCCGCTCGAGGTGCACCTGAAGACTCTCGCGGAGACGGAGCGCGGCCGCACCGACCGGCTCGTCTACGAGGGCGACGCGGCACCGCTGATCGAGGTGCGCGACCTGTCCATCCGGTTCCCGGACCGATACGGTGACACCCCGATCGTCGACGGCGTCAGCTTCACCGTCCGCCCGCACGAGACGATGGCACTCGTCGGCGAATCCGGGTGCGGCAAGTCGCTCACCTCACTGGCGATCATGGGACTGCTGCCCAAGACCGCGGTGGTGACCGGCGAAATCCTGTTCGACGGTGTCGACGTCCTGAAACTGAGCGACCGCGAACGCAACCGGCTGCGCGGGCACGACATGGCGATGATCTACCAGGATGCACTGAGTTCGCTGAACCCGGCGATGCTCGTTCGCTCGCAGTTCAAGCAGCTCACCAAACGCGGCGGTACCCGCACCGCGGAGGAACTGCTCGAACTCGTCGGACTCGACCCGGCCCGCACACTGGCCAGCTACCCGCACGAACTGTCCGGCGGTCAACGTCAGCGCGTCCTGATCGCGATGTCGCTGACCCGCAGCCCGCGGCTCATCGTCGCCGACGAGCCGACCACCGCCCTGGAGGTCACCGTGCAGGCGCAGGTCGTGGACCTGCTCAACGACCTGAGGGAGAAGCTCGGTTTCGCGATGGTCTTCGTCAGCCACGACCTGGCGCTCGTCGCATCGCTCGCCCACAAGATCACGGTGATGTACGCCGGTCAGGTGGTCGAATCCGCACCCACCGGCGACCTGCTCGTCGACCCGCGTCACGAGTACACCCGAGGTCTGCTCGGGGCGGTGCTCTCCATCGAGGACGAGGCTCCCCGGCTGCATCAGATCCAGGGAACCGTTCCCTCACCGGGCGACTTCGCCTCGGGGGACCGGTTCGCCGCACGGTCCACCCGCCCGGACGCCGACCCCGACCGCAAGCCGGAGATGGTCCGTGTCGCCGGAACCGACCACTGGTTCGCGGACCAGTCCGCACCCGCCGCGCCCGCGGCTTCGGAATTGGAGAATGCGTGATGACCGCCACCGGTACGCCCGCCGAGGACACTCCCATCCTGGAATTGAAAGACATCCACGTCGTACACAAGACGCGGTCGGGGTCGCTGTTCAAGCCCGGCACGGTTCACGCGGTGGGCGGCGTCGACGTCGCAGTCCGGCGCGGAACGACCATCGGCATCGTCGGCGAATCCGGGTGCGGCAAGTCCACACTGGCGAAAGTCATGGTGGGACTGCAGAAACCCACCTCGGGTGATGTGCTCTTCCGTGGGCGCAGCGTCCTGTCCCGGTCGTCGTCCGTGCGGAAGGAGTTCGGGCGGGCGATCTCGATCGTCTTCCAGGACCCCGCGACCGCGCTCAACCCGAGAATGTCGGTGGCCGATATCCTCACCGACCCGCTCGATGTCCACGGCATCGGCAATCGCGCGAGCCGCGCCGCGCGGGTTCGTGAACTGGTCGGCCTGGTGGGACTGCCGCAGTCCGCGCTCGACGTCGTTCCTAGCCAGATTTCCGGTGGGCAGCGTCAGCGGGTTGCCATCGCGCGAGCGCTGGCTCTCGAACCGGACGTGATCGTCGCCGACGAGCCGACGTCGGCGCTCGACGTGTCGGTGCGTGCACAGATCCTGAACCTGCTCAGCGACATCAAGTCCCGGCTGGGGCTCGGCATGGTGTTCATCTCGCACGACATCCAGACGGTCCGGTATGTGTCGGACACCATCGTCGTGATGAAGGCCGGGAAGATCGTCGAGCAGGGGCCGGCCCAGGACGTGTTCGACACACCGTCGGACCCGTACACCGCGACCCTGCTCGGTGCCGCGCCCAGCCTGCTGCAGATCACCGCCGCGATGCGGTGACCTGCGGCGCCCGCATTCGGACATAGGATGCAGGATGTTCGATCGAGAAATGAGGAGTTCATGTCCATCCGAACCGACACACGCGGCGCCCGCTACGGTGCGCAGAACCGCATGCGCGCGCTTCAGACGGACATCATGAACCTCATCTTGGAGCGGCGACTCTCACCCGGCGACCCGCTGCCCACCGAAGCCGAACTCTGTGAGCAGTTGGGCATCGGCCGGAACACACTGCGCGAGGCACTCAAGGTGCTCCAGGCCCTCGGGGTCGTCGAGATCCGGCACGGTTTCGGAATGTTCGTCGCGCCGAGCAATTTCGATGCCCTCGCGGACGGACTGACGTTCCGCGGGCGGCTGTCCTTGCAGGGCACCGGTGCTGAGGCGATGGAACTGGTCGACATTCGGCAGGCCCTGGAGACCGGGCTGATCGGCGCCGCGATGACGAAGATGAGCGGCACCGACATCGACGATCTCGACGCTCTCGTCGCCCGGATGGAGGAACGCGCCGCCGCCGGTGAAGCGTTCGCCGACATCGACGAGGCGTTCCACAGTCGCCTGTACGCCCCGCTCGACAATCGTGTGCTCACCCAGTTGATGGACGTGTTCTGGCAGGTGTACAGCCAGATCCACCGGGCGGTAGGGGAGTCGGACACGCCGCTCGTCGACATCGCCGCCAAGCACCGGGCGATCCTCGACGCCATCCGGTCCGGCGATGCCGGCGAGGCCGTGAGCACGCTCACCGACCACTTCGGTGGACTGCGGCACCGGATCGCCGAGTTGTGACAGCCGGGGCGCTCCGGCGTCCATGATCCGACAACCCGCATCGTTGAATGTGGGCCTTGTTGAATGTGGCGGATACGAGAATGCCCCTGACCGGTGTTTCCACCGATCAGGGGCATTTCCCTGGGGGTGACCGACGGGACTCGAACCCGCGACAGCCAGGATCACAACCTGGTGCTCTACCAACTGAACTACGGTCACCATCGCCTTCGCTATCGGCCAGGGCCGGTTGCGACTGCGTTTGAAATACTAGCCTGTCTTCGCCGGAAACGACGAATCGCCAGCTCAGGCCGGTCCCAGGTCCTTCACCACGATGTTGATGTCTGCCGCAGACGGCCCGGGTGCCGCGACGAATGCGGTGCGCCGGTAGTAGCGCAGTTCCCGGATCGACTCCTTGATGTCGGCGAGTGCGCGGTGCGACAGGCCCTTCTCGGGCTGACCGAAGTAGATCCGCGGGTACCAGCGCCGGCACAGTTCCTTGATCGAGCTGACGTCGACCATGCGGTAGTGCAGGTAGTTGTCGAGTTCCGGCATGTCCCGGGAGATGAACTGCCGATCGGTGCCGATGGAATTGCCGGCCAACGGGGCGGTACCGGTCTCCGGGACGTGCGCCCGGATGTAGTCGAGCACCAACTTCTCGGCTTCGGCCAGCGTGACCGTCGAACGCCGCACCTCGTCGGTCAATCCCGACCGTGCGTGCATCTGCTGCACGACCTCGGGCATGGCCGCCAGCGCGTCGTCATCGGCGTGGATCACGATGTCCACGCCGTCGCCGAGCACGTTGAGGTCGCTGTCGGTGACCAGCGCGGCGATCTCGATGAGTTTGTCGTCGCCGATCCGCAGACCGGTCATTTCACAATCGATCCAAACAAGTTTGTCCTGCACGAAAGTACAGAGTAGTCAGCCGGGCGCCGGGTTATGGTCGGCGGTGGAAACCGACACCGGCTGTGCCGGTTCGAGGAGGCCTGCGATGACCCTGGATCCGAGCCGATCCGATGAGGTGCTGCCCGCCGCCGAGGCCGCGGTCGCGGCCGAACGCGCACAGCGTGGGGCAGAGCAGGCCGCCGCGGCAGCCGAAGCCGGTGCGGCCGACCCATCGCGTACAACAGCCGCCGGGGGCATCGCCGCGGGCTATGTTTTTTCCGGTGCCGCACTCGAGCTGGGCACCGTCGTGCACGACGGTGTTGTCGATCCGGGTGCTCGGATCCGGATTCCGCTGGCCATGATGAACCGGCACGGCCTGATCGCCGGTGCCACCGGCACCGGCAAGACCAAGACCGTGCAGGGGATCGCCGAGCAGTTGTCCGCCGTCGGAGTGCCCGTGGTGATGACCGACATCAAGGGCGACCTGTCGGGTCTGTCCGAGCGAGGGACGGGCGGCGACGCGATCGTCACCCGCGCCGCGGAGACCGGCATGGCGTCGTGGACTCCCGCCGGATTTCCGACCCAGTTCTTCTCACTCGGCACCGACGGCATCGGCATCCCGGTACGCGCGACCGTCACCGCGTTCGGCCCGATCCTGTTGAGTAAGGTGCTCGGCCTGAACGCCACCCAGGAATCGACCCTCGGACTCATCTTCCACTGGGCCGATCGGCGCGGCATGGCGCTGCTCGACCTGAAGGATCTGCGCCAGGTCATTGCGTACCTGACCAGCGCCGAGGGCAAACCCGATCTCAAGGGCATCGGTGGTGTCTCGACCGCCACGGCCGGCGTCATCCTGCGCGCGATCGTCAACCTCGAGGCGGACGGCGGCGACACGTTCTTCGGTGAGCCGGAGATCGACACCGAGGATCTGCTGCGGGTTCAGGGTGGCAACGGAGTTATCAGCCTGTTCGAGCTGGGTGCGCAGGCCGCGCGCCCGGCGCTGTTCTCCACATTCCTGATGTGGGTGCTTGCCGATCTGTTCCAGACGCTGCCGGAGGAGGGTGACCTGGACAAGCCGAAGCTCGTCTTCATCTTCGACGAGGCGCACCTACTGTTCGCGGACGCATCGAAGGCATTTCTCCAGCAGGTCGAGCAGACAGTTAAGCTGATCCGCTCGAAGGGTGTCGGCGTGTTCTTCTGCACGCAGCTCCCCACGGACATCCCCAACGCGGTCCTCTCCCAGTTGGGTGCGCGGGTGCAGCACGCACTGCGCGCATTCACCCCAGATGATCAGAAGGCGCTGACCAAGACGGTCCGCACCTACCCGACGACAACGTTTTACGACGTCGAGGAGGCACTGACCTCACTCGGGACCGGTGAAGCGATCGTGACGGTGCTGTCGGAGAAGGGTGCCCCGACCCCGGTGGCCTGGACCCGGATCCGCCCTCCGCGTTCGCTGATGGACACCATCGGCGACCCGGCGATCGGCACGGCCGCCCACGGGCATCCGCTGTTCGCGAAGTACGGGCAGACCGTCGATCGGGAGTCGGCGTACGAGATGCTGACCGCGAAGGTCGCGGGCGCGCCGAACATCGATCCGCCGCTCGATGTGCCACCGCTGCCTGATCTGCCGGATACGGTATCGGCCCCCCGGGACGAGGGGCCGACGATCGTCGAACAGGTGCTGGGCAACTCCGCGGTGAAGAGTTTCCTGCGGTCGGCCGCGTCGGCTGCGGGCCGGGAGATCTCCCGCAGCATTTTCGGTACCGGCCGCAGGAGACGTTAGCCGCCGAGCTTCTTGTAGAAGGTGCCGACGATCGGGGCGATGATCGCGCGCGGGGTGTAGTTGCCTGCGACGGACAGGGCCTTGCTGATCAGGCCGGGCACGATGCGCATCTTGTTCTCGGCGAGTCCGTCCAGGGATACCTTCGCGGTGTGTTCGCTCGAAATCCACAGAAAGTCGGGGACGAGCTTGTCGACGATCGACGCGTCGGCCGGGTCCGGTGTTTCGGTGCGTACCGGTCCGGGTGCGAGCAGGGTGACGTTGACGCCGGTTCCCTTGAGTTCGCCGCGCAGCGACTCGGAGAACGTGTTGACGAACGCTTTCGACGCCGCGTAGGTGGCGTTGTTCGGGATCGGCATGTTGCCTGCGGCAGATCCGACGTTGAGGATCGCACCGGAGCGACGCTCGAGCATCTGCGGCAGTACCGCGAGGGTGAGGTCGTGCACGGCGACTGCGTTGAGTTCGACCTGGGCGCGTTCGTAGGCCGGGTCGAGCTCCGATACCGGTCCGAATGTGGCGATGCCTGCGTTGTTGCAGAGGATGCTGATGTGGCGGTCGGTCAGTTCGTCGACCAGTTTCGTGCGGGCGTCGCGGTCGGACAGGTCGCAGGCACGTACTTCGACGGTGACGCCGTGTGCAGTGCCGAGCGAGGTGGCGAGTTGTTCCATGACGTCGCCGCGCCGCGCGACGAGGATCAGGGAGTGGCCGCGCGCTGCGAGTTCGGCAGCGAGGGCCTCGCCGATACCGGAGGAGGCGCCGGTCACGACCGCGCGGGCGTCTGGGGTGGGATTCGGCAGAGTCACGATGCGTCAGCGTAGTCGCCGTTCACCGCACCCGGTCGGTCGTGTCGCCCGAACGAACGTCACTAAACGGGGAGGTTGGCCGGTATTGTCGGCGGTGCACAGGTTGAGGAACAATGCCGACGCTCACGACGCTCGGTGCGGTCGAACAAAGTGGAGGATCGTGACAACCGTTGCGACGGACGGTCGAACAGCCCGCGCGGAACGCACACGCCGGGCGGTGGTCGACGCGCACATCACGTTGCTCCGGGCGGGCGTACTCAAGCCGACCGGTGCGCAGGTGGCGGAGCAGGCCGGTGTGTCGCTGCGGGCACTGTGGGCCAACTTCAACGACCTCGACACCGTGATGGCACACACCGGCGCGGAAATGTTGCGCCGCCAGGACGAATTGTTCGTGCCGGTATCGCCGCGTCTGCCGTTGCCGGAGCGGATCGACGGGTTCTGCCGGCAGCGTGCGCGGATGCTCGAGTTCGTCGCGCCGTTCGCGCGGGCCGCGGTCTCACGCCAGCAGTTCTCCGACGCGCTGCGGGCCCACCGGCGGTGCTGCATCGCACGAGTCACCGACGAGGGGATGATCCTGTTCGCACGCGAACTGTCGGCCCTCGACGCGAGGCGCCGTGCACGTCTGGTCCATGCGCTCGGAGCGACCGCGACGTGGGCATCATGGGCTGTACTGCGCGACGAACTGCAACTCGGGGTCGACGAGGCCACCGAGGTGCTGCGCCAGTCGGTGTCCGGCCTGTTGGCCGGTGTCACCGTCTGACGGGCCGTCAGATCCGGTCGGCGAGGCGGGTGCCCTGCTCGATCGCGCGCTTCGCGTCGAGTTCGGCGGCCACGTCGGCTCCGCCGATGACGTGCGTGGTGACGCCCGCGGCGACGAGGTCGTCGGTCAGGTCCCGCACCGATTCCTGACCGGCACACACGACGACCGTGTCGACGGCGATCACCTGCGGGTCGTGTCGGTCGGCGCCGAAGCTGATGTGCAGGCCGGCGTCGTCGATGCGTTCGTAGTTCACCTCCGACATCTCGCGGACATCCTTGTGTTTCAACGACGCCCGATGCACCCAACCGCTCGTCTTGCCCAGCTTGGCGCCGATCCGGCCGGGGGAGCGCTGCAGCAGGTAGACCTCGCGCGCCGACGGCGTCGGCTGCGGAGTGGTCATGCCGCCGGCCGCGTGCTCGTCGTCGCTGACGCCCCATTCCCGCTGCCATTCGGCGAGATCGAGTGCCGGAGAAGTGGTGTGGGTGAGGAACTCGGCGACGTCGACGCCGATACCGCCCGCGCCGATCACGGCCACCCGGGCGCCGATGGGGGCCTCGCCGCGTACCGCCTGCGGGTATGTCAGCACGTTCGGCCGGTCGATGCCCTCGATGTCGGGTATGCGGGGCCGCACACCGGTCGCGACGACCACGTCGTCGAAGCGGGTCAGATCGGCTGTCTGCGCGCGGGTTCCCAGCCGCACGTCGACCCCGGTCAGTTCGAGTTGGCGCTCGAAATAGCGCAGGGTTTCGGCGAACTCCTCCTTGCCGGGGATGAGCCGGGCGATACCGAACTGACCGCCGATACGCTCGTCTGCCTCGAACAGCGTGACCCGGTGCCCACGGCGTGCGAGATTCACGGCGGCGGCCAGCCCGGCAGGGCCGGCTCCGACGACGGCGACCTCCTTGCTGCGGCGGGTGGGGGCGAGGAGCAGTTCGGTTTCGCGTCCGGCGCGAGGATTGAGCAGGCACGACACGCGTTTGTTGACGAAGGCGTGGTCGAGGCATGCCTGGTTGCAGGCGATGCACGTGTTGATCTCGTCGGGGGTGCCCGCGGTGGCCTTGCGTACCCAGTCGGGGTCGGCGAGCATCGGCCGCGCGAGGGACACGAGGTCGGCTCGACCCTCGGACAGGATCGATTCGGCTGTTTCGGGCATGTTGATCCGGTTCGATGCCGCGACCGGAATGCCAACGTGATCACTGAGTTTCGCGGTTACATCCGCGAATGCGGCCCGCGGAACGGACGTGACGATCGTCGGTACCCGTGATTCGTGCCAGCCGATGTCGGTGTTGAGGAAGGTCGCTCCTGCTGCCTCGATCTCCTGTGCGAGCGCGACGATGTCGTCCCACCGCTGGCCGCGTTCGACGAGATCGGCCATCGACAGCCGGAACGAGATCAGGAAGTCGGGGCCGGTGGCCTCGCGGACACCGCGGACGATCTCGACGGCGAGCCGGCGCCGATTGGCGGGTGTCCCGCCCCATTCGTCGGTGCGCCGGTTGGTTCGTTCGGCGAGGAACTGGTTGATGAAATACCCTTCACCGCCCATGATTTCGACGCCGTCGTAGCCGGCTACCCGGGCGAGCCGGGCGCACCGCACGAACGCGCGGATCTGCCGCCGCACCCCCCAAGAGGTGAGCCCGCGCGGCCGGAACGGGTTGATGGGCGCCTTGATCGACGATGCGGACACGCTCAGCGGCCAATAGCTGTAGCGGCCGGCGTGCAGGATCTGCAGGAGGATTCGGCCGCCCTCGTCGTGCACGGCGTCGGTGATTCTCCGGTGTCGGCGCGCTTCGATCCGATTGGTGAGCTTGGCGCCGAACGGTAGGAGCCAGCCGGTGCGGTTCGGGGCGTAGCCGCCGGTCACGATGAGCGCCGCTCCACCGCGGGCCCGTTCGGCGAAGTACGCGGCGAGCTTGCCGGTGTTCGCGGCGCGGTCCTCGAGACCGGTGTGCATCGAACCCATGATCACCCGATTCGGCAGCGTGATCGGGCCGAGGTCGAGCGGAGACATCAGGGTGGGGTAGCGGTCGGTCACGGCAGATCCTGTTCCGAAGGGGGAGTGAGGGTATCGAGCATGTCCTGGCACCAGTCGCGGAAGCCTTCCTCGACGCGGATACCGCCGCGCAGCACCAGATATTGGTGCAGTGCCGGACCGGCAGGCGGAGGCGCTGGGAAGTCCCGCTTTTCGATCAGTCGGTAGACGTCGAGCCGGGCGGCATGGGCATCGCGGTGGCGCCGAATCTCCGAGAGCAGGTCGGGCAGGGTGTCGGGGCGCGCGGCGCGGACCTTGACGGCGAGTTCGCTGCGCAGGTGGTCGGGTTCGGAGGCGGTGGCGATCCAGCGGTCCAGTTCGGTGTGGCCGGCGGCGGCGATCCGGTAGACCTTCTTGTCCGGGCGCCCGTCCTGGGTGACGGTCGCGCCGGTTACCCAGCCGTGCTCCTCCATGCGCCGCAGTACCCGGTAGATCTGCTGGTGGCTGGCGCTGTGGAAGAACCCGATGGATCGGTCGAAGCGGCGTGCCAGTTCGTAGCCGGATCCGGCGTGCTCGTCGAGCGAGACGAGCAGCGCGTGTTCGAGTGCCATGACCCGATTATGCAACTAAGTGCATATGCAATCAAATTCATAGTCGGGGAAAGAGATGGCCGGTGCACCGACAACTCGGTACACCGGCCGTTCTGCTCGGGCTATGCCCGGATCATCCGCCGAGCGCGGCTCCCGCCGGTCCGAGATCGAGGAACACCGTCTCGCCGTTGGCGTCGTCGAGCCCGTCGTTGTCGGTCACCACGTAGACGTTGCCGTTGCCTGCGATCGCCATGCCTTCGACCTTTTCCTGCACGAAGCCGCGGGTCGCCTGCAGATCCGGCAGCAGATCGCGTACCAGGGTCTTGGGCAGGACCTGTGGAGTCTCGTCGGCCGTGGTCACTCCACCAGCGGTGGGAATGTCGACGCGATAGATCGCCTTGACCCGGGCATCCGGGCCGTTGAGCTTGTCGCGCTCGAGGATCAGCAGGCCGCCATCGTGGACCGCGATCTCGGACAGACCGATCCAGTCGCCGTCGGCGTCGGTGCGCTCGAGTTGGTAGCCGAACCAATCCCATTGGCCGGACTCCGGCGTGTAGCGGCCGATGCGGACGATTCCCTTGTCGTCGCTGGTGATCTCCCGCTGCAGCGCCACCCAGATCGAGTCGCCGTCGACGGCGACACCTTCGAGACCCTGACCGCCAAGACCGGCCGCGATATCGCCGGGCAGTGCGACGCGCTCCTCGATCTGTCCGTCCGCGGCGACGACGACGAGTTCGTTGCCGGGTCCTTCCTTACCCTCGACCGCCAGCACGAATCCGCCGGCGGGACGAGCAGCGATACCTTCGACGTCGAGCGAGACGGGCGCGCCGCCCTCGGTGACGACGAGCTCACTGTCGATCAACGCCGGTGTCTGCGACACATCCACACTCAGGACCCGAGCCGGGCCGTAGGCGCTGTCGGTGGCGGTGAACAGACGGTTGTCGTCGAGCGGAGCGGCGGACAGCGCGCCGAGCGCACCCCAGCCGAGCGGAACTCCGTCGATGTCGCCCGAGACGATGGACGGGAACGACGGTGTGCCGCCGGTCGCCGCGAACGCGTCGCCGTATCCGTAGACGCTGATCGAGGCACGCACCCGCGCCTCGGCATCGTCCTTCTCCGACGCGACGACGAGCAGGTCGCGCTGTGGGATCGGCAGGATCCCTTCGGGGCCGGGCGTCGTCGGCAGCATCTGGACGAACTCGGGTGCGGTGGGGTCGCTGACGTCGTAGACGGCGACGAAATTGCTGCGCTCCGACGCTACGAGCGCGGTCGGGCGGCCACCGATGTCGGTGATGGCCAGCCCTTCGGGCTCGGGGCCCTTCGCCTCGGCGCGGCCCTCGATGTGCAGGCCGGTTCGCACCGCGAGCTGGGAGAACGAGTTACCGGCGTCCCAGACCACATCGCCGGTCGCGGCGTCGAAGATCGTCCAGCCGCGGGTGCCGCCCTTCCAGTCGCCTTCGTTGGCGGTGGCCAGGTGATCGTCACCGATCCAGCCGAGTGCGTCGGGTTCGCGGGGCGTATCCGAGATCGACCCGGTCTGGTCGATCGTTCCGTCCTCGGCTGTGTCGATCCCGTCGACCGACACGTTTCCGGCGCTGAAGATCGAGGTCACGGAGCCGGTGGGCCCGTCGATGATCGCGATGCCGTTGTTCTCCTGCATCGACACCGCGACCTGACCGCGGGAGTTGATGCTGACATATTCGGGTTCGAGGTCCTCGGGGGTGTCGAGGCCCGCGGTGCGGGCCTGCTCGACGTCGAAGTCGACCCGGCGCGGCGTCCACGCCGTTGGCTCGCCGGCGAGGTCGATCAACTGCACGAATCCGGTGGGTGCCTGCGGGAGATCGCCCTCCTCGGCACCGTCCGGGGTGAACTCCTCGTTGCGCTGGTTCTCCATGGCGACCGCGGCGAAGGCGCCGTCGGGGCTGACGGCGATCGAGTCCGGCTGGCCACCGAGGTCGATGCTGTGCACCCGGGTGCGGTCGCCGACCCGCACGACGTCGATGCGTCCCGACGGATTGGCGAAGTCGCCGCCGCTGGTGTCGACGACCACCAGTACGAACTCGCCGACCGCGATGACGGAGGTGGGCTGGTCGTCGGGGTTGCCGAGTTCGACTAGTGACAAGGTGCCGAGGCCGACCGGATTCGCGGGATCACGCACGTCGACGAAGCCGATGCGCTTGGCGGTCGCATCGGTGTAGATCACGGTATTGCCGTCCGGCGTGACGGTGGAAATCTCGGCCACCGTCTCGGTGTCCAAAGGCTCTTCGGCGGGCCGGTTCTGGAAGACCGGGTAGGTCGCCTGCCGGTGGTAGCGGTCCGAATCCGGGGTATTCCAGTCGATCGGCGATGTGGCCGGGGGGATGTCCGGGCCTGATCCGTCGGATGTGCCGTCACCGGCGGAGCACGCGGCTGTCACCAGGGCTGTCACCGCGGCGATCGCCGCGAGATGACTTCGATTCGATGTCGCCATTTGTCCTCTTTGGTCGGTTTTAGGGGCTATCGAGGTGAGTGTGGTGCGACCGAGTGAGCCGATGGGGGCCCAGGAGTGAACGGCAGGCAACGGACCGGTGTCCGGAAAACTGTGGTGTCCGAAGGTCGTGGTGTGCGGGCGTCTGTCCCGTCGATGTCGCGGTCTACCGTGTTCCGGGGTACGTGCGGCAGTGCCGGTTAGGCTGCGGGCATGAGCGCACACACGGCCGCGCCGGGCACGATCGGGACGGCGGCGACGCGACGGCAGGTCTTCGCGTGGGGTCTGTGGGACTGGGGTTCGGCAGCGTTCAACGCGGTGATCCTCACCTTCGTCTTCTCCGTGTACCTCACCGACGCTGTCGGCGACGACCTACCCGGAAGCATCTCGGCGAGTACATGGTTGGGTTGGTCCCTCGGCATCGCCGGCTTCGTCATCGCGGTCACCGCTCCGATCTCCGGGCAACGCTACGACGCCACCGGCCGCCGCAAGCGGTCCCTGGCGGTGCTCACCTTCGTCACCGTCGCGGCGATGGCCGGGATGTACTTCGTGCGCGACGAATACCACTACCTGTGGTTGGGTTTGACCCTGCTCGGGGTCGCGTCGGTCATCGCCGAACTCGCCCAGGTGCCGTACAACGCGATGATGCGCCAGATCTCCACCGAGGACAACATCGGCAGGGTCTCCGGATTCGGTTGGTCCATGGGCTATTTCGGTGGCATCGTGCTACTGCTGGTGTGCTACACCGGCTTCATCGCAGGGGACGGCGACACCCGCGGATTCCTCGGTTTGACCACCGAGGACGGCACCAATATCCGGATGGTCGCGTTGCTCGCGGCCGCGTGGTTCGCGGTATTCGCCATCCCGGTGCTGCTCGCGGTGCCGGAACTGCCGCCGACCACCGCCGACCCCGGCGCCGAGAAGGGCGGCATCACCGAGGCGTACCGGGTGCTGTGGCGCGACCTCCGGGAACTGTGGATCGCGGACCGGCGCACCATCTGGTTCCTTGGTGCGTCCGCCTTGTTCCGCGACGGACTCGCCGGGGTGTTCACCTTCGGCGCGGTGCTCGCGGTCACGGTCTACGGCATCGGGACCGGCGACGTGCTGCTGTTCGGTGTCGCGGCGAATATCGTTGCCGCACTGGGTGCGCTCGCCGCCGGGGTGATCGACGACCGACTCGGCCCGAAAACGGTCATCGTCGTCTCGCTCGCGTCGATGATCGTCGTCGGAGTGGTGCTCCTGTTCGTGTCCGGACCCCTGATGTTCTGGATCTTCGGGCTGCTGCTGTGCCTGTTCGTCGGACCCGCGCAGGCGTCCGCGCGCACATTCCTGGCGCGCATCACACCGCCGGGCAGAGAAGGTCAGATGTTCGGGTTGTACGCCACCACGGGCCGGGCCGTGTCCTTCCTGGCACCGACGTTGTTCGGGTTCTTCGCCTGGGGATTCGGTGCCGACCGAGCGGGGATCGCCGGGCTCCTCGTGGTGCTCGGCGTCGGACTGGCGGCGTTGTCGGCCGTGCGCGGGCCGGACACTGCAGTCGGACGGTGAAGCAGCAGTCGGCCGGTGAAGCAGCAGTCGGCCGGTGAAGCAGCAGTTGGCCGGTGAAGCAGGGGCAGCCGGTGAAGCAGGGTCAGCCCTTGAAATAGACGAGTTGATGGGTGGTGGCCAGCAGATTCCCGTCGCTGCTCCACAGTTCGCCGGACTGGTCGAAGTAGCCCTTGCCGAAGTGCTGCGAGCGTGCGGTGCCGAGGACCGATGCGTCGGACTGGCGTGCCAGTGCGTCGGTGTCGGCGTGGAAATAGATGGTCAGGGATACCGTCCCGGCTGGCATGTACTGCCCACGCCGTAGGAACACGCGCGGGAAGAACACGTCGCACAGCGAGGTCAGTGCAGCGAAATCCAGGGGTCGCGGGGGTGTGTCCCGCACCCACAGTGTCGTCGTCGAGTCCGGGTTCTCCCCGGTCTCCGGTGCGGGTATCGCGCCCTGAACGAACCGCATCTCGTAGTTGCGTGACCAGGCGATGAACTCCGGCAGCGCCTGCTGTGCGACGTCCTGCGCTGCGGGCACCTCGGGTGTCGACACTTCGGTCGACGACCAGGTGTCGCGGCGCGTGCCGAACACGGCGGTCGCGGTGGTCGCGACCGTTCCGTCCTGCGACAACTCGATCGACCAGTGCTGGGTGGATCTGTTGGTGCGGACCGGCCGCGCGACGATTTCGAATTCGCCGTCGGTGATCGGCCCGCAGTAGTTGACCGTGAGTGACAGGGGCGTCCCGAGCACCTCGGGGTGCTGCTGAACCGCGCGCAGCAGGGTTGCGGCGGTGATACCGCCGAAGGGGCCGACCATGTTGGCGTAGGCCGGGTGTGTGCGGCCGATGTACCGGTGTGCGTCCGCTGGGGTCAACGCGACGGCATCGTCGAAGAGGTGATCGGTGCTGTCGATGTCGGTCACGGTGGACTCCTGACGTCCTGGTGCTGGGATTCTCAGTATGACAACATACATAATTCGAGGAGGCAAACCCGACCCGGAACGAGGGCGTGATGGCACGGAGACGGACCGAGACAATGGGACCGCGCGACGCGATGACAGCCAGCGCCGTGGCTCTGATCCGGGAGCGTGGGGTGGCCGCGACGTCGTTCGCCGACGTCCTGGCCAACAGCGGTGCGCCCCGAGGATCGATCTACCATCATTTTCCCGGTGGCAAGAGCCAGTTGATCGAGGAAGCCACCCGTTCGGCCGCGGATCAGCTCACTGCCGGCGTGGAACGGATCCTCGCCTCCGGCGATACCGTCACCGCGGTCCGCTCGCTGGTCGACCTGTGGCGGCAGGGGCTCGAAGATACCGGGTATGTCGCGGGCTGCCCGATCGTTGCGGCGGCATTGGGTACCGAATCAGTGGCGCGCGGCATCGCGGGAGAATCGTTCGCGCGGTGGGGTGAGTTGATCGGTGCTCGGCTCGCCCTCGACGGTATCGACCCGGTGCGCGCCGAGACTCTCGCGACGATGTTCGTCAGTGCTCTCGAGGGCGGGTTGATCCTCGCGCAGGCGCAACGCAGCGCGGCACCGCTCGACGCGGTCGTCGGCGAACTCGAACTGCTGTGCCGCGCTGCGGAAGCGGTGACACCGCGCGGATGACTGCCGTGCGGATGACTGTCGTGCGGATGACTGTCGTGCGGATGACTGTGTTGGTCGGTCACTGCCCGATACGGGCGAGGATCGCCTCGGCGAGCGCCGCGGGTTTCTCCTCGGGAATCCAGTGGCTCACATCGTCCAGGACGACGAATTCGTAGTCGGCGTCGACGAATTCGCCGCACCGTTCGGCGCCGGCCCGGCCGAGCGCGACATCGGCGGTGCTCCAGACATGGGTGGTGGGTACCGTCACCGACGGAACGTCGCGGAAGTCGCGGTTCACCGCCCGGTACCAGTTCAGTGCGGCGGTCATCGCACCAGGTTCGGTCAGGGCCCGGATGTACTCGTCGACGCTGTCGACGTCGATAGTCGGGTGGTACATGGCACGCAGGCGGCGTGCGCCGTCGTCGAGCAAGACCGCCTCGGCTTTGCCCTCGGAGCGGAGCAACTTGATGTACGACGACCGACTCTGCTGATCGGCATCGTGCCGCAGTGCCCAATTGTAGGCGCCGGGGTGCGGTACCGACACCGCGGTGAATGTGCGGACCCGGTCGGGGTGACGGGCGGTGAGATGCCAGCCGACGATGGCGCCCCAGTCGTGGCCGGCGAGGTGCGCCGACTCGATGCCGAATCCGTCGAGCAACCCGAGGACGTCACCGACCAGTTCCCCGACCGCGTACGCGGATATCTCGGCGGGGCGGGCGCCGGGCGAGTAGCCACGCTGGTCGGGTGCGATCACCCGCAGTCCCGATTCGGCGAGCAACCGGCCCGCCGGTTCCCAGCACCGCCCGGTCTCGGGGAACCCGTGTAGGAGAACGAGTGGGGTGCCGTCCTCGGGGCCGGCGACCCGCACATCGAAGGTGAGGTCGCCGAGTGCGACGCGGTTGATCGCGAACATGGCGCCACCGTACGGGGTGGCCTTCATTCGCGGACCGGTTTCCATGCGCCCATGCCGAGAATGATCAGACGCATCTGCTTCTCACCGCGTGCGATGACCGCGACCTCGTCCTGCCCGCCCGGTGTGTCGACTGCGAGCAGTTCGACGGCGACCTCGAGTAGTGCGACGACGAGCAGGGCGGCGGCCATCTCGAGGTCGTCCCCGCTCCACCTGCCCAGTTCGGGAACGCTTCCGAGGTCGGTCGCGAGTTCCCTGGTGAGTAAACGCAATTCGTCGTTGACGGCGCGCGAAACCTCGGGTAGTCCGCCGTGTCGTTCGCGGGCGAGGAATCGGAGTGTGGTGGCGTGGGCGCGGACCTGTTCGACCAGGGTGGACAACGACGCGCGAGCGTTGTCGCCGGCTTTGCGGGCGCGGCGGGCGTCGCGCAATTCTTGTCGCAGGACCCGCATCGTGTCGCCGGCCAGGGTCACGCCGAGTTCGTCCATCGACGCGAAGTGGCGATAGAACGCGGTCGGGACGATCCCGACCGCGCGGGCGACCTCGCGCAGGCTCACCGTCGAGAAACTGCGGTCGGCCGACAGGTCGAGTGCGGCGTCGAGCAGTGCGCGGCGCGTGCGTTCCTTGCGTGCCGCCCGGGTGGCGGGTTCGGGGGCAGGGGCTACGGACACGGTCCGAGTTTAGGCACGGTGGCCTCCTGGAATCGAATGTCGGGTGTAGCGGGCGTCACATGCGTGTTGACAGGCGTCGGGGGTGTACTGCCACACTATTTGAGTGTACAAGTGTGCACTTGAATTGGATATGCCGGGAGGCCCCGCCATGGTCGTCACACCCTTCGAGCGCGTCGGATCCGCACGACGCAGCACGAATGCGCTCGCCGGCGTCGCGCGGCTGCTGTCCTGGCCGCACCACCCGGATCGCTATCTGGAATTGCTGAATCCGCTGTTCACCACCCAGAGCACGCGCGCCCGGATCGTCGACATCGATCGCGCGGTCCCGGGAATGGTCACGCTCACGCTGCGGCCGGCCCGACGCCGCCGAATCCAGGCCGGTCGGCACATCCAGCTCGGCGTCGTCGTCGACGGAGTCCGGCACACCCGCTGCTACTCACCGTCGAATTCGCAGTACGACGACAATCGGATGGTCCTCACCGTGCGCTCCCACCCGGACGGCGTCGTGTCCCGCCACCTGAACGAATCGGCCCGGCGAGGCGACGTCGTCGACATCGGGCCCGCCTCCGGTGACTTCGTGCTCCCGGAGGTCCGCCCGGACCGGCTGCTGCTGATCAGCGGCGGCAGTGGCATCACCCCGGTGCTGTCGATGGTGCAGACCCTCGCCGACGAACAGCACACCGGCGCAATCACGTTCCTGCACTACGCGCGCACGGCCGACGACGTGCCGCAGCGGGCACGGCTCGACGAACTCGCCGCCCGACCCAACGTCGAGGTCGTCTACGCGCACACCCGCGGCGACGGCGGTCACTTGCGCGGTCGTGTCCGTCGTGAGCACCTCGACGCCGTCGCCCCGTGGTTCGCGGACACCGCCACCTTCGCGTGCGGACCGGTGGGACTGACCGCGGACATCCGCCGGATTTTTTCCGACGCCGGCGCGGAACGGCACCTGCGCACCGAAGAATTCACACTCCCCGATGCCCCCGATGCGGGCGACGCCACCGGCTCGGTCCGCTTCGCCGCGTCCGGTGTGGTCGCGGACAACGACGGGACCACCCTGCTGGAACAGGCCGAATCCGCAGGCCTGCGCCCCGACCACGGATGCCGCATGGGCATCTGCCACACCTGCACGACGATCCGTCGGTCCGGCTGTACCCGCGACATCCGCACCGGCGAACTCGACGCGGACCCCGACACGCACATCCGGATCTGTGTCAACGTTCCGGTCGGTGACGTCGCAGTCGATCTCTAGCGCCACCGGTTCGGATGCCGCCGTCGGTCCACGATCGAATCGAAACTATTGGAGGACAGCATGTTCGGATTTTCCCTGCCGTCAATTCCCTTCCTGCCGTTCCTGTCGGGGAGTCACGATCCCGATCGGGAACCGGTGATTCTGCGTCACGATCAGGTCGAGGAGATCGGCCGTGAATTCGATGCCCTGCGGGATCGGACCGTCGCCGCACTCGGCAGTGAGGATCGCGACTACATCTACCGGGTGATCAAGGTGCAGAGGGGATTCGAGGTGGCCGGTCGTGGCCTGCTGTTCCTCGGGTTCCTGCCGCCGGCGTGGATCGCCGGCGTCGCCGCGCTGAGCGTGTCGAAGATACTCGACAACATGGAGATCGGGCACAACGTGATGCACGGTCAGTACGACTGGATGCGCGAACCGGGACTGGATTCGCGTGTCTTCGAATGGGACACGGTGTGCCCGTCGGACCAGTGGCGTCACTCCCACAACTACCTCCACCACACTTACACGAACATTCTCGACATGGACCGCGACATCGGGTACGGCATCCTGCGGATGGATCCCGCGCAGCCGTGGAAGCCCTACTACCTGGGCAACCCGGTCTACGCGGCCGCGCTGATGGTGCTGTTCGAGTGGGGCGTCATGTTCCACGACGCGGAAGCCGACCGGCTCCTGTCCGGTGAGCGCGACCTCCGTGAACTCGGCCCGCTCGCCCGCGGCTGGTGGCGCAAGGCCGGCCGGCAGGTGCTCAAGGACTATGTGGCGTTCCCGCTACTCACCGGGCCACTGTTCGTTCCGACTCTGCTCGGCAACGCCACCGCCAACCTGGTGCGCAACGTGTGGACATTCTCGGTGATCTTCTGTGGGCACTTCCCGGCAGGCGTGCAGTCGTTCACGCGGGAGGAAACCGCCGACGAGACGCGAGGGGAGTGGTACGTCCGCCAGTTGCTGGGCAGCGCGAACATCAGCGGATCCCCCCTGATGCACGTGATGACCGGCAACCTGTCCCACCAGATCGAACATCACCTGTTCCCGGATCTGCCTGCCCGACGCTACCCGCAGATCGCACCGCAGGTGAAGGCCCTGTGTGAGAAGCACGGCCTGCCCTACAACACCGGGGGCCTGTTCCGGCAGATCTCCTCGGTGTGGCGCAAGATCTTCACGCTGGCTCTGCCGCCCGCGTGGGTGTCGTCCCGGCCGGAACCCGCGGTTGTGATCGAACGCAGATCCTGCCCCGAATCCCCGGCCGATGCCGCGCGTGACGGCGACGCTCCGCGTACCCTCGTCCACGACACTGTCTGAGGGGGAAGAACGCATGGTAGGACGCTTCGAACGCAACAAGGACACGGTGCAGGAAATGACCGAATCCGCCGCTACCCATGTCGGGAACATCACCGGGATCATCACCGGCGCCGTGCGTGACGTCACCCGCGAGATCGGCAATTGGATCTCCGACGGCATCGAGATGCGTGAGGCCGCACGCAAAGCCAGGCTCGACGACGATCCCACCGACTGACTGAGCAGCACCGATACGGAGCAGCACCGATACGGAGCAGCACCGATACGGAGCAGCACCGATACGGAGCAGCACCGATACGGAGCAGCACCGATACGGGCAGGCC
>NZ_JBAQXC010000104.1:0-34952 GCF_049299235.1 Rhodococcus sp. (in: high G+C Gram-positive bacteria) | reverse complement strand
GACTGGGTGTACCGCTCGCTCGGAAGGAACCGGTCGGTCAGCCCTTGTGGGGTTCCGACGCGCGGAACATGTCGCCGCGTTCGACGACCTTCACCCGTTCGCGGCCTTCGGCCTCACCGAGGCTGCGTTCGTGGGCGTCGAGGCGGTACCAGCCCTGCCACGTCGTGTACGGCAGCTCCTTGCTGTCGAGGAACGCGACGACGGCATCGAGTTCGGGTTCGGCCGGAGCCGCGAGGCGGCCCTTCGTGTAGTCCTCGAGCAGGTTCGCGACCGTCTCGTTCGCGTCGCCCTTGGTGTGGCCGATGAGGCCGACCGGGCCGCGTTTGATCCAGCCGGTGACGTAGGTGTTCGGCAGGAACCGGTCGTGGCCTTCGATCGTCTCGTCGGCGACGACACGGCCAGCCTCGTTGGGGACGGTGCCGGCCTGGTCGTCGAACGGCAGCTGCGCGATGTTCTGCGACAGGTAGCCGACGGCGCGGTAGACGGCCTGGACCTCCCAGTCGTTGAAGGTGCCGGTGCCGCGGACGTTGCCGGTGCCGTCGAGTTCGGTGCGTTCGGTGCGCAGGCCGACGACCGTGCCGTCCTCGCCGAGCACCTCGGTGGGGGATTCGAAGAAGTGCAGGAACAGCTTGTGCGGGCGGTCGCCCACGTCGCGGATGGCCCAGTCCTGGAGGGTGTTGGCGACCATGTCGACCTGCTTGGAGTTGCGGCGTGCCGCTTCCGAGCCCTCGTCGTATTCGATGTCCTCGGGGTCGACGATGACCTCGATGGTGGGGGAGTGGTCGAGTTCGCGTAGTTCGAGTGGGGTGAACTTGGCTTGGGCGGGGCCGCGGCGGCCGAAGACGTGTACTTCGGTGGCCTTGTTCTGCCGGAGGCCGTCGTAGACGTTCGGGGGGATTTCGGTGGGGAGCAGTTCGTCGCCGGTCTTGGCGAGGACGCGGGCGATGTCGAGGGCGACGTTGCCGACGCCGAGCACGGCGACCTTCTCGGCGTGCAGGGGCCAGTCGCGGGGGACGTCGGGGTGGCCGTCGTACCAGGACACGAAGTCGGCGGCGCCGTAGCTGCCGTCGAGGTCGATGCCGGGGATGGTCAGTGCCCGGTCGGCGTTGGCGCCGGTGGAGAAGATCACCGCGTCGTAGAACCGTTGCAGGTCTTCGAGGGTGAAGTCGGTGCCGTAGTCGAGGTTGCCGAGGAGGCGGACCTGCGGCTTGTCGAGGACCTTGTGCAGGGCGGTGATGATGCCCTTGATGCGGGGGTGGTCCGGTGCGACGCCGTAGCGGATGAGGCCGAACGGGGCCGGCATGCGTTCGAACAGGTCGATGCTGACCCCGGGTTCCTGCGCAGTGTCGGACTTCATGAGTGCGTCGGCGGCGTAGATACCGGCGGGACCGGCACCGACTATCGCGACGCGAAGGGGACGAGTCTGATCAGTCATCTGCGGTCAACTACCTCTTCGGAGAACGGACGGACGTGGACCAGCTTAAATTAGGATGCCCTCTGGTGGGCCGAGACCGTGCCGCAACGGACGGGCGGCGAGGGCGCAGGCAATGCTGCTGGATGGGGAATCGCCTCAGCGACAACACATATGGGCAGACACACGACAGAGATCGACGGCGAGACGCCGAACGAGGTGTGCAGAGGCCATGAGCAATTCCTACCTCGAGAGGGTTTATCGGGGCAAATACGCTCCGACCGGCGGCAACCGGAACCCACCTAGGATCGGGGCATGGCAGATACACGACCCGCACCCGAACCGGACCCCGACGAATCGGAACGTGGCACCGCCGCCCCGTTCCTCGGGGCGCTGGCCATCATCGTCGTGGTCATCGTCTTCATCGTGCTCGGGCAGGTCTTCGGGTCGTCCGGCGAGCCCCCGAGCGACGCCGACCTGGTGTCCAGGACCGTCGACACCTACGTCCAGGCGCACAACGCCGACGACGGAGACACCCTGGCGCGGCTGCGCTGCGCCGAACTGCCCGCCGATCAGGCACCGCTCGCCGACGTCGACGGGGAGGTGCGACTCGACGACGTCGGCACCGCCGACATCGACGGCGACCGCAGCCGCGTCGAAGTGCGCACCACCGCCGACGGCGCACAGGAGCGGAGCCTGTGGTCGCTGACCCGGGTGGACGGCAACTGGCGGATCTGCACCGCGTGATACTGCCCGACTCGTCGCGGTCTTCGCGGCTGTGGAAAGCTGGTGCGGTGAGCTACGCAGGTGATATCACGCCGCAGCAAGCCTGGGAGCTGCTGCAGGAAAACCCGGAAGCCGTGCTCGTCGATGTGCGCACCGACGCCGAATGGAAGTACGTCGGGGTCCCCGAGACCTCGTCCATCGGGCGCCGCACCGTCTTCGTCGAATGGGTCGGCTATCCGACCGGGACGCCCAATGTCCGATTCGTGGACGAACTGCGCGCGGCGGGCATCGACGGCGGACCGGTGATCTTCCTGTGTCGCTCGGGGCAGCGCTCCATCGGGGCCGCCGTCGCGGCGACCGCCGCCGGTCTGGCCCCGTCCTACAACGTTCTCGAAGGATTCGAAGGTGCCCTCGACGCCGCCGGACACCGGGGTGCCGAGGGCTGGCGGGCGGCGGGCCTGCCGTGGAGGCAGTCGTGAGCTCGATTCCTCAGGGTGGCGCGTTCTCGCGGCCGCTGCCCGATTCGGTGCGGCCGGCCACCCTCGGGGTTCGGGGCGGCATCCTGCGGTCCGGGTTCGAGGAGACGTCCGAGGCGCTGTACCTCAACTCCGGGTTCGTGTACGAATCCGCCGAGGCAGCCGAACAGGCGTTCACCGGCGAGGTCGACCACTTCGTCTACTCGCGGTACGGCAACCCGACCGTGAAGATGTTCGAGGAGCGGCTACGGCTGCTCGACGGCGCCGAAGGCGCGTACGCCACCGCCAGCGGTATGTCCGCGGTGTTCACCGCGCTCGCCGCGCTGCTCGGCAAGGGCGACCGGCTCGTCGCGGCGCGCAGCCTGTTCGGTTCGTGCTTCGTGGTGTGCAACGAGATCCTGCCCCGGTGGGGTGTGGAGACCGTGTTCGTCGACGGTGAAGACCTCGACCAGTGGGAACAGGCACTGTCCGTCCCGACCACCGCGGTGTTCTTCGAAACACCGTCGAATCCGATGCAGACGCTCGTCGACGTCCGTACGGTCTCCGAGATGGCGCACGCGGCCGGCGCGAAGGTGGTGCTGGACAACGTGTTCGCCACACCGTTGCTGCAGCGCAGCCTCGACCTCGGCGCCGACATCGTCGTGTACTCGGGCACCAAGCACATCGACGGCCAGGGGCGGGTCCTCGGCGGCGCGATCCTCGGTCCGAAGGACTACATCGACGGTCCCGTGCAGCAACTCATCCGTCACACCGGTCCGGCGTTGAGCCCGTTCAACGCGTGGACGTTGCTCAAGGGCCTGGAGACGATGCCGCTGCGTGTGCAGCGCTCGGTGGACACGGCGCTCGAACTCGCACGTTTCCTCGAGGCGCAGGACGCGGTGAGTTGGGTCAAGTATCCCTATCTGGAATCGCACCCGCAGTACGACCTGGCCCGGTCGCAGATGAGCGGCGGCGGAACCGTCATCACCTTCGAACTCGCCGCCGCCGAGGGCGACGGCAAGAAGAAGGCGTTCGAACTGCTCAACAAGTTGCGGATCGTCGACATCTCCAACAACCTCGGGGATGCCAAGTCGCTCGTCACGCACCCCGCGACGACGACGCACCGCGCGATGGGCCCCGAAGGCCGGGCGGCCATCGGCTTGGCCGACGGTGTGGTGCGGCTGTCGGTGGGCCTGGAGGACCCGCAGGACCTCCTCGAGGATCTCGCGCAGGCGCTGAACTAGACAAGTACTGGTCCCCGGACGAAGGGCGGTGCGGTGCCGCGATGAATACTCGTTGCGGCCGTACCGTTTTCGTCCTCCGGAACGGAGGATGACTGTGCCCACCACCAGGTTTCACTTGCGTCGGATGATCGGGGCCACGATCGCGGCGGTGGCCGTGATGGTGACGTCGTGCAGCAGCGCGGAGGACACCGGTGCCGACACCGGCGGCCCGGCACCCGCGGGTGACGGAACGTTCCCGGTCACCGTCGGGTCCGGTGATCGTGCCGTCACCGTCGACGCGCAGCCCGACGCGATCGTCTCGCTCGCACCGACCACCACCGAGATGCTCTTCGCCGTCGGCGCCGGGGACCAGGTCGTCGCGGTCGACGACCGATCCAACTATCCGCCGCAGGCCCCGGTCACCGACCTGTCCGGCTACACCCCCAACGTCGAGGCGATCCTCGGATACGAACCGGACCTGGTTCTCGCCACCGACGACAACGGCGACGTCGTCGCCGGTCTCGCCCAGGCCGGAGTGCCGACCCTGCTGCTGCCCGCCCCCGCCACCCTCGACGACATCTATACCCAGATCGAGCAGGTCGGAGCCGCCACCGGGCACCTCGGCGACGCCGTGGAACTGGCCGCGACGATGCGCGGCGACATCGACCAGATCCTCGCGACCGTGCCGGAACGGGACCAGCCGCTGAGCTACTATCACGAACTCGACGACACCTTCTACAGCATCACCGACGACACCTTCCTCGGATACCTGTACGGGCTCGCTGGCTTCCGGTCGATCGCGACCGGTGCCGACGCGTATCCGCAACTGTCCGCCGAGTACATCCTCGAATCGGACCCCGACGTGATCTTCCTGGCGGACAGCCAGTGCTGCGGCGTCACTCCCGAGACGGTCGCGGCGCGCGCCGGCTGGGGAGAGCTGACCGCAGTCCGGGACGGTCGCATCCACGTGCTCGACGAGGACATCGCGAGCCGCTGGGGTCCGCGCGTGGTGGATCTCCTCCGCGACCTGGCCGCGACAGCGGCCGCAGTACCCGCCGTGCACCCCACACCGTGATCTCGGCGCCGCGGCGCCGGGTGCTGCTGCTCGGCGGGGCCGCGCTCGTGCTCGTCGCCGCACTGCTCGTCGGTGTCCTCGTCGGGCCCGCGGGGCTGACCGTGCGCGGTGTGCTGCTCGAACTGCTCGATGCGGTGCCCTTCGTCGACGTCGACAGCGGACTGACCACACGTCAGCAGGCGATCCTGTGGAACATCCGCATGCCGCGCGTGGTGTTGGGGGCGCTGGTCGGTGCGATGCTCGCGATCGCGGGCGCCGCCTATCAGGGGGTGTTCCGCAATCCGCTCGCCGACCCCTATCTGCTCGGTGTCTCGAGCGGCGCCGGCCTCGGCGCGACCCTCGCGATCGCCTTCGGCGGTGTCCTCGCGATGGTGGGTGTGCCCGTCGCCGCGTTCGTCGGGGGTCTGCTCGCCGTCGCCGCCACCTATCTGCTGGGACGCACGGTCGGCGGGGCCCGCTCCGAGGTGGTGATCATCCTCGCCGGTGTCGCGGTCGCCGCGTTCGCCAATGCCGCGCAGACGTTCGCGCAGCAACTGTCCGACGACAGTCTCCGGCAGGTCTACACGTGGCTGCTCGGTCGGCTCGGCACCGACGGCTGGTCCGACGTGCTGGTGGTGTTGCCGTACGTGGCGGTGTCGACGGCGGTGATCCTGCTCTACCGCCGCACCCTCGACGTGATGGCCGTCGGCGATGTCGAAGCGGCCAGTCTCGGGGTGCATCCGTCGCGGGTGCGCCTCGTGCTGGTGGGTGTCGCGACGCTGGGGACCGCCGCGGTCGTCAGCGTCAGCGGTCTCATCGGGTTCGTCGGGATCGTGGTGCCGCACGCGGTCCGGTTGCTCGCCGGGCCCGGGCATCGGCTGCTGCTTCCGTTGACCCTGATGGTGGGTGCGGCGTTCCTGGTGCTCGCCGACGTCGCCGCGCGCACCGTGATGTCCCCGGCGGAACTGCCCATCGGGGTGGTCACCGCAGCGATCGGGGCGCCCTTCTTCCTGATCGTTCTCCGCCGGAGCCGGGGGGTCGCGTGATCGCGGTGCGGTGCCGGGGCGTCAGCGTCGAACGCGTGGGAGTTCGGGTCGTCGATTCGGTGGACCTCGTTGTGCAGCAAGGGGAGTGGGTTTCCATTCTCGGGCCGAACGGGGCCGGGAAGACGACCTTGCTGCATGCGATGGCCGGGCTGGTTCCGTCGTCCGGTGACGTGACCATCGGGGGTCTGTCGCCCGGTACGGCGGGGCGTCGCGCGATCGCCCGGGTGGTCGCGCTGATGCCGCAACGTCCCGTCGTCCCGGAGGGGGTGACGGTTCGTGAACTGGTCGAACTCGGCCGGACCCCGCACCTCGCGCGATTCGCGTCCGGTGCGGCGGGCGATCGCGGTGTCGTCGACTCGGTGATCGACCGGCTCGACCTGGGGGCGCTCGCATCCCGGCCGGCGACCGAACTGTCCGGCGGGGAACTGCAGCGGGTGGTGCTGGGGCGCGCCCTCGCCCAGCAGCCGGAGGTGCTGCTGCTGGACGAGCCGACCAGCGCACTCGACATCGGCCACCAGCAGCAGGTGCTCGATCTGATCGATTCGTTGCGCCGCGCCGGCGGCCTCACCGTGCTTGCCGCGATGCACGACCTCACGTCCGCCGCGCAGTACGGTGAGCGACTGGTGCTGCTCGACGCCGGACGTGTCGTCGCCGACGGGACACCCGGCGAGGTGCTGACCCCGGAGCGCGTCGGTGACGTCTACGGGGCGAGGGTCGAAATACTGGACTGACCAGGAGGATTCGCTGTCCTTCCGCTTCGTGGTCCGGTGAAGGAGAACTGATGGAGATCGTGCTGCTCGGTACTGGGGCCGCCGACGGATGGCCCAACCCGTTCTGCACGTGTGCCTCGTGCGACGACGCGACGCGACGCGGCGAGATCCGCGGGCAGACCGCGGCGCTGATCGACGACGTGCTGCTCCTCGAGTGCGGACCCGAGGCTCCGCGCGCCGCGCTGCGGCACGGGCGGAACCTGGCCGGGGTCCGGCACATTCTGCTCACCCACGCCCACGTCGATCACCTGGGACCGCAGGCACTGCTGTTCCGCTCGTGGGCCGAGGCCGGGTTCGACATCGACGTCGTCGGGCCGGCCGCGGCGATCGATGCGTGTCGCCCGTGGGTCGGCCCCGGAGATCCGGTGCGGTTCGTGCCCGTGGCCGCGGGGGACGCACTGAACGTCGGCGGCTATCGGATTCGGGTGCTCGGGGCGCGGCACCGGGTATTCGACGACGGCGATGCCGTCCTCTACGACGTCGCCGGTCCCTCCTGTGCCCGGATCCTGTGGGCGTGCGACACCGGTCCGCTGCCGGAATCCTGGTTCGACGCGGTGCACGGTGCCGCGTTCGACGCGGTATTTCTCGAGGAAACCTTCGGTGACCGTGCGGATCTCGGCGACGATCACCATACGCTCGCGGCGTTCGCGGATACCGTGGCCGCGTTGCGGGCCTGCGGTGCGGTCGGTGACGGCACCGACGTGATCGCAGTGCATCTCGGCCATCACAACCCTCCGATCGCGCAGGTCCGCCGCCGGTTGGCCGAGTGCGGTGCGCGGGCGGGATACGACGGTGAGGTGATCGGTGTGGGTGCGACGTCGAACGGTGGCGGGCGCACGACGTTGATTCTCGGCGGTGTCCGGTCCGGGAAGTCCCGGTATGCCGAACAGTTGCTCGAACCCTGCCCCTCGGTCACCTACGTGGCGACGGGCGGCACCCGCGAGGGGGATGCCGAGTGGGCGCAGCGGGTCGCGCTGCATCGCGAACGTCGGCCCGGATCGTGGTCCACCGTAGAGACATCCGATGTCGCCGGGGTTCTGCGGTCGGCCACCGAACCTCTGCTCGTGGATTGTCTCGGCACGTGGCTCACCGCGCGCCTCGATCTGCACGAGGTGTGGACGGGCGGGGATCTCGCGGCGGTCGAGCGGGACGTCGAGGAGTTGCTGACGGCCTGGGCTCGCTGCGTGGTGCCGGTTGTGGCGGTGAGCAACGAGGTGGGCAGCGGGGTGGTCCCGGCCAGTGCGTCGGGGCGGCTGTTCCGGGATTTGCTCGGTCGGCTCAACGCGAGGGTCGCGGAGAACTCGGATTCGGTGAGTCTCGTCGTGGCGGGTATCCCGCTGCGACTCCGTTGACGGATCTGTCTGCAACCCGACGGGACATGTTCATGCCACTTGTGGTGTGTCACCATTGGTGAATTTTGCTTGATCGATCGCGCATTGCTGGATGAATGCCGCTATCGGAGGCGGATTCTGGCCCGGTGATGGAGGGTTCCGCCGCCGAATGCGACCCACAGATTCGTGGTGAAATCCCCTCGAATGGTGATCTGGATCACTCCATCCCACTGGTTAGTGGCTCTGCTCACAGCTCGTGTTATCGTTCGTCACGAACTGAGGCTGGAGCGTTGTGAACGGCCACAGTGCCCTTCGGGGCGAGCAGTCGAGTGCACGATGAAACCCCTTGTTCGGGAGGGGTATTCGGACTTCGCATCCACTGTCACATCTACCAAGTCGATTTCTGCTGCCCAGAGATCGGCCTGCTCGACCGTGCCCCCTGCGAGGGCGGGCACCGCACACACCTGAGTAGGGGTACCAATTGAGCAAGACGTACACGTCCGGTCTGCGTCGCGGCGCCCGGATCGGCAGCGTCGCCGCCGCCGCGGCTGTCGCCCTGGGGTTCCTGTCTGCGGGTGCAGCGAACGCCGACTCCTTCGTTCCGCTGCCCGACGGACAGATCGTGGCCCCGGGTGACAAGGCCACCGTGACCCGGACCGAGGAGAGCGCGCTCATCTCGCCGTCCATGGCCGCGAACCCGACCAACCGCGTCGCCTGGGTGTCCGGCAAGGTGACTGCACAAGTCAACGTCGACGTCCCGTCCGAGCCGGGGAAGTCCGACGGCAGCACCTCGCCCTTGAACGGCACCAACAACTCGTCGACGCACGGTGTTTCGCGCATCAACACCGGCTACATCGTGGGCTGCCAGGTCGACATCTCGGGCCTCAAGGGCAACCTGGGCATCAACTTCAGCACCAACGTGCTCTCCTCGCTGACCGAACTCGTGGTCGGTGCCGCCGCGGGCCCCGCGGGTACTGCCATCGGCACGGGAACGTCCTCCGGCGCGGTCAGCCCGTCGGCTTCCTTCGCCGTCCCACTGCAGCCCGGACAGGTGGCCTTCGTGCACCTCGAAGGTAAGAACATCACGAAGAAGGACACCGAATACACGATCCAGTATCAGGATTCGGAACTGAGCACCATGGGTTGCGGTGGCTACGCGCAGGCCCGTTCCTACACCGTCCTCGAGGTCGTGGGCAAGGACTACGTCAAGACCACCCTGTACGGCCAGCCGTTCAGCATCGGCTGATTCGTCCGCACCAGACCCTGCCTGAATTCTCGCTCACGCGAGCTACGAACTCGAGAGAGATGACATGAAGACCAGCATCACCAAGGGCCTGCGCCGCGGTCTCCGCGCGGTCGGCGTCGGCGCCACCGTCGCCGTCGCGATCGGCTTCGCCTCCGCCGGCGCCGCCAACGCCGATACCTTCATTCCCCTGCAAGAGGGCTCGATCACCGAGACTCTCCCGGGCGACGTCGTCGTCACGGTCTCCACCACGGGCGAGTCGGCCAACATCAACCCCTCGATGGGCTCCACCCCCGTCCACCGCAACGTGTGGGTGTCCGGGTCGTCGCAGGTCACGCTGTCGGGCGCCGGAGCCAAGGACGTCAGCTACTTCCGCATCATGCCCGGTTACGTGGTCGGCTGCCAGGTGGACATCGCCGGTAGCGCAGGCGCCGGGGCGAACGCGTCGGCGGGTGCGAGTTCGACCACCACCCTCGTCGACACGCCTCCCGCGGGAGATGCGGTGGTTGCTGCCGGTTCCAACACCAGCAGCGGCTCCGGCGGAGTGAGTGCCAACGTCGGAATCACCCTGTCCCCGGGCAAGACCAGCCAGTTCTACGTGCTCTCCGTGGAGCAGGAGAACTCCTTCGGTGAGCGGGTCTTCCGCCCGTTCTCGATGGTCACGCAGGCAACCGAGGGTAGCGTCACCTGGGCCGACTCGACCATCGGCATCTCCGGCTGCGCCGGTTACGCCCAGGCCCGAAGCTTCGTGAAGGTCACGGTCAACACCGCGACCGCAATCCAGCAGGTCACCCTGTGGGGACAGCCCTTCAGCCTCGGCTGACAGGCACCCCGACAGGTAGCCGGCCCCGCTTCCGAGAGCCTCATCCTCTCGGCGGCGGGGCGTTGTCGCCTTCCGGCCCGGTGGGGGCCGGAAGGCGACGTCAGAACGGATTCGCGGTGCGGCCCACCAGATCCGCGACCGAGTCGATGACGCGGGTGGGACGGAACGGGTACAGCTCCACCGACGTGCGCGTCGAGATCCCGGTGAGCACGAGCAGCGTCTGCAGGCCCGCTTCGAGACCCGCCACGATGTCGGTGTCCATCCGGTCGCCGATCATGACGGTCGAGGCCGAATGCGCGCCGATGGCCCGCAGGGCGGACCGCATCATGAGCGCGTTCGGTTTACCCACGAAATAGGGTTCGCGGCCCGTGGCCCGGGTGATCAGCGCCGCCACCGCGCCGGTCGCAGGCAGGGACCCCTCGAGTGACGGGCCGGTCGGGTCGGGATTGGTGGCGATGAACCGTGCGCCGCGCTCGACGAGCCGGATCGCCGTGGTGATCGCCTCGAACGAGTACGTGCGGGTCTCCCCGAGCACCACATAGTCGGGGTCGCGGTCGGTGAGCACGTATCCGATGTCGTGCAGCGCCGTCGTCAAGCCCGATTCGCCGACCACATACGCGGTGCCTTCCGGGCGTTGGTTCGCGAGGAATGTCGCGGTCGCGAGGGCGGACGTCCAGATCGATTCCTCCGGGATGTCCAGGCCGGTGCGCAGCAGCCGAGCGCGAAGGTCGCGGGGCGTGCGGATCGAGTTGTTGGTCAGGACCATGAACGGTGTTCCGTTGGAACGTAATTCGTCGAGGAAGGCGTCCGCGCCGGGAACCAGCGAATCCTCGTGGACGAGCACTCCGTCCATGTCCATCAGATAGGCCCAGGTAGGGGCGGTGGTGACCTCGGGTGTACTCATCACCCCATTTTCTCACTCGTCACGCGAGCAGGCGGTACAGCCCGATCAGACCGACGACGACGATGACAGCGCGCAACGCGCTCGGGGACAGGCGCCTGCCGTAGCGTGAGCCGAGTGCACCGCCGATCAACGATCCGACGGCGATGAGACCGGCGACGGTCCAGTCGATCCGATCGAACGCGACGAGGGTGTAGGCGGTGGCCGCGACGATGTTCACCAACAAGGACAGCAGGTTCTTCGCGGCATTCTGCCGCTGGATGTTGTCGTGTAGGAGAGCGCCGAACAACCCCATGAGTAGAATGCCCTGTGCCGCAGTGAAATAGCCGCCGTAGACGCCGACCGCGAAGGTGCCGGCAACCAGAAGTGTCATCCGCACCGGGCCGATGTGGTCGTCGGTGGTGTCGCCCGACCGTTTCAGCACCCACTTCTGCAGTTTCGGTTGCAACACGACGAGGGTCAGCGCGAGCACCATGAGGACCGGAACGATCGTTTCGAACGCCGACTCCGGCAGGTGCAGCAGCAGCCACGATCCGAGCACCGCCCCGGTCAGCGAGGCGGGAATCTGCCACCGCAACCGCGGCCACTGCCCGCGCAGTTCGCGCCGGTATCCCCACGTGCTCGACACACCGCCGGCGACGAGCCCGACCGCATTCGACATCGTTGCCGTCACGGGCGGCAACCCGAACGCCACCAGTGTCGGGAAGGTGATGAGGGTGCCGGAGCCGACCAGGGCGTTGATCGCGCCGGCACCGAGACCGGCCAGGGCGACGAGGAACAGTTCGAACGCAGTCACCGCGGAAAGTCTACGTATCGACCATCGGCGTTCGTTCCGTGCGTCTGCGCGCTTCGGCCACCGGCTCCGGGGCGGTCGCGGTACCGTGATTCCATGCTCGAACCGATCCGAGAGTTACCCGCCGGCGTCATCGGTTTCGAGGCGGTGGGCCGAATCGAAGCCGCCGACTACGAGACCGTGCTGATTCCCGCCGTGCAGGACGTCTGCGATCGCGGCGACGAGATCCGGATCGTGCTGGTGTTCGAGAAGTTCGACGGAGTGTCCGCGGGAGCGGCCTGGGACGACATGAAGCTCGGTATCGAGCATCTCGCCCACTGGGAGCGGATCGCGCTGGTCACCGACCTGGACTGGATGGTCACGGTCACCTCCCTGTTCGGGTGGATGACGCCGGGTGCGTTCAAGCGGTTCCCCGTTTCGGCATTGTCCGACGCGATCGCCTGGGCGGCCGAACGCAGCGACTGATACCAGAGCCCGGCGGCCCGCGTTGCCACGCGGGGTCCGTCGGCACGCGGGGTCCGTCGGCACGGGTGAATGCCCCGACGATAAAGTCTGCGCATGGTGCGACAGATTCCGGCCGCCCCGGACCGGTGGTTCACACAACTTGCCCCCGGCCGCACCTTCTGTGTGGACATCGCAGGCTACGACGATGTGGCGGCCGAACTCGATCCGCTGCCCGCCGACGCTCCGGCACTGCTGGCCTGCCACGTCGGCGCGACGGACACCGCGTCGCACATCGTCGAGGCGATCCTCGACGAACTCGAGGTCGCCGCCGTGCAACTTTTCCCGATCTGGTTGGCCGGCGGCGATGACATCGACGGACGAAACCTGCCCGACGTCCGCGCGGCCCGGACCCTCGCCCGTCGGTTGGCGGCAGGCACCCGCCACTTCGGGCCGTTCCTGGCCGACCTCGCGGAGGCCGCGGTGCGTGGCACCCGGACCGAACCGGGCCGCTTCGCCCGCGAGACACGTGCGGCCGGTCTGGCCCGTGTACTGGCGGACAGCTTTCGGCGACCACACGCCGCACTCGTCGTCACCGCCCCGGCGGACCTGCCCGAAGGGGACCAGCAGGCGCTCGCGGCCTCCTGTGAATGGCTGGCAGATCACGGCCGGATGGGGATGGCGATCGCGTCGTCGGCGATTCCCGCGGTCGACCGGTTCGCGACGGTGACGGTACGTTCGCGGCCACCCCGGACGGTCGAGGAGACACCGCCGACGCGCGGGGCCCCCGAAGACGCCGGGTTGCGGTATCCGGCGCCGGCCGGCCGCCCGCACCCGGGCAGCGCGGCGGAGAAGACACTGGCGGCGGCGCTGGCGGACTGCGAGTGGGCCCACGGCGGATTGTGGAACACGCACTATCATCCGCATCCGCTGCGCGCGCCGATCCGGGCCGACCTGCTGTGGCCGGACGCCCGATGTGCCGTGGAGGTGGACGGCGACGACCATCGGGCACCCGCCAAGTACGCTGCCGATCGGCAACGCGATGTGCAGTTGCAACTCGACGGGTACGCGGTGCTGCGGTTCACCAACGAGCAGGTTATCGGCGATGTCCGGTCGGTCGTCGCAGCCATCGAACGGTGTGTCCGCGGTCGGCGACGCGAGACGGAAACAACCATGTCGGTGATGACGGAGGGTGGAGCGCAGTGAGTACGGACGATCTGACGGCGAGCGAGGTCCTCGTGCTGCTCACGTTGATGGCCGAGTCGCGACCGGTACCGAACCCCGAACTGAAGAACTTCGGACCGGAACTGCGGGCGCAGAGCCGGACCAAACTGAACCGGCTGGGACTGGTGGATACCGACACCAGCGCACGCCCATACACCCACGTGCTCGCGGACAAGGGATGGGCGCGCTGCTACCAGGAGATCGGCGCCGAGGCGCCGCCGAAGGCGGGCCCGTACGGGCGGACGTTGTACACGTTGCTCGCGGCGCTCAGGCGCTACTTCGACCGCACCGACCTGCGCCCCGCCGACGTGTTCCTGCCGATCGACACGACCGGTTCGGCACCGGAAGTGCCACGATCGTCCGCGACGGTCGAAGGCCGTGTCCGCGCCGCATATACGCAATTGGCTGCGCGACCGGGCGCGTGGGTGAGCCTGACCGACCTGCGTGAGGTGCTGGCGGATGTCTCGCGCACCGACCTCGACGGCGAACTTGTGCGCATGTACCGACTGCCCGACGTCGTTCTCGTCCCCGAGGAGAATCAGAAGGCACTCACCGAACAGGACCGCGCTGCCGCGGTGGTGATCGGGTATCGGGACAACCACGCCATCGCGATAGAGGCACCATGACCGGACTCGCACAGCAGGCGACCGACGAGGAACGCCGCGCACTCGCCGCGATCCGGTTGTCGTGGGCACCGACCGGGGACGACGTGTGGCAGCCGCAGGACGGCCTGCACGTGCCGGGGTTGCACGACAAAGCGATCGCCACCGTGATGAGTGCCTTCGACGACGCGCGCAGTGGCGCCGTGGCGAGCCCGATCGGGGTGGTCGTGCGCGGGCCGGCGGGGGCAGGGAAAACCCACCTGCTCGGCCACGTGCGGGAGCGGGTGCAGAGCGAGGACGGCTATTTCTTCCTGATCAAGTTCATCGACGCATCGGATTTCTGGCGGTCGACCGCGGTCGGGATGCTGGAGAATCTGGGGCGTCCCGCACCCGAACACGGAACCCAGCTCAGGCTGCTGCTGTGGCGGCTCGCCACCATCGCGCACGTCACCCGGGCGCAGCGCCGCGCGATCGTCGGTGATGCTCCCGTCGACCGGTCCGTGCTCGACGCCTTCATCACCGCACTGGCGAAGGCACATCCCGACCTCATGCGGCAATGCCGCCGCACCGCACGGGCATTGGTGCTCTACACCGCCACCGACCTCGACCTCCAGGACATCGGCGAATCGTTCCTGCTGTCCTCGCCGGAGATGGCGCCCGGCGAACGCACCCGATGGGGCGTCGGCCCGGCCGTCGCGGTGCCGCAGGAAATCGTGCGCGACATCTCGCTGCTGCTCGCGGCGACGGGGCCGTCGGTTCTGGCGGTGGATCAGATCGACACGCTCCTCGCGCCGTCGCAGCGAAAGATGGGCGATAGGACGGCGTCGTCGGATCCGGTACTCGAGGATGTGGCGCACGGACTGATGTCGCTGCGCGAGACACTGAAGCGGACCGTGCCCGTGGTGTCCTGTACGTCGAACACGTGGATGCTCGTCGAGGACCATGCCACCGCCACCGTTCGGGACCGATTCCGGGTCGGACCGGTCCTGAAGGGATTGCCGACGCCGGATATCGCACGGGCGCTGTTGGAGAACAGGTTCCGGCCGGCCTACGGTGCGGCCGGATTTCATCCCCCCTATCCCACCTGGCCGGTCTCGGAGGCCGCGATCGCGGGCGCCCCGGACATCACCCCGCGGATACTGCTGCAGAAGGTGGACGCACATATCCGGCGCTGCCTCGACCGCGGCACCGCGGACGAGTTGACGGACCTCGGCGGGTCGGGCGACGCGGTGCGGGCTGTGCCCGCCGAGCCGGTAGCCGGACCAGGTCTGGCCGCGCTCGATGCCCGCTTCGTCGATCTGAAATCTGTTGCAGCAGAAGAATCTATCACGCCCGACACGGAGGATTCCGTGGTGCCGGTACTGCTCGCCGCCGGACTCGACGCGTGGATTCGGGAGACCGGTGCGCCGGACGGTGTGTTCCAACGCGACCCGCTGCCGGGAACGAAACCGGCCCTGCATGCCCGACTCAGGCGCACCCTCGACGCGGTGACCGAGGACGAGGAGCACTGGGCGTTCCGTGCGGTATCGGCGCCGAGCGCGGTCGCATCCATGAATCGGATTCAGAAAGCATGCACCGCAGCCGGGTTGAGCGAGGGAATGCCGCAGCGACGACTGGTCGTCCTACGGAACATTCCGTGGTCCGCCGGCGCGAAAACGCAGGCGACGGTCGCGGCGTTCGATGCCGCGGGCGGGCGAACGCTGCCGCTGCCGATCGACGACATCCGAACCCTCGCCGCGCTCGCCGCCTTGCTCGACGACAACACGGACCACCTGGACGAATGGCTGACCGTTCGGCGGCCGGCGCACGAGTTGTCCGTGTTCCGAGCGGTACTCGGGGACGTCGAGCTCGGGGATGTCGGGTCCGGCACCCGGAGTGCCGTCGTGGAAGACCCGGCAGCGCCGGGCACGGACACGGACTGGGCGATGCCGGTCGTTCCGGGCCCCGAACCGACCGTGAACCCCGAACCGACCGTGAACCCCGACCCGGAGCGAGACGTGCCCGATCATGACGAGGCGCCGTCGATTCCGCTGGGAACGGAAGTTGCCGGGGGCGCCCAGGTTCGGGTGAATCTCGAAGCGCTGCGCAAACATACGGCGATCTTCGCGGGCTCGGGATCGGGCAAGACCGTGCTCATCCGCCGCTTGGTGGAGGAATGCGCGCTGCAGGGCGTATCCGCGATCATCCTCGACCCGAACAACGACCTGTCCCGCCTCGGCACGGCGTGGCCGCCCGCCTCGCGCGGCTGGACCTCCGACGAGGAAGCCAAGGCCGCGGAGTATCTGGAGCACACCGAGGTGCTGGTGTGGACGCCGCGACGATCCAACGGACAGCCGCTGAGCTTCCAGCCGCTGCCGGACTTCTCGAGCGTCGTCGATGACCGCGACGAGTTCGGTGCCGCCATCGACTCCGCCGTCGCGGCCCTGGCGCCGAGGGCGCGGGCCGATGGACGGACCGCCGCCGCGGCCAGGTCGCAGGCCGTGCTCAAACAGGCCCTGGAATACTTCGGTCGCGGATCGTCCGGCGGGCTCGACGATTTCGTGGCACTCCTGGAGGAACTCCCGGAGGACATCAGCAATCTCAAGAACGCCGAGAAGATCGCCGCGGACCTCGCCGAGAACCTCAAGGCGGCGATGGCCACCGACCCGATGTTCGGTGGGGCAGGCACCGCCGTGGATCCGGGCGTGCTGTTGACGCCGTCGCCGGGCCACCGGGCCCGGGTGTCGGTGGTGAACCTGTCGGGATTGCCGTCGGACGCGCAACGTCAGGGGTTCGTCAACCAACTGCAGATGGCGTTGTTCGCGTGGATCAAGAAGAACCCGGCCGGTGATCGTCCGCTGGGTGGTCTGTTCGTGATGGACGAGGCGCAGACGTTCGCGCCGGCCGGCCAGACCACCGCATGCACGCAGAGCACACTGGCGCTCGCATCGCAGGCACGCAAATACGGTTTGGGTCTCGTGTTCGCCACGCAGGCCCCGAAAGGCCTGCACAACCGGATTCCGGGCAACGCGGCCACCCAGTTCTACGGGTTGCTCAACAGCCCGACGCAGATCGATGCGGCGAAGGAGATGGCCGCGGTGAAAGGCGGGACGGTACCCGATATCGGCCGCCTGCCCGCCGGTCAGTTCTACGCGGCGATCGAGGGCGCCGAGTTCCGCAAGACACAGACACCGCTGTGCCTGACCTACCACCCGAAAAGCCCTCCCACCGAGGAAGAAGTCCTGGATCTCGCGCGCCGGTCGTCGCCGTAGTGTCGGGGCGCCGAACCGGCACGTGCATTTCGCCGGATTCGGGTCTTTGATGTGGGTATGAACGTCGACAAGAGTGCGGATCCGGTGCGCCTGGCCGCGGGTGCCGCGGCGGTGCTGGCCGGTGCGGTCGGGAGCGCGGTGGGCCTGAGCGTGGACCTGGCCCGGCGCCTGCCGGGTGTCGCGCCGACGCTGGACGGCCTGGAATCACGCGGCGACGACGTGCTGCGCGCGGCCGATGCCGCCACCGATCGGCTGCTGCGCCTGATCGTGCGGAAGGTTGTGCAGGCGGCGTTGCTGGAGGTGGACGTCACCGCGGTGGTCCGTGACCATGTGGACCTCGACACCGTCGCCGAGGGCATCGACGTGGGCCGGATCGTCGACCGGGTCGATGTGGACCACATCATCGACCGGGTCGACGTCGACAAGATCGCCGAGCGGATCGACATCGACCGCATCCTCGACCGCGTCGACATCGACGGGATCGCCGCCCGGCTCGACATCGCGCCGATCCTGGATCGGGTGGACATCGACGCGATCGCGGCCCGCGTGAATGTCGACGCGGTGATCGGCCGCGTCGACCTGATCGGCCTCGCCGACACGGTGATCGACGGTGTGGACCTGTCCGCGATCATCCGGGAATCGACGGGGACGATGTCCACGGAGGCCGTCCAGGGGGTCCGCACTCAAGGCATGCGTGCCGACGACGCGGTGTCCGGGTTCGTCGGCCGGATGCTCGGCCGTCACCCCGACCGGATGCCGGAGGGACAGGCATGAGCGAGCGTCGGCCCGCAGGCATCGTCGAACACCGGCCCGCCGGCATCGTCACTCGCGGTCTCGCGGCGCTGCTGGATCTCGGTGTCGTCCTCACCGGCATGGGCGGGCTGTACCTTTCGTGGGTGCTGCTGCAGTTGCTGTTCTCGCCACAGCAGTTCGCCTTCCCCGACGTGCAGTTCATCATGTCGGTGACGACCTGTAGCGCCCTGTCGGTGCTGTACCTCGGGGGGTGCTGGGCGACGACCGGCCGTACCGTCGGCGCGGTCGTGATGGGTCTGCGGGTCGTGGGCCGGGACGGCAGGCTCATGGGCTGGCCGCGGGCCGCGGCGCGGGCCGCGTTCTGCGTGGTGTTCCCGGTCGGGTTGATGGTCGTGGTCGCGGATCGGCGACGACGATCCCTGCAGGACATCGTGTTGCGAACACTGGTGGTCTACGACTGGCTGCCCGATCCGCAACTCGCCGAGTCGCACAACGGACGCTGAACTCTCCGCCGGTTCACCTTTCCGGTCATACTCGAATCGGATCGAGGTCGAATATTCATAGGAGATTGCGGTGGCACAGGGCTTGAAGTTGGGATACAAGGCGTCCGCGGAGCAGTTCGGTCCGCGCGAGTTGGTGGAGCTGGCGGTGCTCGCCGAGGAGCACGGCATGGATTCGGCGACCGTGTCGGACCACTTCCAGCCGTGGCGGCACAACGGCGGGCACGCGCCTTTCTCACTGTCCTGGATGACGGCGGTCGGCGAACGCACGCAGCGGCTGCAACTCGGTACCTCGGTGCTCACCCCCACCTTCCGGTACAACCCCGCGGTCATCGCGCAGGCTTTCGCGACGATGGGCTGCCTCTATCCGGGGCGCGTCATGCTCGGTGTCGGCACCGGTGAGGCCCTCAACGAGATCGCAACCGGCTACCAGGGCGAATGGCCGGAGTTCAAGCAGCGATTCGCGCGACTGCGCGAATCGGTGCGGTTGATGCGCGCACTGTGGACCGGTGATCGCGTCGACTTCGACGGCGAGTACTACACGACGAAGGGCGCCTCGATCTACGACGTACCGGACGGTGGCATCCCCGTGTACATCGCCGCGGGCGGGCCCGTCGTCGCACGGTATGCGGGTCGCGCCGGGGACGGCTTCATCTGCACATCCGGCAAGGGCATGGAGTTGTACACCGACAAGCTGCTGCCCGCCGTCGCGGAGGGAGCCGAGAAGGCCGAACGCGACGTCGCGGAGATCGACAAGATGATCGAGATCAAGATTTCCTACGACACCGACCCGGAGCTCGCCCTCGAGAACACCCGGTTCTGGGCGCCGCTGTCGCTGACCCCGGAGCAGAAGCATTCGATCGAGGACCCCATCGAGATGGAGGCGGCCGCCGACGCGCTGCCCATCGAGCAGGTCGCCAAGCGGTGGATCGTCGCGTCCGATCCGGACCAGGCGGTCGAGCAGATCACGGCATACCTCGACGCCGGTCTCAACCACTTGGTGTTCCACGCACCCGGGCACGACCAGAAGCGGTTCCTCGAGCTGTTCGAACGTGATCTCGCACCGCGTCTGCGCGCGTTGGCCTGACCGGTGACCGCTCGGTGCGGGGCGTCTCACACGTGATGCGTCCCGCGCCGCACTATGGTTGCTTTCATGAGCGCCGCTGCCGGAACCGTGTCGAGCATCTACATCGCCTCACCGGAAGGCGACACCGGCAAATCGACGGTCGCGCTGGGTGTGCTGCGGATGCTGTGTGCGTCGACCGCGCGGGTCGGGGTGTTCCGGCCCATCGCCCGGTCCGATTCGGATCGTGACTACATCCTCGAGTTGATGCTCGAACGCATCACCGTCGATCTCGACTACGCCGACTGCATCGGCGTCACCTACGACGAGGTGCACGCCGATCCCGACGCGGCGCTCAGCGACATCGTCGCGAAGTACCACGCCGTCGCCAACCGGTGTGATGCCGTCGTCATCGTGGGCAGCGATCACACCGAGATCGCCAATCCGAGCGAATTGTCGTTCAACGCGCGGATCGCCGCGAACCTCGACGCACCGGTGCTGCTGGCGCTGCGCGGGTCGCGGCGTACCCCCGAGGACATCGCGCAGCTCGCGGCCCTGTCGTCTGCGGAACTCGCCCTCCACCACGCCCACCTGACGGGCATCGTGGTCAACCGCTGTGCCCCGGGCGAACTCGATGCGATTGCGGAGCGGTTCGCGGGCCGGCCGTACCCGGTGTGGGCGCTGCCGGAGGTCCCGATCCTCGTGGCTCCGACGATGGAGGAACTTCGGATCTCGATCGAAGGGGAGCTCTACAGCGGCGACGAGGAACTGCTGCAACGCGAGGCGCTGCACGTCATGGTCGGGGGGATGACTGCCGAGCACATTCTGGAGCGACTCACCGAGGCGATGGTGGTGATCGTGCCGGCAGACCGCTCCGACGTCCTCCTCGCTCTGGTCAACGCCAATGCGGCGGAAGGGTTTCCGTCGTTGGCGGGTATCGTCATGAACGGCGGTCTGTTGCCGCATCCGGCGATTGCTCATCTCGTCGCGGGGCTGAAGCCGAGTTTGCCGATTCTCACCACGAAGCTGGGGACTTTCGATACTGCATCCGCCGCGGACCGCACCCGCGGTCGCATGGTGCTCGGAGCACACAGCAAGATCGACACCGCGGTCGCGCTGATGGAACAGCACGTCGACGCCGGAGTGCTTCTCGGGAGGCTGCAACTGCCCCGGCCGTCCGTGACGACCCCGCAGATGTTCGAATACCAACTCATCGACCGGGCGCGGGAGCAGCGCCGCCACATCGTGCTGCCCGAGGGCGGCGACGATCGCATTCTCCGCGCCGCGGGCCGCGTTCTCCAACGCCAGGTCGCCGACCTGACGATCCTCGGTGATCAGGCGCAGATCCGCCGTCGCGCAGCAGAACTCGGTGTCGACCTGTCCGACGCCCGGATCATCGAGCCGCGGACCTCCGACCTGCTCGAACGGTTCGCCGCCGAGTACACCCGGCTGCGCGCGCACAAGGGGGTGACCGTGGACCGGGCGCGCGAGATCATGGGCGACATCTCGTACTTCGGCACGATGATGGTGCACCTGGGGATCGCGGACGGCATGGTGTCCGGTGCCGCCCACACCACCGCGCACACCATCCGCCCGTCGTTCGAGATCATCAAGACCGAGCCCGGCGTGTCCACCGTGTCGAGCATCTTCCTGATGTGCCTGGCCGATCGTGTTCTGGCATACGGGGACTGCGCGGTCGTCCCGGACCCGACGGCCGAACAGCTCGCCGACATCGCGATCTCGTCCGCCGCGACCGCGGCACGATTCGGCATCGAACCGAGGATTGCGATGCTGTCCTATTCGACCGGGGATTCCGGTGCCGGCGCCGACGTCGACAAGGTGCGCAGTGCGACCGCGCTCGTGCGGCAGCGCCGCCCCGATCTGCCTGTCGAAGGGCCGATCCAGTACGACGCCGCGGTCGAGCCGACCGTCGCGATCACGAAGTTGCCCGAATCCGAAGTGGCCGGTCGCGCAACGGTATTCATCTTCCCCGACCTGAACACCGGCAACAACACGTACAAGGCGGTGCAGCGCAGCGCGGGGGCCGTCGCGGTCGGGCCCGTGCTGCAGGGCCTGAACAAGCCGGTCAACGATCTCTCGCGCGGCGCGCTGGTGCAGGACATCGTCAACACGGTGGCGATCACCGCGATCCAGGCACAGGAAGGCTGACCGTGACCGCACCGACCCCATCTGCCCCGTCGACCCCCGTCACCGCGGGCACGGTCCTCGTACTGAACTCGGGTTCGTCGTCGATCAAGTTCCAGCTGATCCATCCGGAAACGGCGGAATCGGTCGCGCACGGGCTGATCGAACGGATCGGGGAGCCGGACGGCCGCATACTGTTCCATCACACCACCGGGTCCGACGAGCACCTCGGGCCGATCGCCGACCACCGTGCCGGGTTGCGGATCGTGCTCGACATGGTCGAAGCGCTCGGCCGGCCACTGCGCGAGGCGGGGATCGTTGCCGTCGGACACCGCCTGGTGCACGGCGGCGAGGTGTTCCACGCACCGACCGTCATCGACGACGCGGTGGTGCGAACCGTTGCGGAACTGTCGGTGCTTGCGCCCCTGCACAATCCGGCCAACGTCATCGGCATGGAGGTGGCGCGGGAAGAACTCCCCGACATTCCGCACGTCGGGGTGTTCGACACCGCGTTCTTCCACGGCATGCCTGCCGCCGCGACCACCTACGCGATCGACCGGGACATCGCACGGCAGCACGGTATCCGTCGGTACGGCTTCCACGGCACCTCGCACGACTACGTGTCGCAGCGGGCAGCGGAGTTCCTCGGACAGGACCGGGCCGACCTGAACATCATCGTGTTCCATCTGGGCAACGGTGCGTCGGCCTCCGCGATCGCCGGAGGACGCCCCATCGACACGTCGATGGGGTTGACGCCGCTCGAGGGGCTGGTGATGGGAACCCGCTGCGGCGACATCGATCCGGGCGTGCTCCTGCACCTCAATCGCAGCGCGGGGCTGCGCGTCGACGAGATCGACGACCTGCTCAACCGCCGTTCGGGACTGAAAGGGATGTCGGGGGTCAACGACTTCCGGGCACTGCTGCAGCTCGTCGCCGACGGATCCGAGGACGCCAAGCTCGCCTACGAGGTGTACGTGCACCGGCTGCGCCGCTACCTCGGCGCCTACCTGGTGGAACTCGGTGGTGTCGACGTCGTCGTGTTCACCGGCGGGGTGGGGGAGAACAACGTCGACGTGCGCCGAGACGCGCTGGCCGGTCTCGGCCGACTCGGCATCGTCGTCGACGCGGAGGCCAACGAGACCCGCGTCGGCACGGAACGTCGCATCTCGGCACCCGAATCGGAAGTCGAGGTGCTGGTGATCCCCACCGACGAGGAACTCGCGATCGCGCGTGCCGCGGTGGCACTGGCGGCGAACCTGCCGAGCTGAGCCGCCGAGTCTGTCCCGCCGAGTCTGTCCCGCCGAACCTGTCCCGTCCGGCCGGTTCCGATGCGGGCCGGGATGTCAGAGGATGCTGCGCGGCCGAATGGCGTTCGCCAGATCCACGAGGGTGTAGCGGTGGGTCCGGACGTGCGAGTTTCGCGCCAGCGCCCGCAAACCGGCCTCGGTGCCCGACCGCAGCCCCTTCTCCGTGAACGGCACCCCCAGGATCGGATCGAGGGATCTGCTGGCGGCGTGCCCGGCGCGCACCCACTCGAGTGCGGTGCCGAGCACGAGGGTCCGCATCTGCCTCGCTCGCCCCTCGTCGGCGGGCAAGGACTCGACCCGATGCGCTGCCTCGCGCAGGTCCGACTCGGTGACGTCGTCGATATCCCTGTCGTGCAACATGATCAGCACGCAGGTCATGGTGGCGGCACTGTGGTGACGAGAGGTCGGGGGAACCTGATCGAGGGTCGCCACGGCCCCGGCGAGGTCGTTCCGTTCGGCGAGTTGACGGGCCAGGCCGAACGCGGCGCTGACCACATTGTGGTCGGTGCGCCACACCGTGCGGTAATAGCTTTCGCAGAAGCTCCGCCACGCCCGCGGATCGTCGCTCTCCCAGTGCTGCAGAATCAGTTCGGAGGTGGCGGCCAAGGCGATCTTCGGGGCGGTCTCGCCGGGCAACGCCTCGAGGACCTGCTCGAATCGGCCGAATGCCGATTCGTATTCGCCCAGCAGCAGGGCCGCGATCCCCGCGTGCCAGTCGATCCGCCAGTCCGTGCCGAGATCCCGCTCGAGCCCCCTGAGGATGTCCTCGGCCTGCTCACCGTGCCCGAGATCGAGGTGGGCGCGGACCTCGGCGAGAGTGACCTCACGGGAGAACGAGAGTTCGGTGGTGCCCACGACCCGCTCGAGACCGTTGTCACGGGCGTGACGCAGCGCGTCGAGCGTCTGCTGCGGTTCGCTGTGGACCGCGGCGGCGAGCAGCGCGGCACTGGGATCGTTCGGTTCGAGTAACGGAACAGGCAGTGCAGCAGCGACATCCCGCGCGGAGATATTCTTGTCACGGACCGTGCCGTCGATGAAGACATCCGTCTGGGCGACGGCCTCGTCCGTGCCGAAAGTCGTGCGCTGCCGGCCGAACTTCGCCGACAATCCGGGATGTTCGATGCCGGTCTGCGTCGAGAGGACTTCACGCAGAACGCCGGTGAGCTGGCCGGTGGTCTCCTCGGCGGAACGGAACCGGCGGTTCGGGTCCGGGTCGGTGGAACGCAGCAGAAACCGGTGGAACGAGTCGAATTCGACGAACAGCGGGGCCTGCTCGGGGGCGGGCAGCCCGTCGGCGTACCGGCCCTTGTCGACGGGCAGGTCCAAGGTCAGCGCGGCCAGTGTCCGGCCGAGCGTGTAGATGTCGGTGGCGGGCGTCGGCCCCGTGCGGACGATCTCGGGCGCCTGATAACCGGGCGTGCCGTACAGATAGCCGTAGTCTTCGATACCGGTGACCGCACCGAGGTCGATCAACTTGGTCTGCTCGTCGGTGACCATGATGTTCTCGGGTTTGAGATCGTTGTAGACCAGACCGATCTCGTGCAGATATCCGAGCGCGGGCAGAATTTCGAGTACATACGCGATGGCCTGATCGACCGGCATCCGGTCGGGTCTGGTGTACGCGCCGAGTACCTCGCGCAGGGTGTGCCCGCCCACGTACTCCATGACGATGTACCCCATCGGGATACCGTCCGGCCTCGGATGCTCGACGAAATTGTAGATTTTGACGATGCTCGGGTGCGACACCTCGGCGAGAAATTGGCGTTCGGCGACCGCGACGGCCTGCGCCTCCGCATCACCCGCGTGCAGGAGACCCTTGAGGACCACCCACCGGTCGCTGACATTGCGGTCGACGGCCAGATAGATCCAGCCGAGCCCACCGTGCGCGAGACAACCCTGCACTTCGTACTGGCCGGCCACGAGGTCACCGACGGACAGATTCGGGGTGAACTCGAACGGTGCACCGCACGACGGGCAGGTACCCGACGGTGATCCGGGCCCGGACGCCGTGGCGCGTCCCACCGGTTGCCCGCACTTCCAGCAGAAGCGCTTGCCGTCGGCGACACGCGGATCGTCCAGCACGACGCTCGCCGGATCGAGCGGTGCAGGCACCGGGACGTCGACGAGCCCGGCGATGCGCCTGCGAAGCAGACCACGCGGACGCGACCGGCGCGTCGACGGCCGCTGCGGAACGCTCGGCCCGAGGGCGGCACGCCGGGTCGATTCGCCGGGTTCGGCGTCGGTGACTTGCGGATTGCGCTGGGTCGCCGGTCCCGTGTCGGATTCGTTGTCGGCCATCGGATCGCCCCTCAATCCACATACCTCGCCGGCGGTGGAACGGGAGTCGGCCCGAGCGCCGTCAACCACCGGTCGTACAGGTCGGTCCAGGTGCCGTCCCGGCGGATCCGCTCCAGGGTGCCGTTGACGAATCGCACCAGGTCGTCGTTTCCTTTGGCGATGCCGATGCCGTACGGCTCGGTGCCCAAGGTATCGCCGACGAGTTCGAGATAGGGGTCCTGCGACGCGAGCCCGGCGAGGATGGTGTCGTCGGTGCTCACCGCATCGACCTGGCCCTGCTGCAGCACGACCAGGCAATCCGCCCATGCCGGCACGGTCAGGATCGACGCGGACGGCTGGACCTGCTGCATGCGGGGCAGAGACGTGGTGCCACGCACGATGCACACCCGTCGGCCCGCGAGGTCGCCTGCGCCGCCGATGCCCGATCCCTTCACCACGAGAACACGTTGGCGCGCCTGGAAATACGTGGTGGAGAAGTCGACATGCTCACGCCGGGCACACGTGATCGACTTGGTTTTTGCGACGATGTCGACGGTGGAATCCTGCAGGGCCTGCTCGCGGTCGGCGGAGTTGAGTATCCGGTAGTCGATCAAGTCGGGGTCGCCCAGCAGATCCCGGGCGATCTCCCGTGCGATGTCGACGTCGAACCCGGTGATCCGGCCGGTGGCCGGATCACGGAAGCTCATCAGGTTGCTGCCGGTGTCCAGGCCGACCACCAACCGGCCGCGGTCACGGATCCGGTCGAGGGTAGGGCCGGTGTCGGTGCCGTCCGGCCGCAGACTCGCGGTGGGGTCCCCGCACTCGGGCAACGGCGGTGCGGCGGTGGCGCCGGGGGCGAGAGCGGCACGTTCGGGCAGTGGCGCCTCGGTGTAGGAGATCGGGGGTGCCGCCGCGTCCGGGAGCGGTGTGGCACAGCCACCGGCGAGCAGCGCACCGCACAGCGCCACCGTGATCGCGGCGCGGCGGCGCAGCGCGGTCGGCGTGCTCACCGGTACTCCCGAAGTCGTGGCCACAATCCGATGGCGACACCGAGCAGCGCGACCCCCATCAGCGCGATCGATGCGGTGGACAACGCGGACAGCAACTGGGCGGCGCGAGCCTCGTTGGCGCGCAGCTCACCACGGGCCGCGGTGATGCCGTCGGTCAGGGCACGATCGACCGTCGTGAACTGCGCGGTGGATTCGTCCACCCCAGGGCCGGTCACGAGTGTCGCCGCGGCGGTGTAGTCACCGCGGGCCAGCGCGGCGTGGGTCCGTTCATGCGATTCGATCCACGCGGTGCGGGCGCTGAGAGCCTGTGCGACCGCGGACGAGACAGCGCGGTCGTCGCTGTCGGCGGTGTAGCCGTGCAGGCGATCCCCGAGCCGGGTCATCGACTCGTCGAACGCACTGTCGTACTCGCCGGTGCTGTCGCGACGGGCCAGCAACAACGTTTCGGCGGTGCGGGACTGCTGGGCGAGGATACGACTCTCGGTGAGGACCGCCAGCGGTTCGGCACCGTGGGTGATGGCACGTTGTGTGGCGCTCGACGACACCAGTCCGGCGACGAGCATCCACATCAGCAGCACCCCGGTGGCGCCGATCGCCAGAATCAACCCGGGATTGAGGGCGCGCCTGCTGATCCGCGAGATGACCAGGTGCACCGCGCACAGCGCCGCGACGGCCGCGAGAAGCAACCCGATCGCGGCCCACGGTGGCCGGACCGCGGCATGCTGGGTGGATTCGACGGCCGCCACACCACGAGTGTGCAGTTCCTGCGCTATCGGCAGCATCGAGGTCTGCATCAGGTTCGAGGCTTCGCTCAGATACGCCGCGCCCACCGGATTGCCGACGCGATTGTTGGCGCGTGCGGTCTCGATCAGCCCGGTATACACCGTCAACTGGCCGGCGAGACCGGACAGTAACCGGGTGCTGTCGGCATCGTCGTCGGTGCCGCCGGCCGCGGCAACCAACTGTGCGGACGCTTCACCGATCGACTGTTCGTATCGGTCGCGCACGGCCTCGGGTTCGATACCGCCGGAGATGAACCCGGTGACCGCAGCGGCATCCGCGACGGACAGTGCGCTGTAGAGATCCTGCGCGGAGTTCGCGACCGGCTCGATCGTCCCGAGCAGGTGGTCGTGCGTGGCCTTACGGCTGCTCACCATCTGCGCGGCGACGATTCCCGACACCAACAGCAGAATCCCGACGAGCGCACCGAGAGTGACGAGTTTGGCGGGTGTGGACCGCAGCATCGCGCTCAGATCGTCGGATGCCTCGGCGTCACTCGCCCGGTGCGGTTCGTCGATCGGCCGGGTAGGCGGTATCGAATCGGGACGGCCGGAGCCTCCGCCTGCGGGATCGTGACCGTCGCCGTGGCCGATCGTGGGATGCAGACGCAGGTCCACGAATCGCCCCTTTCGGTGTTGCACTGTCTCTGGCGAGCATATAAGCAGTACAGACAGGATCGCGCCGCGCGGCGTGGTCGAGCCCCCGGCTCGGCATTCGACTCCGCGACGGCACACAGGGAGGCGGACACGATGCGCGGTGACGGCGACGGATGGGCCGTCGGCCCCGACGGTGACCGTCGGTGGGGCAAGCACGGGGCGGCCGGACTGCTGCTGCGCGCACCGCTACCCGACGGGAAACCGGCCGTGCTGTTGCAGCACCGCGCGGCGTGGAGTCACCAGGGTGGCACCTGGGCCTTGCCCGGTGGTGCCCGGGACAGTCACGAGAGCACGGTCGACGCCGCGGTCCGCGAGGCACACGAGGAAACCGGGATCGACGTGGCCGCCGTCGCGGTGCGGGCTCAGCGCATCACCGCAGGCGACGCGGGCGGATGGACGTACACGACGGTGGTCGCGGACACCGGCCTCCCACTGGCGACGACCCCGAACGGTGAGAGCACCGAACTGCGCTGGGTGGCCGAGGACGATGTCGAGGCGATGCCGCTGCACGCGGGTTTCGCGGCGTCCTGGTCGGCATTGCGGACCAGCGACGTCCGGGTGCTTCTCGACACCGCGAACGTGCTCGGCTCCCGTCCGACCGGCTGGTGGCGTGACCGTCCGGGCGCGACGGGCACGTTGCTGGCGGAACTCGCGGCGGTGCTGCCGCGCACCGTCGAACTGCCCACCGGCGGGTTCGGCTGGGTGACCCGGATCGAAGCGGTCCTGGAAGGGCAGGCCCGTGATGCGGTCGTCGACGACGCCCGGATTCCCGTGCACGCCGCGGCGGGCAGCGGCGACGACGAACTGGCCCGCCTCGCCGGGGCGACCGCGACCCTGGAGTCGGCGGTGACGGTGGTGGTGACCGCCGACCGCGGTCTGCGGCAGCGCCTGCCCGGTTCGGTGGTCGCCCTGTCGCCGTCGACGGTTCTCGACTGGTTGTAGCCGTCGACGGTTCTCGACTGGTTGTCGCGCCGGTTGCGGAATATCGCGAGGTAGCGAGGAGCGGCGGTCGCCGTCAGTGTGGGAGCGGCGGTCGCCGTCAGTGCAGGAGCGCGTCCTTCAGGGCCGCGGCCGCCGCGCGCGGATCGGCAGCTGTGGTGATCGCGCGGACCACCGCGACACGGGTGGCTCCCGCGGCGACGACCTCCGGCAGTCGCTCGGCGTCGATCCCGCCGATGGCGAACCACGGACGTGTCGGATGTGACTGCGTGACCTGCCGGATCACGTCCAGACCCGCCGCGCTGCGTCCCGGCTTGGTGGGGGTGTCCCACACCGGTCCGGACGCGAAATAGTCCACCCCGTCCTCGATTTCGGCGAGCGCGGCCTGGCCGCGACTTCCCGTGGACCGGCCGATGACGATGTCCGGTCCCAGGATGGATCGGGCGTGCGCGACCGGCAGATCGCCCTGGCCCAGATGCAGGATGTCCGCTCCCGCGGCCAGCGCGATGTCGGCGCGGTCGTTGACGGCGAGCAGCGCGCCGTGGCGGCGGCACGCGTCGGCGAGGATCGCGAGCGCCGCCAGCTCGTCGCGCGCCTCGAGCCGGCCGAACTTCTTCTCGCCCGCCGAGTCCTTGTCGCGCAACTGGATGATGTCGACTCCGCCGGCGAGGGCTTCTTCCGCGAATCGGGCCAGGTCGCCGGTGTCGCGGCGCGCATCGGTGCACAGGTACAGCCGCGCGTGGGCGAGCCGTTCCCGGGGGGAAGGGTGGTTGCCGTGATAGGAAGTCACAGCCCAGACGGTAGCCTCTGCGGGAGACATGACAACACGGGAGTCCCGGGGAACACGGGGCTGAGAGGGGGCCTGCCGGCCCCGACCGTTATGACCTGACCCGGATCATGCCGGCGCAGGGAGTGAGGTGGACGTGAAGTGGGAACACTAGCCGTCGTCGGTGGCGGCGTCATCGGCCTGTCGATCGCGTGGCGAGCGGCGGGCTCCGGGTGGGACGTGACGGTGCACGACGAGGCGCCCGGATCGGGTGCCTCGTGGGTTGCCGGGGGCATGCTCGCACCGCTGTCGGAAGGCTGGCCCGGCGAGGAACACGTCCTGGAGCTGGGGGCGGCGTCGCTCGCGCGGTGGCCCGAATTCGAGGAGCGGCTCCGGCGCGCGACCGGCTGCGATCTGTTCACCTCCGACGGGTCGCTGACCGTCGCCCTCGATGCCGCCGATGCCGCGGATCTGCGCACCGTCGCCGAATGGGTGCACAAGCAGGGGCACGAGATGCGGATCCTCTCCCGCGCGGAGATCCGGGAACTCGAACCGTCCCTGGGCCCCCGGATCCGGCTCGGACTGCTCGCCCCGAGCGAACTGGCCGTCGACAACCGCGCCCTTGTCGACGCCCTGCACCGGGCATGCATCGACGCGGGCGTGCGGTTCGTCGCCGCCGCCGTCGGCTCACTCGACGACCCGGTCGCGGACCGGGTGGTACTCGCGGCCGGTTCCGCCTCGGCGACACTGTGGCCGGGTCTTCCGGTGCGGCCGGTGAAGGGTGAGATCCTGCGCCTACGGGCCCGGCTCGGTGCCGAACCGCCGCCGAACCGCACGATCCGGGGCAGTGTGCACGGGCGACCCTCGTATCTGGTGCCGCGCGGAGACGGCATCGTCATCGGCGCCACCCAGTACGAGGCGGGCGACACCCAGGTGACGGTTGCGGGTGTGCGCGACCTCGTCGCCGACGCAGAGGCACTGTTCCCGGCGATCGGCGAGTACGAGCTCTACGACCTGTCCGCGGGGCTGCGGCCGATGAGCCCGGACAACCTGCCGATCATCGGGAGGTTGTCGGAACGGGTGATCGCCGCGACCGGGCACGGGCGAGGCGGTGTGCTGTTCACGCCGATCACCGCGGACGCGGTGCTCGCCGAACTCGGCGACGAACCGCTGGCCGAAGTGAAAGCTGCTGATCCACATCGATTTACGAAGGAAGTGCTGTGATGACGAACCCGATGTCGGTGGGAATCACCGTCAACGGTGAGGACCACTACTTCGCCGAGCCGCCGACGGTCGCGGAACTGCTGACGCAGCTGGGATTGCCGGAAAAGGGCATCGCGGTCGCCGTCGACGGGTCGGTGTTTCCCCGAGGCCGCTGGTCCGAACCGGTCGGAAAGGGCTGGCAGATCGAGATTCTCACGGCGGTTCAAGGTGGCTGACCGTCGCGATCCGGCACCCGACCTGCCGCAGTTGACCATCGCCGGGCGCACCTTCGCGTCACGGTTGATCACCGGCACCGGCGGCGCCGCGAACCTGACGGTGCTCGAGGACGCACTCGTCGCATCCGGTACCGAACTGACCACCGTCGCGATGCGCCGGGTCGATGCGGCCTCCGGGACCGGGGTGCTCGATCTGCTGCGCCGACTCGGCATCACCCCGCTGCCGAACACCGCGGGGTGCCGGGGCGCGAAGGAAGCGGTACTCACCGCGCGCTTGGCACGCGAAGCACTCGACACCGACTGGGTGAAACTCGAGGTCATCGCCGACGAACGCACCCTGCTGCCCGACGCCATCGAACTGGTTTCCGCCGCTGAGCAACTCGTCGACGACGGCTTCGTGGTCCTGCCGTACACGACGGACGATCCGGTGCTGGCGAGACGGCTCGAAGACGTCGGCTGCGCGGCGGTGATGCCGCTCGGCTCACCGATCGGCACCGGCCTCGGCATCGCCAATCCGCACCACATCGAAATGATCGTCGCCGCGGCAGGCGTGCCGGTGGTGCTCGACGCCGGTATCGGCACCGCCTCCGACGCCGCGCTCGCGATGGAACTCGGTTGCGACGCCGTGCTCCTGGCGACCGCGGTGACCCGGGCGAAGGATCCGGCGCTCATGGCGTCGGCGATGCGGCATGCCGTCGAGGCAGGCTTCCTGGCCCGGCACGCGGGACGGATTCCGAAGCGGTTCTGGGCGCAGGCGTCGTCGCCACTCGAGTCGTAGGACCGGGCAACCGCTGCGCGATCCGGGAGGATCGGGCAGGGTGGTGGTCATGATCGAAGTGACGGGACTGACCAAGACCTTCGGATCGACCACCGCCGTCGACGACGTGACGTTCACCGTCCGACCGGGAATCGTCACCGGGTTCCTCGGCCCGAACGGCGCAGGCAAATCCACGACGATGCGGATGATTCTGGGCCTGGACCGGCCCACCGCCGGAACCGCACTGGTCGCAGGGAAACCCTATCGGGAGCTGTCCAGGCCGTTGCGCACCGTCGGTGCACTGCTCGACGCGAAATGGGTGCATCCCAACCGTTCGGCCCGCGCGCACCTGCGGTGGATGGCCGCGTCGAACGGGCTACCCGACTCGCGGGTCGAGGAGGTGTTGCGTCAAGTCGGCCTGACCGAGGTGGCGACCAAACGCGCGGGCGGGTTCTCGCTCGGCATGTCCCAGCGTCTCGGCCTGGCCGGGGCACTGCTCGGCGACCCGCAGGTGCTGCTGTTCGACGAACCGGTCAACGGCCTCGACCCCGAGGGCATCGTGTGGATCAGGCGATTCATGCAGGCGCTCGCGGCCGAAGGACGCACCGTCCTGGTGTCGAGTCACCTGCTGTCGGAAATGGCGCAGACCGCCGATCATCTGCTGGTGATCGGGCGGGGCAGGCTCATGGCCGACACCTCCGTCGATGCGTTCGTCGCGCAGGCCTCCGAAGCGGCGGTGCGGGTGCGCAGCCCCCAACTCGACACGCTGCGGGCTGCGCTCACCGAGCGTGGACTCGCCGTCCGCGACGACGACGGGGCGCTCGTCGTCGCCGGAGTGACCGCGGCGGAGGTCGGTGAACTGGCCGCGGCGCGGTCGGTGGTGCTCCACGAACTCGCCGGGCAGCACGCCTCGCTGGAAGAAGCATTCATGAAAATGACCGGTGGCGACGTGCAGTTCCACGGCACCGGTGCCGACTCCGTGATGAAGGGTGGCCTGTGATGAGCGTGGCGATCGACACGGTGCGCGCCGAGCGCATCAAATTGACGTCGGTGCAGTCGCCGTGGTGGTGTGCCGCCGTGATCGTCGCGCTCGGGCTCGGCCTGGCCGGGATCCTCGGCGTGGTCGCGAACGCGTCGATGTCCGCGGACGACGACACCGTCCGCTTCTATCCCACCGCCGACGCCGCCGTCAGCGGGGTGACCGGATTCGGCGTGCTGGTGCTGATGATCCTCGCGGCGCTGTCGGTGACCAGTGAATACCGGTTCGGGGTGATCCGCTCCACGTTCCAGGCCATGCCGAACCGCGGTGTCGTGCTCGCGGTGAAGGCACTGCTGATCGGTGTGCTCGGGGCGATCCTGTCCGGTGTGCTCGCGCTGGCCGCGTTCTACCTGACCAAGGCGCTGGCCGGACCGGAAGCCGGCCGGGACCTCGTCCTCGAGGGCACGACGTGGCGGACGATCTACGGCACCGCGCTGTTCGCGCTGGTCGCGTCGATCCTGGCGGTGGGGGTGGGTGCCCTGCTGCGTCAGTCCGCGGGCACCATCGCGATCCTGCTGTTGTGGCCGATGCTCATCGAATCGCTGTTCGGGTTGTTCGGTTCGTTCGGCCGCACCGCCCAGCCGTTCCTGCCGTTCGCGAACATCAACTACTTTCTCGGCACCGGCCAGGGCATCGACTTCCACTGGGGGCCGTGGGGCGCATTCCTGTACTTCGTGGTGGTCGCCCTCGTCGTGTTCGGGGCCGCGGTGGTCGTGGTGAACCGACGCGACGCCTGAACGATGAGATTCACGCGAGAGGCCCTGTCCGTCGACGTACCTGCGGGACAGATCGAGCGCGCCCGCGAGTTCTACCGGAAGCGACCGGCGGGTCGCGGCCCGAAGGACCTGGACGAGCTGCGGGAGACGCGTGCGGCGGTACCCGCGCCGTCGGCGGCCGATCCGCCGGCACTCGAGCTGGTGGCCGAGGCGGCGGGGCGGTCCATCCCGATCCGGGTGTTCACCCCGCAATCCGGCGTCGTGCACGGGGTTCACCTGGACATCCACGGCGGGGGCTTCTACCTCGGGTCCGCCGCGCGCGAGGATCTCCGCAACCGTGAACGCGCCGACCGGTTGAACATCGCCATCGTGAGCGTCGACTATCGGCTCGCCCCCGAAAATCCGTGGCCGGCCGCACCCGACGACTGCGACACAGCAGCGCGGTGGCTCGTCGAGCACACCGAGGAGCGCTTCGGGACCACCCGCACGACGATCGGTGGGAGTTCGGCGGGCGCAACACTGGCAGTGGTGACCCTGCTGCGAATGCGCGACCGAGGCGGTGCCGAATGTGCCGGCGCAGCATTGCAATTCGGTGCCTACGATCTGAGTACGCAGACCCCCGCCGGGCGCCGGATCGCCGACGAGTACTTCATCGAGGCGTATGCCGGTCACGTGGGCGACCGGACGGCTCCCGACATCTCCCCGATCTTCGCCGACCTGCGGGGCCTGCCGCCGACGGTGATGATCGTCGGTGCGCAGGATGTGCTGCTCGAGGACAACATCGCGATGGCCGGGCGGCTGTCGGCGGCGGGTAACGACGTCGAGTTCCGGATCTATCCGGAGGCGCTGCACGGGTTCACCGGGCACCTGACGGACCTGGCGGCGACAGCGTTGCGCGACGTCGATTCGTGGTTGCTGGACCGGTTCGCCGGACCGTAGGTACGCTCGCGCGGACTTCGCGTGTGGTTGTTTTCGCCCGGTGTGGAGCAGGCGGTGCGGGTATCCTCGCCGGATGAGGCGGACCGCGACGAACACGATGGCACTGTCGGGCATCATCGTCGCCGCGGCGCTGGGGGTGGCCTGTTCGAGCACCGCCGTCCCGCCCGCACCGATCGAGGCGCCGGCGCTCGCCGACGCGGTACAACTCGACGCCGTCGTCGGGCATTTGCAGGAACTCGAGCGCATCGCCACCGACAACGACGGCAATCGGGCGCTGGGCACCCCCGGTTACGACGCGAGCGTCGACTATGTCGCCGGGAAGTTGCGCGACGCCGGGTTCGATGTGCAGACACCGGAGTTCGAGGTCACCTCGTTCGAGGTCGCCGATGCGTCGCTGACCGTGGACGGCGCACCGGTCGAGCTGCGCGTGCTCGGCATGTCGCCGTCCACCGGCCCGGACGGCATCACCGCGCGTGTCGTGCGGGCCCCCGCCGACGACACACCCGGCTGTGAGGCCACCGACTACGACGGCCTCGACGTGGCCGGTGCGGTCGCCGTCGTCGACCGGGGTG
>NZ_JBAQXC010000103.1:0-12445 GCF_049299235.1 Rhodococcus sp. (in: high G+C Gram-positive bacteria) | reverse complement strand
GTCGTCGACATCAACGCGGTCACCGTCGACACCGACGACGGCCCGGTGCTGCGCGCCCACTGGTCGTTCCCTGCCGGGCTGCTCGACACCGCGACCGTCACCGCCCTGACCGCGGCGTGGACCCGGGCCGCCACCGCACTCGCCGATCACGTGCGCGACCCGCACGCCGGCGGTATGACCCCATCGGATCTGCCGCTGGTGCACCTCGACCAGAGCACCGTCGACCGTCTCGAGCAGCGCTACGGCCCACTCGAGACGGTATGGCCACCGGCGCCGCTGCAGACCGGACTGCTGTTCCACGCGCTGCTCGCCGGTCAGGCCGCCGCCGCCGACGCGTACGTCGTGCAACTCTGCTTCGACCTGCGCGGCACCGTCGACCCGGACCGGCTGCGGCGCGCCACGGTGATCATGCTCGACCGGTACCCGAATCTGCGGGCCGCGTTCACCGGCGACGGCACCGGCGGATTCGTGCAGGTGATCCCGGCGCACGTCGAACTGCCGTGGACGGTGCTGGACGTAGCCGGACACGACGACCCGGACGGGGACGCCGACCGGATCCTCGCCACCGACCGGCACACCCGATTCGACATCGCCGCCGCACCGCTGCTACGCGGCACGGTGATCCGCACCGGCGCCGACCGCTACCGGCTGGCACTGACGAACCATCACATCCTGCTCGACGGCTGGTCCACCCCGCTGCTGGTCAAGGAACTGCTGCTGCTGTACGCCACCGACGGTGACACCACGGCCCTGGAGCGGCCACACAGCTACGGCGACTACCTCACGTGGCTCGCCGGACTCAACACCTCGGACTCCCTCGACACCTGGACACGGGCACTGGCCGGCGTCGAGGATGCGACACTGCTGGTCCCCGAACATCGCACCGGCACCGCCGACACCGTCTCCGAGGATCTGCTCGTCGACCTGCCCGCGGACCTGGCCGCCCGCCTCGACGCCGTCGCCGCGCACCGCGGGATCACCGTCAACACCCTGGTGCAAACGGCGTGGGGGCTGGTGCTCGGCGCGTTGACCGGCCGCACCGACGTGGTGTTCGGCGCGACCGTCTCGGGCCGGCCACCACAGGTACCGGGTGTCGAATCGATGGTGGGCCTGTTCATCAACACCGTTCCGGTGCGCATCACCATGCATCCGGCCGAGACGATCGGGGCGCTGCTCGACCGGGTACAGGCCGAACAAGCCACCCTGTTCGATCACCATCACGTGCGGTTGAGCACCCTCGAACAACAAGTCGGTGCCGCCGCCCGATTCGACACCCTGACGGTGTTCGAGTCGTACCCGGTCGACGCGGCCGGGTTGACCGCCGACACCGACATCGCCGGGATGCACGTCGCCGACATCATCGGCCACGACGCCGCGCACTACCCGCTGAGCATCGTCGCGCACAGCGACACCACACTGCACCTGAAGATGAAGTTCCTGCCGGAACTATTCGACCGGGACACCATCACCGCGATCGCGCACCGCATCGAACGGGTCCTCGAGACCCTGACCGCCGACCCCGATACCCGGGTCGCCGCAGTCGACGTGCTCACCGCCGCCGAACGCACCGCCTTGGCCCCGGTCACCGGCCCCGCCGGCGGCACCACACTCACCCTGCCCGCCCTGTTCACCGCGACCGCGACCGCACACCCGGACGCGATCGCCGTGACCGCCGACGACCGGCACCTGACCTACCGTGACCTCGACGAATGGTCGACCCGCGCCGCGCGGATGCTACTCGACATCGGAGTGGGCCCGGAAACATTCGTCGCCCTCGGCATCGCCCGGTCCGTCGAGTCGGTCGCCGCGGTGTGGGCGATCACCAAGACCGGAGCCGCATTCGTGCCGGTCGACCCGAACTATCCACCCGAGCGCATCGCCTTCGTGCTCGACGACTGCGGGGCGAGGGTCGGGGTGACCACCACGACGCACCGCGACCGGATGCCCGACACGGTGCGGTGGCTGATGCTCGACGACCCGACACTCGCCGAGCACATCGCCGACACGCCGGCCGCACCGGTGACCGACACCGACCGGGGAACGACGCTGCGGCTCGCACACCCCGCCTACCTGATCTACACGTCCGGCTCGACCGGCCGCCCGAAAGGGGTGGTGACCACCCACCGCAGCCTCCACAATTTCGTGCTGGACCAGCAGCAGCGTTTCGCAGCCGGGCCCGGTGCACGGGTCATGCACTTCTCGTCACCGAGCTTCGACGCATCCATCTTCGAATACCTGCAGGCATTCGGGTCCGGTGCCACCCTCGTCGTCGTGCCCCCGACCGTGTACGGCGGCGACGACCTGGCCCGCATCCTGCACGACCAGCAGGTCACGCACGGGTTCATCACCCCGGCGGCGCTGGCGTCGCTGCACCCGGCCGACATCCCCGATTTCGTCGACCTCGCCGTCGGCGGCGAAGCCTGGCAACCGGAACTGCGCGACGCGTGGGCACCGGGCCGACGTCTGGTCAACGCGTACGGGCCGACCGAGACGACGATCATGGCGGCAATCAGCGACCCGATGACCACGGGCGGTCCGATGACCCTCGGTGGTCCACTGCGCGGCGTCCACGCGGTGATCCTCGACCGGGCGCTACGCCCGGTCCCGGCCGGGGTACCGGGGGAACTGCATCTCGCCGGATTCGGGGTGGCCCGCGGCTATCACGCTCGCCCGGACCTGACCGCCGCCCGGTTCGTCGCCGACCCCCACGGACGCCCCGGGGAGCGGATGTACCGCACCGGCGACATCGCCCGCTGGACCGACGACCACGAACTCGACTACGTCGGCCGCTCCGACTTCCAGGTCAAGATCCGCGGCTTCCGCATCGAACTCGGCGAGATCGACGCGGCACTCACCACCCACCAGGACGTGTCGTTCGCGGTGACCCTCGGACACACCGCCCCGTCCGGAGACACCGTCCTCGTCGCGTACGTACTGCCCGAACCCGGCCGGACGATCGATCCCGACACCCTCAAAACCCACGTGGGGGAGACACTGCCCGCCCACATGATGCCCGCCGCGGTGGTCGGCCTCGACCAGATCCCGCTGACCCCCGTCGGCAAACTCGACCGCCAGGCCCTGCCGGTACCGGAACTGACCACCACCGGCAGCCATCAGGCGCCGGCCACCGACCTGGAAACCGTCATCGCCGCCGAACTCGCCGACGTGCTCGGCGCGGACCGGATCTCGGTAACCGACAGCTTCTTCGACATCGGCGGCAACTCGCTGATCGCGACCCGCGCGGTCGCGCGGCTCGGCGCGACCCTCGGCACCGACATCCCGGTGCGGGCGCTGTTCGAGGCACCGACCGTGCGGGCCCTGGCCGCGCACCTCGCCGACATCGGCGCCGCACCGGCCGCAGGAGCCCTGGCGGCACGACCACGCCCCGACCGCATCCCGCTGTCCCCGGCGCAGCAACGCCTGTGGTTCATCAACCAGTTCGACACCACCTCGGCGGCCTACAACATTCCCCTCGGTATTCGCCTGAGCGGACACCTGTCGATCGCCGCGCTCGGCGCAGCACTGCACGACGTGCTCGACCGACACGAAAGCCTGCGCACCGTGTACCCGGCCGGCGCACACGGCCCCAGCCAACGCATCCTCGCCGCCGACGATGTCCCGTTGACCCTGGACGTGGTCACCACCGACGAGAACGCCGTACTCGCCCGGGTCGGCGAGTTCCTCGGTGAGGGATTCGACGTCACCGTGGACGTGCCGTTGCGGGCCCGGGTGTTCACCGTCGGCCGCGACGAACACATCGCCGTGCTCGTCGTGCATCACATCGCCGCGGACGGGGCCTCCACGGCACCGCTGGCCCGCGACCTGTTCACCGCCTACCATGCCCGCACCCGCGGTGAAGCCCCCCGCTGGGAGCCGCTGCCGGTGCAGTACCCCGACTACGCGCTGTGGCAGATCGAGCGGCTCGGCGACACCGCCGACCGCACCTCGCGTGCCGCCGCGCAACTCGAGCACTGGCAGCGGGCCCTCGCGGGCCTGCCCGAGGTGCTGACCCTGCCCACCGATCGGCCCCGCCCGGCGCAACAGAGTTTCCGCGGCGACATCGTCCGATTCCGCATCGGCGCGGACCTGCACACGAAACTGGCACGGATTGCCGCCGGCCGGGACACCACCGTGTTCATGACGGTGCACGCCGCCCTGTCGATACTGCTGGCACGGCTGTCCGGCAGCGACGACATCGCCGTCGGCACCCCGATCGCCGGCCGTGGCGACCGCGCCCTCGACCCCCTCGTCGGCATGTTCGTCAACACTCTGGTGCTGCGCACCCGTGTACCCGAGGACATCACGTTCACCGAGTTGGTGTCGCGGGTCACCACCGGCAACATCGACGCGTTCAGCCACGCCGACGTCCCGTTCGAACGCGTCGTCGAAGCGCTCGACCCGGCCCGCTCCACCGCACACTCGCCGCTGTTCCAGGTTTCCCTCGAATTCCAGAACACCGAACGTCCCAGCCTCGAACTGCCCCATCTGACCGTCACCGGGCTGCACTTGGATCCGACGGTGTGCAACTTCGATCTCGAACTGCTCGTGGCGGACACCCCGACCAGCACCGGCGGCGGCCTCGACGCGGCATTCGTGTACGCCACCGACCTGTTCGACGCCGACACCGTCACCGCGTTCGCCGACCGCTTCCTGCGACTGCTCGATGCGCTCACCACCGACCCGGACCGGTCGATCGGCGACGTCGATCTGATCACCGACGACGAGCGGCGCGCCCTGGTTCCGGCGTACGGCCCCACCGGATCGGGCACCGGCCGGTGGCCCGATCTCATCGACGGGGCCGTGACCGCCGCACCGGACGGGGTCGCCGTCATCGACGGGGACCGCACCATCACCTACCGGGACCTCGACACCGCCGCGAACCGGTTGGCCCGGCTGCTGCTCACCCGCGGCGCCGGCCCCGACACCGTCATCGCACTCGCATCGACCCGATCCCTCGAATCGGTCACCGCGGTGTGGGCGGTCACCAAGACCGGGGCGGCGTTCGTCCCGGTGGACCCGGGGTATCCGACCGACCGGATCACCTACATGCTCGACGACAGCGGCACCCGGCTCGGTATCACCACTGCCGCGCACCGGAGCGCCCTGCCTGCGGGCATCGACTGGATCGTGCTCGACGATCCGGGCACTGCCGCCGGCATCGCCGCCCACGCGGGCGCCGCCGTCACCGACCGGGACCGGCCCGTGGCACTGCACCGCGACCACCCGGCCTATCTCATCTACACCTCCGGCTCCACCGGCCGCCCCAAGGGAGTCACCGTCACCCATCGGGGTCTGGCGGACCTGGCCGCGGAGGAACGCGACCATCTGCAGATCGAACCGGCCAGCCGCGTCTCGCACCTGGCGTCGCCGAGTTTCGACGCGTCGGTGTTCGAACAGATGATGGCATTGTCGGCGGCCGCGACGCTCGTCGTGGTCCCGCCGCAGGTGTACGGCGGCGCCGACCTGACCGACGTGCTCGACACCCATCGGGTCACCCACGGATTCATCACACCGACCGCGCTGGCCTCCCTCGACCCCGCCGCGGTACCGGCACTGCGGGTGCTGCTGGTCGCGGGGGAGGCCTGCCCGCCGGACTTGGTGGCCCGCTGGGCCCCGGGCCGCCGCATCATCGACGCATACGGGCCGACCGAGGCGACGATCATGACCTCGCTCAGCGCGCCGCTGGCTGCGGGAGAACCAGTCACCATCGGGCGGCCCACCCGCGGGTTCCGCGCGGTCGTCCTCGATGCACGGTTGCGTCCGGTGCCCGTCGGGGTGGCGGGGGAGTTGTATGTGGCGGGCCCGGGATTGGCGCGTGGCTATCATGCCCGCACGGAGCTGACCGCGGCCCGGTTCGTCGCCGATCCGTACGTTCCCGGACAGCGGATGTACCGCACCGGGGATGTGGTGCGCTGGACCGGTGATCACCGCCTGGACTATGTCGGCCGCTCCGACTTCCAGGTGAAGGTGCGTGGTTTCCGCATCGAACCCGGTGAGATCGACGCGGTGTTCGGCAGTCACGAGCATGTCGTGTTCGCGCACACCCTCGGGCATACCGCACCGTCCGGGCAGACCGTCCTCACCACCTACGTCCGGTCGGCACCGGCCACCGACACCGACGTAGCGGAATTGAAACAATTTGCGGCACAACGACTCCCATCCCACATGGTGCCGACCTCGGTGATCGCAGTCGACGAGATCCCCCTGACCCCGGCCGGCAAACTGGACCGCCGGGCACTCCCGGCACCGAACTTCGGCACCACCACCGACGACACCTACCGGGCACCGGGCACCGGGCTCGAACACCTCGTCGCCGACATCTTCGCCGAACACCTCGGCCTGGAACGAATCTCCGTCGACGACAGCTTCTTCGACCTCGGCGGCACCTCCCTGCTGGCCACCCGGGCACTACCGGCCCTCGCCGAACGCCTCGGCCGACGGGTCCCGCTGCAGGCGATCTTCGTGCACCCGACCGCCGCCGACCTGGCCGCCCACCTGGCCGCACCCGGCGAACCCACCGGCATCGACGACGCACTGCGGGTACTGGTGCAACTCCGCGAGGGCACCGGCCCGGCACTGTTCTGCATACATCCCGCCGCCGGCCTCGCCTGGGGATACACCACACTCGCACAGCGACTCGACGGACACCGGCCGGTGTACGGGCTGCAATTGCCGACATTGAGCGGCGAACAGCACATCGACACGATCCGGGCACTGGCACACCGGTACGTCCAGGAGATCCGCCGCGTGCAACCGCACGGCCCCTACCACCTGCTCGGCTGGTCCCTCGGCGGCATCATCGGCCACGCGATCGCCGTCGAACTGCGGCGCTGCGGCGAGGTCGTCGACACCCTCGCACTGCTCGACAGTCACCTGGTGACCACCGGGGGAGCGCCGACGATCGGGGTCACCGATATGCTCCGCGACCTCGGCGCCACCATCGACGGCGGCCCCGAACCGACCGTCGAGCGAGCCGCAGCGATCCTCGACGAGACCCTCGGCGGCGGCACCGGCTTGACCGCCGCGCACCTCGAACGTATCCAGGCCGGATCGACCGAAGCATCCCGCGCCGCGCGACGACATTCCCCCGACACCTTCGACGGTGACGTGCTGTTCTTCACCGCGAACCGGTCGGCGTCGTCGATACCCGCGGTCGCCGCCTGGCACAACGTGGTCTCGGGAGACATCCACCAATACCGCCTCGACTGCGAGCACCACGAGATGGTGACCCCGACCGCAATCGAGACGATCGACGCGGTCCTCGCAGCGCGACTCGAGGAGAGCGACGAGACGCTCCGACACTGGGGTCACGGTGAGGTCGGCGCCCCCCGCCGCTGATCCCTACCGGGCGGTCAACAACCCCAACGCCAGCGCCACGAGTTCATCACCGAGCTCGTCGAGACGAGCCGCCTCCGGTTCGCGTTCCCACGCCGCGAGCGCCCCGATGACGAACCGCGCCATCATCGCCACCCGACGTCGCCGGAGCTCTGGAACAACCCAGATCAGGGCGTCGGCCATGTCCGCGAACAGCTCGTGCACCACCGTCAGCGACTCCGTGTGCGGCTGCCGCGCCGTCTCGGCGGCGTCGAGAGCAAAGATGTCGAGGGGCAGCGTGGCGAGCCACTGCTCGTTGAAACGGGCCCAATAGCTCGGCCGGTGACGTCCCACCTCGTCGACCAGGGGGCGCACGTACGCGCGGACCATCGCCACGAGGGTGTAACTCCCGGCGGCGCGGGCGGCGGCGACCGCGTCCGCGCGCGCCGCGTTCACCGGAACCGTATGCAGTTCCCACACAGTGACGAGGAGGTTCTCCCACGATCCGAAGTGATAGGTGATCGCCGAATTGTTCCGGTGGCCCGCGGCCTTGACCACCTCGCTCGCATGAACACCGTGCAGTCCGCGCTCGGCGACCAGGCGCTCGGCCGCCAGGACCAGAGTGAGACGGGACGTTGACAGTGTGTCGCGCATCACGGTAGTAAGAAACCCTTCTTAAACATGTCGAGGTCTCGACCTCGCATCCCCGTTCGGAGGCACCCATGCGTCAGCATCGACCCACAGTTCCGGCTCGAATGATAAGTGGGATCGCGGTCACCGCGGCGATCCTGACCGGCTGCTCCGCCACCGACAACAGTTCCGACACGAGCACGCCACAACCCGGTGACCTGCTGTCCACCGCACCCCTCACCACCGCCGCCGCACTTCCCGGCGCCGCACGCAACGAACTGATCACCTACTCGTCGGTGAACGACGCCGGCCGGCCCATCGTCGTCTCCGGCACCGTCGCGATCCCCCCGGGCACCGCCCCCGACGGCGGCTGGCCCGTCATCAGCTGGGGACACGGCACCACCGGCATCGCCGACACCTGCGCCCCCTCCGGAGACACCGTCGACGGCGCCGCGCACGACTACCTCGCCCGCACCATCGCATCCCTCGACCGCTGGCTCGACCAGGGCTACGCCGTGGTCCGCACGGACTACGAAGGCATGGGCACCCCCGGCGACCACACCTACCTCAACGCCCGATCCGAGGTGAACGCCATGACCGACATCGTCACCGCCGCCCGCAACCTCGACGACTCCGTCGGCACCACCTGGATCGCCGTGGGGCACAGCCAGGGTGGGGCGGCCGCAATCAGCGCCTCCGAACTGGGCGTCGAACGCGCCGAAGGACTCGACCTGGCCGGCGTGATCGCACTCGCCCCTGGCAGCGGCCTGAGTCAAACCCCGCTCTACATCACAAGCGGCGACCAATCCGTCGCGCCCGTCCTCGGCTTCCTACCCCTCACCCTCCTCGGCGCGGCAGCAGCCGACCCCGCCGTGGTACCCGACGACATCGTCACCCCGGCCGCCGATCCCCTCATGAAGGCCGCCCGTACCGGCTGCATCGCCGACGTCCGCGCCGCGATCGGCGACATCCGGGTCGACTCGGTGATCCGACCCGACGCCGACCTCGGACCGTGGACCGACTACCTGAAGGAGCAGGAACCGGAGAACACCACCCCGGCCGCTCCCGTGCTGATACTCCAGGGCACCGCGGACACCGTGGTCGCCGCACCGACCACCGACATCCTGACCGCGACACTGTGCGGCAAGGGAGCCCCGGTGGTGTACGAGACGGTCGACGGCGCCGACCACCGCGACATCATGGACGCCTCCTTCGACACCGCAACGGCATTCGCCGCGGACGTCGTCGCGGGCACCGAGATCGCACCGTCCTGCCCGTAACGACCGCTGGGCGCGGCGGAGACAATCGCACCACGATCACCTCCGACGCGCCCGCAACGGGGTGCAGTCACCCCAATTCCGCGAGCGCCGCCGGCGCCCACACCGGCCACCCGAGCGCCCCGACCGGCACCCCGGCCGCGAACCGCGCCACCACGCGCGGAGTTCCCGACGCCGTGTCGTACACCGTCGACTGATCCGCCCGCCCGATCGCCTGCGCGACCAGAGGCCACAACCGCCGATACCGGGACCGGATCTTGCCCTCCGGCACCGAATGCCCACCCGATTCGACACGACGGGCGACACGCAGCACAGACAACGCCTCGGGCACGAGCATCACATGCAGCACCACCGTGAACCCCGCACCCTGCGCCCGATCGATCAACCCCAGCTTCGACGCGTGCGAGAACACCGTCTCGGCGATGAACGAACGGCCCTGCGCGAGCAACCGATCACGGGCGGCCGCCGCCAGCTGCGCAGCCTCGTACGACATCTCCTCGGCCCGATCCGGCCACCGCTGCCGCGCGATCACATCCGCATTGACGAACACACTGCGCGGCAGCAGGGGAGCGAGAGTCACCTCGACGAACGTGGACTTGCCCGCACCGTTCGGGCCGACGATCAGATCCAGACGCCTCATTCGGCGTCGAGCACCCACGTCGTACCGTCGGGACGCTGCTCCACCAGTCGGCCCTCCGCGTCGAGCACCACGGTGGTCACGCCGCGCGCGGCGAGGACGCTGCCGTAGTCGGTGTCTGCGAGTCCGTCGGCGATGCGGGCGTCGATCTCGGCATTGAACAACCGGCCCTCGGCCGCGGTGAGATCGGCGGTCGGTCGGCTCCCGGCCAGGGCACCCTGCACCCGGTGCAGCGAGGCGGTCTCGTGGGCCGTCATGGCTCGGCCGATGCGCGCCCAGTATTCGAGTTGCTGACGGCCGGTGCGGTTCTGCCGGCCACCCTCGGCGATGGCGCTGTCGACGAGTTCGGCGTCGAAGCGAGTGACCTTGTCGGTGTACGGAGCCATCCCAACCTCCCGGTGTAGCAGACTGCTACCGATTGTAGCGCAGTGCTACAGCAGGGTGCACCCTCCGGCCGCACCTGCTACGGCGGGAGGGTGCGGAAACGTTCAGCGCTGTAGTGGACTAATGGGAGGTATCAAGCCTCAACGCTTCAGGGGACTGTAGAACACCAGCCCGTTACCCTTGTTGTCGTACACCACCGCACGCCGCTCGTGCGCGTCGTCGTACGGGCCCGTGACGATGCCGCCGCCGGCGTCCTCGATGGCCTTCGCTGCAGCATCGACATCGGCGGTCTTGATCCCGACGACCACCTGACCGTGGATCGGATGATCGACCGCCGTGGCGAGCGCCAACGTCACCCCGCCGCCGTCGAGGGCAGCGAAATGCGTGCCGTCGCGGAACTTGAGCGCCATCCCCAGGGTGTCGCCGTAGAACTTGATCGACTCGTCGAGATCGTCGGTCGACAAAATGATCATCTTCACTTCGTGGTCGCTCACGGACAAGGCCCTCCTTCGATGACAGTGCCCGTCCAGCCTAAGCCGTTCGGCGGGATACGAGGAGGGCCGAACGGCCGGAAGATCGACGCCGAAACGACCCGGCCACGCCACACTCCTGGATACGATCTTTGGGTTGCCAGCATCACGATCCGCCTCGACCCACCGGGCAGGAGATCCTGTGAACCACAACGAACATCCACTGGCAGATGCCCTGTCCGCTGTCGGGATCCCGGACCGGGTGAACACCCCGATCGGGTCGTTCGACTTCTTCGACGGCGTACCCCTTCCCGATTCGGTCGCCACGCTCTACGACGGTCTCGACTTCCTCCGCGGCGTCGAGGTGTTCCTCAACACCGTGCCGGGCGCGTCGCTGGTCGCGATGCGCAGGGGACTGCGCAGCCTCGGCGTCGACGGCCTGGGCACGATGGCCTACACCGAGCCGCGGGCGAACTCCGGGAGCCTGTTCCTCACCCCGAACACCGAAACCACCTACGGGACAATGTTCCTCGACCTGCGCGACGGTCCGGTCGTCATCGAGCCACCGCGCAACTCGCTGTGCGTGGTGGACGACTTCTGGTTCCGCTACGTCGCGGACATGGGCATCGCCGGGCCGGACAAGGGCGCGGGCGGAAAATATCTCTATCTTCCACCGGATTTCGACGGTGCCGTGCCCGACGGTTACTTCACCTACCGGCCGACCACCTACACCCTCTGGGTGGTGTTCCGCGCACTCGGGGGAGTCGACGCGATCAAACAGACCCGCGTCTATCGGCTCGACGACGCGGCCGACCCACCCCACCTGACTTTCGTCAACTTCGCGGACACCACGATCAACACCGTCCATGCCAACGACGCATCGTTCTTCGACGAGGTCGACGAACTCGTCCAGGAGGAGCCGTCGGGCTCGCTCGATCCCGAACGAGCCGGGCAACTCGCCGCCATCGGCATCGAACACGGGACGCGATTCGCACCCGATCCGCGACTGCGGAACATCCTCGATACGGCGGCGAAGACCGCCGCCGGCATCAGCCGCGCACTGGTGTACTTCCCGCGTAACCGCGAGGCGTTCGTCTTCGAGGGCTCCTCGTGGAAGCAGGCCTTCGTCGGCGGCAGTTACGAGTTCCTGCACGCCCACGCCCGTCTGCTCGACGCGCGCACGCAATACCACTACTTCGCCACCGTGATCACACCCGCGATGGCGCGCGCCCAGGTCGGCGCCGGATCGGCCTACACCTACACCGCGGAGGACGCCACCGGACGGATCCTCGACGGCGGCACGACGTACCGGCTGACGTTGCCCCCGAATCCGCCGGCGAAGAACTTCTGGTCCGTCGACATCTACGACACCCAGACCCGGTCCCTGCTGCAGACCGACAATCCCTATCCGAGCCTGATGAGCCTGAGCGGCACGGTCCAGGAGGAACCCGACGGGTCGATCGCGCTCTGGTTCGGTCCCGCGGCACCCGCCGGCACGGAACACAACTGGATCCAGACGGTCCCCGGTAAGAGCTGGTTCCCGATACTGCGTCTCTACGGCCCGCTGCAACCGTGGTTCGACAAACTCTGGCGACCCAGCGAACTCGAGATCGTCGACCAGTAGTTAGTCCGCAACAATTCGTCACTGTGACGAATATGGGATCGTTACCCCGTCGGGATCATCTCGACGGGTGGGGGGTGCGCGCCGATCGAGCCCGGCAACAGGCGCGCAC
>NZ_JBAQXC010000102.1:0-20084 GCF_049299235.1 Rhodococcus sp. (in: high G+C Gram-positive bacteria) | reverse complement strand
CGCCACAATCGTCGCCGCCGCGATCGCCGCTGCCGTCGCGGCACCCCGCCGACACCCCGGCCCGGACGCACAGTCGCCGGACGCATAGTCGCCGGACGCTCCGCGCGGCCGACGCCACGGAATCTTCGGCGGCCGTGCACTGTTGTTGCAACCAGGGCCGCGCGCACGTCTCGGCCAGCCGGAAAGGACAGCACAGTGTCGGCCATCACCACATTGCCCGTCATCGACCTTGCGGACCTGCACCGAGGTCCCGAGGCACGCGCGGAGCTGCTGACCCGGTTGCGCACGGTGACCCACGAGATCGGGTTCTTCCACCTTGCCGGTCACGGCATCGACCCGGTGTTCGCCGATGCGCTCCTCGCCGCGGCCCGCCGGTTCTTCGCGCTGCCCGCTGCCGAGAAACTCGAGATCGAAAACGTGCATTCCCCGCAGTTCCGCGGATACACCCGCATCGGCGGTGAACGGACCCAGGGCACCGTCGATTGGCGGGAGCAGATCGACATCGGACCGGAACGCACCGCGGTCACCTCCGTCGATCCCGCGACACCGTGGGAGGTGCTGCACGGCCCGAACCTGTGGCCGGCGCAGATCCCCGAATTGCGCGATCTCGCGCTGCGCTGGATCGAGCAGGCCCAGGCCGTCGGGATCGTGCTACTGCGCGCCTGGGCCGAATCACTCGGCGCACCCGCCGGTTTCTTCGACGACGCGTTCGCCGATCCCGATCCGCTGCTCAAGATTGCTCGCTACCCCGGACATGACGGCTCGGTGACCGGGCAGGGCGTCGGCAGCCACAAGGACGTCGGGGTCCTCACCCTGCTGTATCCGGAACCCGGCAGCACCGGATTCCAGGTCGATCACGACGGCACCTGGATCGACGTCGATCCGCTGCCGGGCTGCTTCATCGTCAACATCGGTGAACTGCTCGAACTGGCCACCGGCGGCTATCTGGAGGCCACCGCACATCGGGTGCTGCCACCGGAACCCGGGACCGACCGTATCTCGCTGCCGTTCTTCCTCAACCCGGGTCTCGACAAGGCGCTGCCGGCCGTTGCGCTGCCGCCGGAGCTCGCGGCGAACGCACGCGGTGTCGGCACCGACGAACACGGTGGCACCCTGCACTCGGTGTACGGACTCAACGCGCTCAAATCCCGGCTGCGCGCCCACCCGAACGTGACCGAGCGGTATCACGCGGACCTGCTGTCCTCACCGGCTCTGCACGGGTGACGCCGGTACCCGAGTGCGGGCGGTAGCGCTCACTCCGGTTCGTCCGGGTGATTGCGTAGGTGGATGACGCTGGTGATCAACCCACCCCACAGGATCGCCAGGGCGAGGATCATTATCACGATCGCCGACGTGTTCACAGGTTTCCTCCCGGCTCGGTCTTCCCGGCGGAATCGGTCTTGTCGATCGAGGCGGTCTGTCCGCTCGGTACCGGGGGGTCGTCGTCTGTCTCGAAGTCGAGATCGATATCGCGGCGCCACGGCAGGAACGACATGCCGATTGCCAGGATGATCACCGCGGCCTGCACACCCCAGCCGAACGTCATCACCAGATCGTCGGGCAGCCCACCGTACCCTTCCCGTATCCGGTCCCGGATCTCGCTGAAGAGCATGTAGCCGAGCACGATCGGGGTGACGACACCGACGAAGACCTGCCACACCGGCCCCACCCGGAACGACGACACCGAGTTCAGGTGGTCGCGCAGTTCGGGCAGTCGTCGCAGCACCCACGCGATCACGACGATCGCCACGAACGCCACACCGACGATGCCGAACTGATTGGCGAACCTGTCGACCACATCGAGTGTGTTCAGACCGGTGGTCGTCGGGAACAACAGCAACGACACGATCGCCGAGGCACCACCGATGATCAGCACGGCCGGGACCTTGCCGAGGCCGGTCTTGTCCTCGAACGCGGACACCGTCACCTGGATGATGCTGATCATCGACGTGAATCCGGCGAACACGAGCGACGCGAAGAACAGCACACCGAAGATCGGTCCGCCCGGCATCTGCGACACGATCGCGGGGAACGCGATGAAGGCGAGACCGATACCGCCGGAGACGACCTCGCCGACTTGCACGCCCTGCGCCTGTGCCATGAACCCGAGCGCCGAGAACACGCCGATACCGGCCAGCACCTCGAAACTCGAGTTGGAGAAGCCGACGACGAGACCCGATCCGGTGAGGTTGGTCTTCTTCTTCAGGTACGACGAATAGGTGATCATGATGCCGAACGCCACGGACAGGGAGAAGAAGATCTGCGCGTAGGCCGCGATCCACACCCCGGTGTCGGTGAGCGCCTCCCAGTTCGGCGTGAAGAAGGCGTTGAGGCCTTCGGTGGCGCCGTCGAGGAACAGTGCCCGGATCACGAGGGCGCCGAACAGAATGACCAGCAGTGGCACGAAGATGCGGTTCGCATTGCCGATGCCGCGCTGCACGCCGAGTGCGAGCACGCCGAGCGCTGCCAGCCACACAAGTAGCAGAGGCCACGAGACTCCCGGCACGAAATCGAGGCCGAACGAGGCATCGGAGTCGACGCGCAGGAAGTCGGTCATGAAGAAGTGCTCGGGATCGTCACCCCACGCCTCGGAGATCGAAAAGTAGGTGTAGCACGCCGCCCACGCGACGATCACCGCGTAGTACACGCCGATGACGAAGCACACCAGCACCTGCCACCAGCCGAGGAATTCGCTGCCACGCGCCAACCGGCGAAACGCCAGCGGTGGCGATCCCCGGAACTTGTGACCCAGCGCGTAGTCGACGAACAGCAGGGGAATACCGGCGGAGAGCAGTGCCACCAGGTACGGGATCAGGAATGCGCCGCCGCCGTTCTCGTAGGCGACGTACGGGAACCGCCAGATGTTCCCCAAGCCGACGGCGGAACCGATCGCCGCCATGATGAACACCGACCGGCCCGACCACATTTCCCGCTTCGGCGTCACCTCGTGCTGTGCCATGGGCTCCGCTCCTTCGCTCGCTTCATGGTGCTAGACGCTATCGCTCACGTGGGGTGAACCGGGTGATTCCGGGTGCGGCGCGGCGTTTGCCCGGCAATTTGCCGCGGGTGATCACGCGCAGTCGCCTACCCTGAATCCGGTACGACGCTCGGCACCACGTCCACAGAGGTCAGGTGGATCCATGACCGAACCGCCTGGCCCACCGGTCCCGACGAGTGACGAATCCGGGCGACCCGAACGACTGTCCCGGCGGGACCGGCGGCGCATTCTGGTCCGCGCGCTGGCGCGCCCGGCGCTGATCGCACTGGTGCTGGTATTCGTCTATTTTTTGTTGCCGCTCGACCACGTCGGCGACCTGACGGCTGCGTTCGCGCTGGCCGCAGGAATCGTTGTGGTGATCGCTTTGGGCTGGTGGCAGATCCGCCGGATCATGGCCGCCGAGTATCCGGCCGTACAGGCCATCGAAGCCCTCACCACTGTCGTCGTGTTCTATCTCGTACTGTTCGCGACGGTGTTCTTCCGCATGTCGGTGGTGAATCCGGGCAGCTTCGACGAGCCGCTCTCGCGGATCGATGCCCTCTACTTCTGCCTGACCGTCTTCTCGACAGTAGGATTCGGTGACATCGCCGCGGTCAGCCAGGCCGCGCGGGTCGTCGTCACGGTGCAGATGGTCCTCAATCTGATCCTGATCGCTCTCGGTATCAGGCTCGTCACGGCCGCCGTGCAGTGGCGCCGGCGTCACCGTGGCGCCGGCTGACAAGGACTCGTCCGAACCGGGAATCCTTGACCGGCTGCCGTCCCTCCGTTGTTGTACGTCGGGGCTTCGAATTGAGGCCAAAGTCCCGAGTTTTCCGCCTCAGGTCACACTTCGATTGCGAGGTATATCCCACAGTGGATAGGATTGGTCACAATCACTGCCGCGAAATGGCGAGATGTCTCACGATTTTTCGTTGGCGGCCGTGTACGTGCAGAACATCACCGGGGCAACGAATCAATATGCAGGGAAGGTGAATCGACGCTCAGGTGCTGGTGCGCATGCCGTGGCCCGCAGGGGGTGCCGCGGAGTGGCTGCCATTCGGCGGTCGTCGAAGTTCGGCGTCGAAAGTTCTCACCATGACAACTGCCTCCCATGATCATCCGCGTTCACTCGATCGGTCGTTCTCCCGAGGTCGCCACGTGGCCGGAACCGTCGGGGTCGCTGCACTCGTCTCCGGTGTATCCGTCGGATTCCTGGCCGAATCGGCGATCTTCGGCCTCATCGTCGGAGTGTTGACGGTGGTCTGTGTTCTCCTCGCGGAGGTCATGATCTAGCGGTGAGGCGTCCGCTCGTTCTTCGTGGCCGATTCGCTCGAACTCGCGAGAACGCGCTGATCGGGCGGGTGGTCCGCACCAGTCGCCGCTGACGCGGGTCCGTTCAGGCGTCGTTCGGAGTAGGGTCCGCGGCGCGAAACGCTGTCCACACCTCTGGGCGCAACCGTCCACGGTCCGGCACGGCGATTCCCGCGGTGCGTGCCCACGCCCGCACCTGCGCGGTGGTGGGCTCTGTCGGTGTCGGTGTCGGTGCGGTTATGGCCGTCGCGGGCGCCGGGACGATCCGTTCACGCGCGACGGTATCGTCCTCGGCCCACTGGTGCGCTGCCGCGAGGAAGCGGTACGTCCACTCCTCGGCCAACGCCCGGGTTTCGCAGAACACCATCGGCACATTGGGATAGCGCACCTGCAATTCGGCGAGGCCGTCGGCGACCACCGCGGGCCGGACCCACCCGACCTTGAACACCGCCGAATAGCGATCCTCCACAACCACCGCGGCGCGGGGCAGCGCGGCGAGTTCGGCCATTGCAAAACGCAACTTGCCATTGGTGAGGCTCGACACCAGATCGTCGAGCGACTTGCGCTCCACCGAGGCCACCAGTTGATCGTCGGCGAGCAGACCGTAGTCTCCGCACGCCAACGGCCCGGTCACCGTACTGACCTGCTGGTTCGAGAACTTGTAGGCGTAGCGTTCGTGCGAGTCGACGACGATGGTCAGGTCGGCGAGTCCCGCAGCGCGCGCAGTGGGCGTACGCACCTGAGGACGAGCCTGTTTCCGGGTGCGCGGCGACTGCCAGAACACCATGTCACGGCCGCGTGCCTTGGTGTACACGATCTGTGAGCGGCTTTCCCGGCTCCGGTCCACCACGAGATCGATTGCGGCACCGCGCCGCACACACGACCGCACTGCGCAGCGCTCGACGACATCGGCGTCGGAGGGCCACTCGCCGACCGAAACCGGGTAGCAGAACAGAGCTTTCGTGCGCGGCCACGTGTCGGACGTCCGGAAGACGAGCCCACCGTCGAGTGGAAGCCGCAACAGGAACGGCAGGCTCGAATTCGGGTCCGGGTTGCGTGCGATCACCATCTCCACGATCGTCGGCCGCCTTCCGTTCGTTCGCTCAACGAGGTCGCCTCACCCTAATGTGCGACGACCGGTCGAATCAGCGGCCTCGAACGCTACCGACCGGGCACGATGTCGATGTTGCCCGTGCACACCGCGTTCTGTGTGTTGAGGAACCACCAGCCCGCGCCGGTCTGGGCGGTGACCGTGAAGTCCACGTTCCCGACTCCCGTGAACGTCCGGTTGATCGGGATGCCGGGCTTCTGGTTCCAGGCGGCCGGATCGCTCACCGAACGCCCGGACTCCCCGGTGGTGTTGTTGTGCCAGTCGACGAGAACCTGCGTGCCGTACCAGTTGGGTCCGATGCTCGGGATGAGCCCCGGGGGCGGTGCGGGAAGGTCGTTGCCGCCGCTGAGCAACAGTGACGGCACGAGCGCGTCCCCGTTCGGCGGCAGCGATTCACCGGAACCGGCGGTGACCGTCCAAGTGAATGCCGGTGCCCACGGCAGCGGGTTCGCGCTGCCACAGGCCATCGTGGTCGACGTCGCCGCGCCGGCGACACCGCCCCCGACGATCGTCGCAGCGGCCACCCCAGCGGCGGCCACGATGGACGCACCCGTGCGTCGGACCGTTCGTGTACCCATGAAGTCTTCTCCTTCGCGTTGTCGAGATTCGGGAACCAGCACACCCTTCCTATCGGGTCTGCGTCGATTCGTCCCGGTTCTGATCGCCCGTGTCGCGGAAGATGCTCGGCGGCAACGGGGGATCATCGGAGCTCCACCGAACTGTCGGGCGTGATCGACCGACTTGAATGCGCTGTGTACCTGCGTCGGCGAGGATGGGGCCGACAAGTGACATGGAAAGAAGGAGCCGAAACGATGTCGAAGTACCTGATCTCGTTCCCGAGTGACGCCATGATCATTCCCGCCGAAGGATTGCAGGCCGTCTCGGAAACGTCGCATGCGGTGGTGCAGGAGGCGAAGGACGCCGGTGTCTGGGTGTTCGGTGGCGGCATCGACGCGAGCGTTCCGCCCGTCATGGTCGCAGGAGACGGCACGGTGACGGCGGGCACGTACCCGCAGACGGCAGAGCTCGACGGTGGTTTTGCGGTACTGGAGCTGCCCTCCCGCGAGGCGGCGCTGGAGTGGGCCGCGAAGATCGCGGTTGCCTGCCGATGCGCGCAGGAGGTACGCGTGTTCGGGGATGATCCCGCGAGCTGACGAGATTCGTGCGTTCAGGGTTCACCGGGGCCGACGATCCGCATCCCCTCCGGCGGCACCTCCCGGACGATGAACTCGTCGGCGACGTCCGTCACGACGGCCACATAGAACACCGGCCGTCCGTCGACGTGCAGGTGGCATCCGATGCTCAATCCCGCAATGCGCGGGATCCGCTGCATGATCGGTTCGCCGCCCGCGAGGTCGCTGTCGGGATGCAGTCGTGCGGCTTCGCCGAGAACGGCCCGTTGGACGCTCCCGCGGTCGATCAGGTCGTCGTCATCGGTCAGTATCAACGAGTTCACCGGCTCGGTGCAGGTGAAGGGCACTTCGAGCCGCATTGGTTGCGGCACTCCGTCCTGGTGTGCGGGCGGAACGTAGGGCGCGTTCGTGACGCGGTACGCCGTGATCGGTCGATGGGAGACGGAGTCGAGGACCACCGTCCAGTAGCCGTGGGGCGTCGGCACGGTCCCGCGCAATGCCGGCCCCCCGCGTGCGGTCGCGTCCAGGAACTCGTCGTAGCCGAGAAGTTCGGCACGCGTTCCGTGGTCGGTGTCGCGGGTGCGCGCATGGACCTCGGCCAGGTCGACCTCGAACAGGGCGACCGGATGACGGTACTTCCATCCGGTGATCTGGGCATGCAACTCCCGGAGGACGTCGGTGTGCAGATCTCCCGCGATCCAGTGCGCGACGTCCCGCGTGGTCACGTTCTCGACGGGCCGTGCAGGTTCCGGGAAACCACGAAACACCCCGTCCTCGTCGGCGCTGTCCGCGAAGGATTCGAAGTCCATGTTCGCGATCGACAGGTTGTTCTCCACGCCGCACATCTCCGCGGGGACGACGCGGAAGGTTCGTCCGCGCGGACGCTGCGGTTCGTCGGGCCCGGTGTAGACGGCGACGATGGGCATCTCGGGGTTGTTCACCGTCTCGGCGTCGACGAGAAACACGTAGTAGGGCGGAGGTTCGCCGATCGCGTCGAGAAGTCCGTCGACGGTCAACCCGTCGTAGTCCGGGTTGTCGATGCAGGTGAGGTAGGCGGCGAACTCGGTGCCGTCTCCCTGCGGTATCGGAGCCGTGGCTGCGACGGCGATATCTCGCCAGGCGGCGGCGTCGGTGAAGTCGGTACGGATGAGCAGTGATTCGTCCTCGAGATACTCGGTCAGGACTCGTCCTGTTCCGAGGGTGGCGAGCACCTCCGCGTCGCGGCGATCGCGCTCCTCGGCGGCGAGTTCGGCCACGATCCGGGCGGGATCACGATCGGGTGGGTCGACCGGAACGATCGAGTCCACGATTCGGGCACAGTCGTCCCGGTCGATGTCCTGGTGGCTGCGGATCTCGTACGTCCAGTCACCGACGGACCGGCGGTAGCGTTCCGGCGTCGCGTCGTTCGGCCATTCGGTTTTCGGTTCGCCGATCGCGCTCACCCAGTGGCGCAGCGTGAATTGTGGCGCATACCCGCTGATCGCCACGCTCAGTTCGCCGGTGCGGGCATCGCCGGATTGAGACTGTGCGTTTGTCGTCAACGGCAGCCACGTCGGGAGCGCCTGAGGAATCCCGGCCAGAACACGCTGCCGTTCCTCGTGCTCACGCCGGAGTTTCGCGACGTCGTCCTCGGCCGGGCGCGACGGCCCCGACCAGATGAACAACGTGGGTTCGAACGCGTCGTCGAGGCTGGGGTTGTCGAGTTCCATCCAGTCCTCGCCCCGCTGCCACCGCACCGCGATACCGAGTTCCGCGTCGAACACGTAGGTGACCGCGTCGTTGGTGTGCTGGTCGACGGCGCTCACCTCCCAGCCGTCGCGGCCACGAACACGGACGGCCCGGGGTGCACTCGGTGCGACGAATCGTCGGTCGCCGAACCTGGGAGTTGTCCCGGGTGGAAACATGTCGTAGGCACGCAGGAGAAGCGACGGTGAGCCAGAACCGGTGGTGACGTAGATGGTGTTGGGGGACGTGACGGTGTGCACCATCGTGCCGTCCTCGCCGCGTGACCACCTGTCGGTGGCGTTCGCGATGAACGTGGGCTCACCGGACTCGTTCTCGTAGCGCCAGCATTCGTCGGGTGCGTGCCACACGCGCATCCGGGATCCGTCCGGCAGGTGGACCGTCCCACGAGTGGTGCGTCCCATCGTGCCGTAGTTCGAGCCTCGGATCTGCTCCCACGTCGGCGCCATGATCGGAACGTACCCGACCTGTGCGTCACTGTTCGGCACGGACAGCTCTGCCGGGCGCGATCGGAATCCCGGATGTGCGTGAGGCGCATGTGCACACACCGGCCGGTGGCCGGCAGTGTTGTGGTGCCCCCGGTGAGACTCGAACTCACACTGGACGGGTTTTGAATCCGTTGCCTCTGCCAATTGGGCTACGGGGGCGTCGTGCGGAGACCACTGTAAGGGATCGGGCGGAACGGTCGAACACCGGTACCCTTCTATCGTTCCGTCCGTGATGTCCGGGTGGTCCGAGTGACCCCGAGCGATGAGGAGAAGGCCGACGATGACAGGCGCCCCGCACGAGAACTCCACCGCGCCCCGACGGGTGGTGGTCGCCGAGGACGAGGCGCTGATCAGGCTCGATCTCGTCGAAATGCTCCGCGAGGAAGGCTACGACGTCGTCGGCGAGGCCGGTGACGGACAACGTGCCGTCGAACTCGCCGCCGAGTTGAAACCCGACCTGGTGATCATGGACGTGAAGATGCCGCGCCGTGACGGCATCGATGCGGCATCGGAGATCGCGGAGCGCCGGATCGCGCCGGTGGTGATTCTCACAGCGTTCAGTCAGCGTGAACTCGTCGAGCGAGCCCGCGACGCCGGTGCGATGGCCTATCTGGTCAAGCCGTTCTCGAAGTCCGATCTGGTGCCCGCGATCGAGGTGGCCGCGAGTCGCTTCTCCGAGATCCGTGAACTCGAGCGGGAGATCGCCGGACTCACCGAGCGGTTCGAAGTCCGCAAACTCGTCGATCGGGCGAAGGGCATGTTGATGGACGCGCACGCGATGACCGAACCGGAGGCGTTCCGCTGGATCCAGCGCGCCGCGATGGATCGCCGGACCACGATGAAGCAGGTCGCGGAGGTCGTCATCGAGACACTCGGCGTGGAGGCCGAGGGCTGAACCCACCTCCGGTCGTTACGGCCACGTCAATTCTCCCCCTCTGAATATAACGGTCGGATCACAACGATTTCGGCGTGGTTCGCCGCCGTCCTCGGACGGTTATGTTTCGAGCCACGACCGGTGAATCCACCGGAATGCGTTGAGGTCGACAGAAGGAGAGTTGGATGGCACAACGGACCCTCGTCCGTGCCGCTGCACTCTTGGGCGCAGCGTCACTCGCCCTCGCCGGTTGCAGTTCGGACAGCGATTCCGCGTCGGACAGTTCCGCGGGCACCTCCGGTGATACGACCACAGTCACCACCGACTGCGAGCCGGATCAGGCCACCGCCGGTGCGACGCCGGTGACCACGCCGTTGCGGATCGGCACGTTGCTGCCGGAAACGGGCAGCCTCTCGTTCCTGGGGCCGCCGATGGTCGCGGGGACCCGGCTCGGTGTCGACGACGTCAACGCCGCCGGTGGTGTGCTCGCCCAGCCCGTCGAGTTGATCACCGGCGACTCGGGCGACACCACCACGGACACCGCGAACGCCACCGTCGACCGTGAACTCGCCGCCGGAACCCAGGTGATCGTGGGCGCGGCGTCGTCGTCGGTGTCACTCAAAGTGATCGACAAGGTCGTCAGCGCCGGCGTGGTGATGTTCTCGCCGGCGAATACGTCCGACCAGTTCGTCTGCTACCCGGACAAGGGCATGTACTTCCGCACCGCGCCGACGGATGTGCTGCAGGCGCAGGCACTGTCGCAACTCATCGCCGAGGACGGCGCGCAGCGAGTGTCGGTGATCGCGCTGAACGATCCGTACGGGACGGGTCTGGCCGCGAACACCGTCGACAATCTCGTGGAGGCCGGTATCCCGGAGGATCAGATCCAGAAGATCATCTACGATCCGAACGCACAGTCGTTCAACGCCGAGGTCGACCAGATCAAGGACTTCGCGCCGGATGCGGTGGCGCTCATCGGTTTCGAGGAATCCGCGAAGATCATCACCCGTATGCACGAGGTCGGCATCGGTCCGTCCGACGGCATGCACGTGTACGGCGTGGACGGCAACATGGGCAACGCGCTGGGGGAGAACATCGCCCCCGGCTTGCTGGCCGGAATGCGCGGCACCACCCCGCTCACCGACGTCGGACCCGAGTTCCAGGACCGCCTGAAGGTCGTCGATCCGGGCCTGATCGACTACAACTACGCGGGCGAATCCTATGATGCCGTGGTGATCTCGGCTCTCGCGGCCGAGCAGGCCGGCTCGACCGCCGGTGTCGACATCGCCGCGAACATCAACGACGTCACCAAGGACGGCACCAAGTGCACCAGCTACCAGCAGTGTCTGGATCTGCTGCGCGCCGGGGAGAACATCGACTACGACGGCATCACCGGTGAATTGAGCTTCACCGACGCCGGCGAACCCGGAGTCGGGTCCTACGGCAACCTGCTGTTCGGGCCGGACAACACCATCACGACCGAAGGATTCATCGTCGTCGGGGGCTGAACGTCCACGCGAGAGCAGGGCCGGGAATCGTCGGATTCCCGGCCCTGCTCTCGTTGTTCGGCGACCAAAGTCAGCTCAGAATAGCTACATATGGTGCCTTACGTACTCCTCGAACCCTACATATAGTTACTCCCGCAGTGGTGTGGTGGATCGACTGCCGTCATCGGCGACCGGACGAACCCGCGATACCACGCACAGTCCGCACATGTCTCGAGGAAGCCGGAGGAACCAACCATGTTCGACAGAGCACCGCTCGACAGGACCACGCTCGACAGGGCCACACCCGACAGGACCATGCCCGACAGTGGTATAGCGGTCGCGGTCGCCGACACCGTCGACGAGTATCTCGACCGCTCGGATTGGCGGATCAACGCCAACGCGAACCAGGGCTACTCCCTGGGCGGTCTGATCCTGAACACCGCGGGCAAAATCACCGCGAACTACTGGCTCTCCCATGTGTACCGCCCCGAGATCGGACGAGCACACCGCGAGGGCGACCTGCACATCCACGACCTCGACATGTTCGCGGGATACTGTGCCGGCTGGTCACTCAAAACCGTACTGCGGGAAGGACTCAACGGCATCCCGGGCAAGGTGGACGCCACACCGCCGAAGCACCTGTCCTCGGCGGTCGGACAGATCGTGAACTTCCTCGGTTGCCTGCAGAACGAATGGGCAGGCGCACAGGCATTCAGTTCGTTCGACACCTACACCGCCCCGTTCGTCCGCAAGGACAACCTGAGCTACGCCGAAGTGCGCCAAGCGATCCAGGAGTTGGTCTACAACCTGAACGTGCCGTCACGCTGGGGCACCCAGACCCCGTTCACCAACCTCACCTTCGACTGGACCTGCCCCGACGACCTCGTGGACGAGGTCCCGATCATCGGCGGGGAGGACATGCCGTTCACCTACGGTGACCTGCACGCCGAGATGGACATGATCAACCGCGCCTACATCGAGGTCATGACGGCGGGCGATGCCTCCGGGCGGGTGTTCACCTTCCCGATCCCGACCTACAACATCACCCGCGACTTCGACTGGGACTCGCCGCGCGCCGACGCGCTGTTCGACATGACCGCGAAGTACGGCCTGCCGTACTTCCAGAACTTCGTGAACTCCGACCTCGAACCGAACATGGTGCGGTCGATGTGCTGCCGGCTGCAACTGGACCTGCGTGAACTCCTCAAGCGGGGCAACGGCCTGTTCGGCTCGGCCGAGCAGACCGGTTCGCTCGGTGTGGTCACGATCAACATGTCCCGGCTGGGCTACCTGCACGCGGGCGACGAAACCGGACTGCTCCGGGCACTCGACACGCTCCTCGGGCTGGCACGCGACTCCTTGGAGACCAAACGCGAGGTGATCGGGCACTACATCGACGAGGGCCTGTTCCCGTACACCAAGCGCTACCTGGGCACCCTCGACAATCATTTCTCGACGATCGGTGTCAACGGCATCAACGAGATGGTCCGCAACTTCACCCGCGACGCATACGACCTCACCGACCCACGCGGCCACGACCTCACCGTCCGGCTCCTCGACCACATCCGTGCCCGCATGGTGGAGCTCCAGGAGGCTACCGGGCACCTGTACAACCTGGAGGCCACCCCGGCCGAGGGCACCACCTACCGGTTCGCCAAGGAGGACCGCAAGCGGTTCGACGGCATCATCCACGCCGGGACGGACAGCAACCCGTACTACACCAATTCGTCCCAGTTGCCGGTCGGTTTCACCGACGACCCGTTCGAGGCCCTCGAGCGGCAGGACGACCTGCAACGCAAGTACACCGGCGGTACGGTCCTGCACCTGTACATGTCGGAGCGACTTTCGAGTGCCGACGCCTGTCGGGAACTCGTCCGGCGCGCCTTGACGCGTTTCCGGCTGCCCTATCTGACGGTCACCCCGACGTTCTCGATCTGCCCGTCGCACGGCTACCTCGCGGGTGAGCACCCCACGTGTGGTCGGTGCGCCCAGGAGCATCCCGACGCGGAGCCACAGATCTGCGAGGTCTGGACTCGCGTCATGGGCTATTTCCGCCCGGTGTCGTCGTTCAACGTGGGCAAGAAGGGGGAGCATGCCGAGCGGGTGTCCTTCGAGGAAACCCGCGCGGCCGCATCCTGGTCCGCTGCATGACTCCCGAAACCACGGTGGCCGACGTGTCCATCGCCGGGCTCGTCCGTCTCTCCACCTGCGACTGGCCCGGCCGGCTCGTGGCCACCGTGTTCCTGCAGGGCTGCCCGTGGCAGTGCACGTACTGCCAGAATCCGAATCTGATCGATCCCCGCTCGGCCGGGGCGCTCGGCTGGGATCAGGTGCGGGACTTCCTGTCCCGACGGCACGGCCTGCTCGACGGGGTGGTCTTCTCCGGCGGTGAACCCACCCGGCAACCCGGTCTGGTCGCAGCGACGGAGTGGGTGCGCGCAACGGGATTCGGCGTCGGCCTGCACACCGCAGGTGCGTATCCGGCGCGTCTGGTCGCGGTTCTTCCGCTGCTCGACTGGGTCGGGCTCGACATCAAGGCACTGCCGGAGAGCTATCACCTCGTCACCGGGACGGCGTCGAGCGCGGAGCGCGCCTTCGAGTCGCTGCGCCTGCTGGTCGACTCCGGGGTCGACCACGAGGTTCGGATCACCGTCGATCCCACGGTGCACACCGCCGAGCATGTGTCGGCGCTCGTCGAGAGGGTGCGCCGCGCCGGCGCCGCCGAGGTCGTGCTCCAGGAGGCCCGCGCGGTGGGCACCCGCCCCGGCTACGCCGATGCTCTCGCCGGCCGGACCCTGCGCGATGTGATCGATTCCCCGCCGGCGGGTGTCTCGGTCCGGGGCGCCGCCGCCTCGGTCGGGTAGCGCACGCACCGTGATGCCCGTGCGACGGCAGGGCCGGGAATCAGCGGATTCCCGGCCCCACCAGGGCTGTTCGGCCCGGTCAGGTTCGCTTTTTCTCCTGACTTCCCGCGAGCGTGCCCAGATAGAGTTCGATCACCTTCGGGTCGTGCATGAGGTTCGCTCCGGTGTCGGTGTAGGCGTTGCGGCCCTGGTCGAGGACGTAGCCGCGATCACAGATCTGCAGGCAGCGCCGCGCATTCTGCTCGACCATGATGATCGACACCCCGGCGGCGTTGATCTTCTTGCACCGGATGAAGACCTCGTCCTGGAACATCGGGGACAGGCCCGCCGACGGTTCGTCGAGCAACAGCACCGACGGATCCATCATCAGTGCCCGGCCCATCGCGACCATCTGCCGTTCGCCGCCGGACAGCGCCCCGGCCTTGACCTTCCGACGTTCGGCGAGCAGCGGGAACAACTCCGACACGAACGCGAACCGTTCGGTGAACTGTTTGGGCCGCAAATAGATTCCCATCTCGAGGTTCTCCTCGATGGTGAGCGACGGGAACACGTTGCGGGTCTGCGGCACGTATCCGAGTCCCTTGCGGACCAGGACGTGCGCCGGCGCGGCCGCGATGGTCTCGCCGCGGAGCGTGACGTCGCCCTGCCGGACCGGGATCAACCCGAACAGGGCCTTGAGCAGCGTCGACTTTCCGGCGCCGTTCGGTCCGATGATCCCGACGATCTCTCCGTCCCGCAGAAAGAAGTTGCAGCCGCGCAGGATGTCCACGCCGGGGAAGTAGCCGGCGACCAGGTCGTCGGCCCGCAGCAGTGCACCCTCGGCGAGTCGGGCGTGTTCGCGGGGTGTCGCGGCGAGTTCGGCGGCGGTCATCCCGGTGCCGGGTGTGGCGGGGGAGGGGATCTCGGTCACGGTCGTTTCTCCTCGGTGCCGGGCGGTGCTGCGTCGGGCAGGTCGGCGAGCACTGCGGCGTCCGGTTCGGACAGGTCGCCACCCGTCTCCAGCGTGGCGACGACCGCGTCCTCCAGTGCCTCGGCGAGGACGGCGGTCGCACCGATCGGGTTGCCCTCGTCGTCGAATTCGAGTGCCTGGTCGTGGTGGCTTCCCAGATAGGCGTCGACGACGGCACTGTTGCCCGACAACGCTTCCGGTGATGCCTCGGCGATCACCGATCCCTGCGCCATCACCACGACCCAGTCGGACACCTCGCGGATGACATCCATGTCGTGTTCGACGAACACGACCGTCATCCCGTCGTCGCGCAACGACTTGATGTGCCCGAGCAGACTCTGGGTGAGCGCCGGATTGACACCGGCCATCGGCTCGTCGAGCATGACCACCTCCGGGGAGGTCATCAGGGCCCGTGCCATCTCGAGGAGTTTGCGTTGACCACCGGACAGTGACCCGGCCAGGTCGTCGGCCTTCGCGTCGAGGGCGAACCGAGCAAGCAGGTCGTGGGCGCGTTCGGTGATCTCGCGTTCCTGCGTCTTCCAGGTCCACGGCAGCAGCGCCCCGACGATCCGTTCGCCGCGCTGCCCGGTCGCGCCGAGCCGAACATTGTCCAGGACGGTCATCTTCGACAGTGCCTTGGTGAGTTGGAAGGTGCGGACCATGCCGCGGCGGGCAACCCGATGCGGGTGCATCCGGCCGAGGTCGACCCCGTTCATGCTCCAGGTGCCGCTGTCCGGGCGGTCGAAGCCGGTGAGCAGGTTGAACAGGGTGGTCTTGCCGGCGCCGTTGGGTCCGATCAGGCCGGTGATACAGCCACGTTGGAACTCGAGGTGCGCGACGTCGACGGCCTTGAGCCCGCCGAACGCACGCGAGATTCCGTCGACGACGAGCACCGGATCGGGTTTGGCCACGCCGGGTTCCTGCGGTACCGCCGCGAACAACGCGGCACGGGTGGCCGCGTCGAGCGGCGACCGATCGGGGGCATTACGCATCGAGTTGCACCTCCCGCTTGTTGCCCAGGATGCCTTGCGGCCGGAACACCATCATCACCGCGATGAGTACACCGAGCAGAACGAATCGCATGGCGCCGACCTGCTGTTCGGTGAGCGGCAACAGCGGGTCCGGTCCTGAGATCGCTTGCCGCAGTAGCGCGTCGGGGATGGTCAGGAGAAACCAGAACAGCATGGCGCCCAGGACCGGACCGAAGACGGTGGCGGCGCCGCCGAGGATCAACGCGCCGAACGCGAAGAACGTCTGTGCCGTCGAATAGAAGTCCGGGTTGATCGACTTGGTTTGCAGGGCGTTGAACACGCCCCCGAGACCGCCGATGACGCCGCCGAGCACGAGGGCCTGCATCTTGTAGACGAACACGTTCTTGCCCAGGGACCGGGCGGCGTCCTCGTCTTCCCGGACCGCCTTGAGCACCCGGCCCCACGGACTGTGGCTGAGCAGGTAGACCACGCCGCACAGTGCCAGCACGAGGGTCCAGCCGACGAGCATCGCCCACAGGTCGTCGCCGTAGAAGCGCATCCCGAGGAGCGAGTACTGGCGACCCGAATCGAACGGGCTCAGCTCGGTGAACGGCCCGGCGAATCCGTAAAGGCCGTTGGTGGATCCGGTGACCGAATCCGATGCGGTGGAACGGAACACCAGGCGCAGGATTTCGGACGCGGCGATCGTCACGATGGCGAGATAGTCGGCGCGCAGGCGCAACGTGGGGATGCCGAGGACCAGGGCCAGCAGGGCGGCCGCGCCGAGGCCGACGAGGATGCCGAGCCACAGCGGCTGATCGTAGGTGACGGTCATGATGCCGACGCCGTAGCCGCCGAGCAACGCGAAACCGATCTGGCCGAAGTTCAGCAGGCCCGCATAGCCGAAGTGCAGGTTGAGTCCGATCGCGAGGAGCGCGTAGAAGATCGCGGACGGCCCGATGAGCTGGGCGAACGAAACCTGGAGTACAGCAACGATGTCCATGACTCACCCGATCCTTGCTCGGCTGCCGAGGATGCCCTGCGGTCGAATCACCAGGATCACGATCAGGATCAGCAGGCCACCGATGTATTTCAGGTCCGGGCTGATCACGAGGGTGGACAGTTGGACGACGAGACCGACGATCACACAACCGAGCAGCGCGCCGTAGGCGGTGCCGAGACCGCCGAGGGTGATGCCGGCGAACATCAGCAGCAGCAGTTTGAAACCCATCTCCCATTGCACGCGACCACCGAGCTCGGACAGTGCGTAGAGCACGCCGCCGAGCGCGGCGAGCGCACCGCCGAGCGCCCAGACGAACCGCACCACCTTCTCGACGTCGATACCGGACGACGCGGCCAGGTCCCGGTTGTCGGCGACCGCACGCATCGCCTTGCCGATCCGGGTGCGTTGCAGCAGCAGGGCTACCCCGATCAGCACCACGAGGCTGATCACGATGCAGGCGAGGTTGACCGGGGTGATCGCCAGTGGACCCCATTCGAGTTGCCGCTGACCCTGATAGTCGTGGAACGACTGGGTGCGGTCGGAAAAGAAGATGAGGATGAGGTAGCGCAACGCGATCGCGAGTCCGATCGACACGACGAGTTGCGCGATCAGCCCGGTGTGTCGACGCCGCAGCGGCGCCCAGATCAGTCCGTTGTTGAGCAGGCCGATGCCGATTCCGGCGACGACGGCCAGGATCGTGGCCGGGATGAGCTGGATGCCGAAGCTGACATTGAACACCCACGCGGCGACCGCCCCGAGGGTCACCAATTCGCCGTGCGCGAAGTTGGTCAGGCCGGTGGTTCCGAAGATCAGGCTCAGGCCGACGCCGGCGATCGCGATGATCAAGCCGAAACGCAGGCCGTCGACGACGGTGCGCAGGAGCTTCTCTCCGGTGCCGATCTCGGATCCGGATCGGGCTTCACCGAACGAGAAGATCACCACGTTCGACCGTCCGGCAACCACATCGCGTGCCACCGTGGTCTGCACGCTGACACCGTCCGGCAGGGTGTCGGTGTCCACTTCGAAGGTGTAGGTGCCCGGTTCCAGGGTCAGCTCCCACCGGCCGCCGTCGCCGGAGGTGGTTTCGGCAACGGGGCTTCCGGACGCGTCCGATGCCCGCACGGTGACTCCGACGAGTCGGTCCCCGCCGTTGTTGAGGCTGCCTCCGACGAGTACGCCGGACGCCGACTGTTCCGGCGCCGACGGAGGGGGTTGCGGCGGCGCTGTCGGTTCCTGCGCGAACGCACTACCGATCCCGGGCGCGGTCGCCGTCAGAATGAGCAGGAGCAACAGCAGTGTTCGGGCGAGCCGTCGTGGTAACGGCGGCGATCCTCGTCCGGGTCTGACGATTGGGGCCACTCGGGTCCTCCGCGCGCGTCGAGGTGGTCGAGCACGACGCCGGGGGACCGGCGTCGTGGAACCGGACTCTAGCGGCTGTGATCGCGTCGCACGGCGCTCTGGGATTTCCGTGTCGTTTCGGTTGGGTTTCGTCGTCCCGCAACCGAATACGAGGTGGTGTGCGGACCTCAGGAGCGGACGAGGCGGGCGATCGCGTCGGAGGCCTCTTTGATCTTGATCTGCGCGTCGTCGCCACCGCGGCGGGCCGCGTCGAGGACGCAGTGCTCGAGGTGGTCGTCGAGCAGACCCAGTGCGACGCCCTCGAGTGCCTTGGTGAGCGCGGAGATCTGGGTGAGGATGTCGATGCAGTACTGTTCCTCGTCCACCATTCGGTGGATCCCGCGGGCCTGGCCCTCGATCCTCTTGAGTCGCGCGAGGTAGCGGGCCTTGTCGCCCATGTAGCCGTGGGTGGTGTGGCAGGACTCGGGTTGGGCGGCCGGATCGTGTGCGTCGGTCATGTCCACAATCCTATACCCCAAGGGGGTATTCGGGCGGGGGTGCGGGCGTTTCGGCGGCGATCCGGGCACGCAACGCGATCGCTGCACGGACTGTCGGACCCGGTCCCTAGACTGGCTGCCGTGACTCGTGCATCCACCTCGTCTGCTCCCGCCGCCTCGAAGGGCGACCGTCCGACCCTGCTTCTGCTCGACGGTCACTCCCTGGCCTTCCGTGCCTTCTATGCGCTGCCCGCCGAGAACTTCACGACGCAGAGCGGCCTGACCACAAATGCGGTGTACGGCTTCACCTCGATGCTCATCAACTTGCTGCGCGACGAACAGCCCACCCACGTGGCGGCCGCATTCGACGTGAGCAGGCAGACGTTCCGCGCCGAGATGTACCCCGAGTACAAGGCGCAGCGCAGCTCGGCGCCCGACGAGTTCAAGGGTCAGATCGACATCACCAAGGATGTGCTCGGTGCACTCGGGATCTGTGTGATGGCCGAGGCGGGCTTCGAGGCCGACGACATCATCGCGACCCTCACCACCCAGGCCACCGCGCTCGGCTATCGGGTGCTCGTCGTCACCGGCGACCGCGACGCACTGCAACTCGTCACCGACGACGTCACGGTGCTCTACCCGAAGCGCGGAGTGTCGGACCTGACCCGATTCACCCCCGCCGCGGTCGAGGAGAAGTACGGGCTCACCCCCGCGCAGTACCCCGACTTCGCGGCACTGCGCGGAGACCCGAGCGACAACCTGCCCGGCATCCCCGGGGTGGGGGAGAAGACCGCAGCCAAGTGGATCTGCGAGTTCGGCGGCCTGACGAACCTGGTCGACCGCGTCGACGAGGTGCGCGGCAAGACCGGCGACGCCCTGCGCACGAACCTGAACAACGTGCTCATGAACCGGCGCCTGACCGAAATGGTCCGGGACATGGCGCTGCCGTACACGCCGGACCAGCTCGAGCTCGCACCGTGGGACCGCGACCGCATCCACCGACTGTTCGACGACCTCGAATTCAAGGTGCTGCGCGACCGCCTGTTCGCGACCCTCGCCTCCACCGAACCCGAAGCCGAGGAGGGGTTCGAGGTGCGCGGTGGCGCACTCGAGCCGGGTGCGCTCGCGGGTTGGCTCGCCGAGCACGCCGTCGCGGGGGTCCGCCACGGGCTGACGGTCGTCGGCTCCGGCACCCCCTACGGCGGCGATGCGACGGCACTGGCCGTCGCCGCGGCCGACGGTGACGGCGCGTACGTCACCACCGAGACCCTCACTCCCGAGGACGACGCGGCGCTCGCCGCCTGGCTCGCCGACCCGGGCACCCCGAAGGCGCTGCAC
>NZ_JBAQXC010000101.1:0-3044 GCF_049299235.1 Rhodococcus sp. (in: high G+C Gram-positive bacteria) | reverse complement strand
GCGGAGACCGGTCGCCGACCGGCGGCGGGTGCGCCCGGGCGGATTGCCCGCAACGATGCCGGGGTCCGGCGACTGCGGGACGTGCAACTCGAGAAGCAGCGACGGCGGGCGGTGGCGGCCGAGTCGCTCGCGGCCGGTGGGGTGCGGGAGCGGACATTGTCGGAGCCGGAGGTGGAGGTGCTGCTCGATTTACTCGATGCGGCGTTGTCGGCGCGGGTTCCGGTCAGTGGCCGGGTGCGCGGTGGTGCGGCGTCGTCCGGTACGCAGCACGGCGTGACGTTGACGTTGCGGACGAGCGACGAGTCGACGGTGGTGCACACGGCGCGGGGCCGGTTGTATCTGGACGGTCTGTCGGTGGAGGTGCAATGAGAGCGCGGTCGATCGCGTCGGTCGAACTCGATTCGTATCAGCGGGCGGCGCGGTTGGTGTTGACGCATCATCTGGTGACCGGTGCCTTCCCGGATCCGGCGGCGTTGCCGGTGGTGCGCCGCTGGGCCACCGAGTTGCGGGAGGATCTGCTGGCCACGTTCGGGTATCGGCTCGAGGTCACCGAGACCACGGCCCGGGTGTTCACTGTCGCCGATCGGCTCGATCCCGGTGCGGGAACGGCGACCGGTACCGGCCGGCCGTTCGATCGGCGCCGCTACGCGTATCTCGCGTTGGCGCTTGCTGCGCTGGGCCGGGGGGCCGGGCAGATCACCCTGTCCGAACTTGCCGAACACGTCGCGTCGGAGGCTGCGCGGGTCGACGGCGTCGATCTCGACACCGAGCGCGGCTCGGATCGTGATGCCTTCGTCGATGCCGTGACGTGGTTGTGTGCGCGCGGTGCGATCGTCCTTGCCGACGGTGATGCCGGTGGGTGGGCGAGCGACCCGGGGAGCGGTGAGGCGCTCTACGACGTGGATCGGGCAGTGGTGCACGCGCTGTTCCGGCCGCCGCGTGCGCTGCAGCACGTCGAGTCGGTACGGGGACTGCTCGGCGGCGGTGCCGGTGCCCCCCGATCCGATCTCGGCGAGGTGCGGCGGCGGGTGCGGCGTGCGCTGGTGCAGCGTGCGGTGGTGTATGCCGACGACCTCGACGAGGACGAGGCGTTGCAGTTGGCGCTGCGACGCACCACCGATGACGTGGAGTTGCTGACCGGGTTGGTGTGCGAGCGCCGCGCCGAGGGGGTGGCCTTGGTCGACACGTCGGGTCGGCTGTCCGATGTTCGGTTTCCGGGTGCGGGCACCGTCGCGCAGGTCGCGCTCCTGCTGGCCGGGGAAATGTGTGATCGGATCCTCGATGGTGACGCCCCACCACCGGTCCGGGTGCCCGCACCCGCGGGCCGGCACGATGCGCTGGTGGCGGCGGTGGACGCGGCGATCCCGAGGTCGACGGTCTTCGCGCTGTTGTCGGAGTCCGGATCGGCGGGTGATTTCGGTGACGAACCCGGTGTCGCACCCGACCGGATACCGGTGGAGCATCCGCTGCTCGAGGATTCGTGGCTGGCGGGCACGGTGGGCCGGCTCGTCGGCATCTACGGGCGTACGTTCGCCGCGCAGTGGCAGGCCGATCCTGCCGGATTGGCCGACGCCGCGGTGGCGATGCTCGACAGTCTTCGGTTGGTGCAGCGGGTGCCCGGGGGTGTGCTCGCTTTCCCTGCGTTGGCCCGGTTCCGCGGTGCGACGGTCAGCATCCGCGCGCGCGATCCGGAGTTGTTCACCGACACCGGCACCCCGACTGTCCTCTCCCCCGACTCGACCCCGACGGAGTTGTCATGAGCAGCACCCGATTCCGCCCCGTCCGTGCCGGGATCATCAATCTGTGGGACTACCGCGATCAGGAGTTCTCGTTCGCCGACGGCCGGTTGGTTCTGCGCGGACCGAACGGGTCGGGGAAGACGAAGGCCCTCGAGGTGTTGTTCCCGTTCGTGCTGGACGGGCGGATCGAGCCGCGGCGCCTCAACCCGTTCGCCGGTGAGGAACGCACCATGCGCTCGAATCTGCTCTATCGAGGTCAGGACAGCGCGTATTCGTACGTGTGGATGGAGTTCAGCCGGGGCCGCGCGGATGACCCGGAGTCGGTGACGGTCGGCGTCGGGATGCGTGCCACCCGGGGCAACGACAAGGTCACCCGGTGGCATTTCGTCGTCGACGGCCGTGTCGGTGTGGATTTCTCGCTGCTCGACGACGAGGACCGGCCGTTGACCCGCAAGCAACTCGTCGACCAGGTCGGTGCCGATGCGGTCTGCGATCGTCCGGTGGAGTACCGGGCGGCGATCGACGCACGGATGTTCGGGCTCGGCTCGCAACGCTACGACCAGTTGATCAATCTGATCCTGACGTTGCGGCGGCCGCAGTTGGCGAAGAATCTCGATCCGAAAGGGTTGTCGCAGGCCTTGACCGACGGTTTGCGTCCGTTGGACGACGACCTGGTCGTCGAGGCGGCGCGGTCGTTCTCGGCGATCGAGGAGGTCGAGCGGACGTTGGAGTCGCTGGCCGCGGCCGACGATGCGGCGCAGCAGTTCGTCAAGGTGTATTCGCGGTACGTCCGGGTGCAGTCGCGGGTGGCGGTGGAGAAGGTCACGACACGTCTGGGGGTCGTGGAGTCGGCGGTGCAGGCGCTGCAGGATGCGGCGGTCGCTCGCGCCGAGGCCACCGCGGCGCGCAGTGTCTCGGAGGAGCAGTTCGCGACCGCGGAGCGCGAGCACGAGCAGGCCCGCGCGACGCGGGATGCGCTGCACCGGTCGAGCGCGTACGAGGGCAAGCAGCAACTCGACGATCTGGCGTCGGTGGTGGCGAATCTGGAGCGGACCACGGCGGCGCAGGCGGATCAGGCGGCCCGGACGCAGACGGTCGTCGCGGATCGGGTGCGTGATCACGAGACGGCCGGTGCGGTGCTGGCGACGGCGACGTCGGCGCGGCAACGCGGGGAGGACGGGCTTTCTTCGGCCGCCGAGGATGCGGGTATCGAGTGGCCCGGTCTCGGTGGGCTGGAGCGAACCGAGCAGGTGACCGCGGCGGTCGAGGCGCTCGCGGAGGAACGTGACGGTGCGGTGCGGGCTG
>NZ_JBAQXC010000100.1:0-61996 GCF_049299235.1 Rhodococcus sp. (in: high G+C Gram-positive bacteria) | reverse complement strand
ACGGAGAACTCGTCGACGTGTCGATGCTCGAGACCGACATCCTGTGCCTGACCTATTACCCCGTGTCGTTCTTCGAGGGGCTGGAGCGGCCGTTCCGCGCCGAGCGGCGGCTGACCGTCCCCGGGGTCGCCACCGCCAAGGACGGCCTGGTGGCGTTGGGATGTGGAACGGCGCAGCAATGGTTCGACCTGTGTGTCATGGTGGGACACCCCGAATGGATCGACGAACATTCACCGCTGTCCATCACCGAACAGGCCAACAAGATGGCGCCGGAGATCCGGGCGTGGATCGCCGAACGGACCACCGAGGAGATCCTCGATTTCGCCAGTGCCCTGCGTATTCCGAACGGTCCGGTCGGAAACGGTGAGAACGTCACCGGAATCGACCACTACCGCAGGCGCGGGTCGTTCACGGACAACCCGCGGGGAGATTTCGTCCAACCAGGCAGCCCCTACCGCATCGAGCCCGGCGCGCTGCGGGATCCGCAGCCGTCACCCGTACTGGGGGACCATACCCACGAATGCCACCGGCGCGGCACGTCGTCGCGCCCGGTGACCGACCGGGCGGCCACCGCTGCCGGATCTCGATCCGGCCGGCCGTTCGACGGCCTGCGGGTCCTGGACATGACGAGTTTCTGGGCAGGTCCGTCCTGCACGCAGGTCCTCGGGATGTTCGGCGCCGATGTCATCCATCTCGAATCGGCGTCCCGGCCGGACGGTACCCGCCTGATCGCGGGTGTGCCGATGTCCGAGGAGCACTGGTGGGAAAAGTCACCGATCTTCTCCGGCCTGAACACCGGAAAGCGAAGCTTGGCACTGGATTTCCGCACCGAACGTGGTCGCGAGGTGCTCCGCCGGCTGATCGCGACGTGTGACGTCATCGTCGAGAACTACACCCCACGGGTGCTGGACCAGCTCGGACTGGACTTCGACACCGTCCGTGACCTGCGCCCGGATGCGATCTTGGTGCGGATGCCCGGATTCGGGCTCGACGGCCCGTGGCGGGACAATCCCGCGTTCGCGTATGTCATCGAGGACAGTTCGGGCCTGAGCTGGCTGACCGGCCATCCCGATCAGAATCCTGTCGAGCCGTACTCTGTCGGCGATCCGAATGCCGGTATCCATGCGCTCGTGGGTCTGCTCGTCGCGCTCGAACAGCGGCGTCGCACGGGCGAGGGGGCATTGGTGGAGGCTACGATGGTCGACGCAGCGCTCAATATCGCCGCGGAACAGGTGATCGAGTTCTCCGCGTACGGAACGCTTCTCCAACGAGACGGCAATCGCGGTCCCGTATCTGCACCCCAGAACCTGTACCGGACAGGCGAACTCGACGAGTTCGGGCGACTCGACCGTTGGGTGGCCGTCGCGGTCGAGACCGATGAGCAGTGGGTGTTTCTTCGCGCGGCACTGGGTGATCCGGAATGGGCAGCGGACCCCGAACTCGAGACGGTCGCGGGTCGGCGTCGCCACCACGACCTTCTCGACGAGCAGTTGGCGCGATGGTGTCGTGGCCGGACGGCCGACGAGATCGTGACGGTGTTGTGGGATGCCGGTGTCCCGGTGGCGAAGGTAATGCAACCTCACCGGCAGAACGAGGTTCCGCAACTCGAGCACCGCGGATTCTTCGAAGAAGTCGACCATCCGATCCTGGGTGCGACACTGCACAGCACGATGGCAGCGCGATTCTCCGAAGGGCCGACCCGGTTCCATAACCGTCGCGCGCCACTGCTCGGTGAGCACAATCGCGACATCCTCACCGAACTCGGCTACGACGACGGAGAAATCACCGAACGCGAAGCGGAGGGTATCCTCGGTCGGATACCCGACTGGTGACGGGCGCACGAGTCCCTGAGACGGCGAAACGCCGCCGAATCCGGCGGCGTTTCGCTGTGCGATCAGCGAACGATGGTGGGCAGGGTATCCCAGCCGCGCACCGTGGATGTCGGTGACAGCGCCGCGTTGGCGGTATCGACCTCCCATTCCGGGAAGCGCTTCAGGATTTCTTCCAGGGCGACGCGACCCTCGAGCCGGGCCAGCGCCGAACCGAGGCAGAAATGTGTGCCGACGCTGAAAGTCAGGTGTGGTCGTTGCTCGCGATGAATGTCGAAAAGATTGCTGTTGGACCCAAATTGGCGATGGTCGCGGTTCCCTGCGGCGATCAGGAACATCATGACACTGCCTTCGGGAACCGTCGTCCCGTGGTACTCGACATCGCGCGTCACGTATCGCGCGACATGCGGGGCAGGCGGTTCGAACCGCAACAGTTCCTCGATCGCCCTCGGGATCAGTGTCGGGTCCTCGACGAGTTGACGCCGCTGGTCGGGATGTTCGGCGAGGACCTTTCCGGCCCAGCCGATCAGTCGCGTCGTGGTTTCGTTGCCCGCGCCGGCGACAACGTTGACGTATGTGAGCAGTTCCTCGCGGGTCAGCCGACGCACCGTGCCGGTTTCGTCCTCGAACTCGACCTCGAGAAGTTCGGTCATGATGTCGTCGGAGGGATGCTCTGTGCGCCAGTCGATGTAGGCGCCGAAGATGTCACCGGTCGACATGCCGTCGGACGCGGCTTTCATGGGTGCGCCGTCTTCGGTCCGCATTTGCTCGTTGGCGAAGTCGCGGATCGATTCTTGATCCTCCTCCGGAATGCCGAGGAGCATCCCGATCGTACGCATCGGCATCTGTGCCCCGATATCGGCGACGAAGTCGAGACGTCCGGTGCCGACGTGGGGGTCGAGAGCTTCGGCGCAGAACTGCCGGATCTTCGGCTCGAGTGCATGGATCTTGCGCGGAGTGAACATCCGTGCCAGCAGCTTTCGGTGGATATCGTGGATCGGCGGATCCTCGAAGATCAGCACTCCCGGCGGAATCGTGATGTTCGCCTTGATCAGTTCGAGGATGGCTCCACGTGCCGAACTGAAGGTTTCGTAGTCGATGAGACCCTGATTGACGTCCGCGTAGCGGCTCAGCGCATAGAAGTCGTGGGATTCGTTGTAGTAGGGCGGTGCTTCTTCACGGATGCGCTCGAACATCGGGTAGGGATCGGCATTGATCTCGACGTCGTACGGGTCGTATCGAACGTCGCTGGCCGCGCTGGTCGTCACAGGTCTGTCACCTTTCGGGGGAATTCGAATTCGCATACGGGCTGGGCAGTCGAAGGAATGTCGTCGACTATTACCAGTGTCGGGCTACACGTCTCGCGATGCAAGCAATATTCTCGCTATTGGAGAGTATAGTTCTCGATGCGTCCGGGGAGTTGGAAATCCTGAAGGAGCAAGGTCGAAGCGGGCTGGGGATGATCCGCGCAGGGTTCGAGCATCGACTTGGGGGTGCAGTGCAGGTCACAAGGCCCTACGACACGCTTCGGGCAAAAGGGGAGGACCGCCGAGCGCAGATCGTTGCTGCGGCCCAGCGATTGCTTACTCGCAACGGCTGGCGGAGCACGACGCTCGCGCAGATCGCGCAGGAGGTCGGGATGACGACGGCCGGTCTGCTGTACCACTTTCCGTCGAAGGAGCAGTTGTTGCACGCAGTGCTCGACGCGCGTGACGTGGACGACGACGCGCGATCCGACCGGGCGGGCGACCTTGCCGAGGAGATTCGTAAGACCGCCTACCGAATCGAACGGTCGCCGGAACTGGTGGGGACTTTCGTGGTACTGCTCGTCGAGAATCTGATGGTGGATGCGCCGCTGCATGGGCGACTCCTCGAACGGTGGCGGACGTCTGTCGACATCGTTGCCGAAGCGATTCGCTCCCAACAGTGTTCGGGACGCTACCGCGCCGACATCGATCCGGCGGTGCGGGCGGTCGAGATCGTCGCATTCATCAACAGAATCGAGATGTCGTGGCTGCTCGATAGATCGACGCCGCTCCGTGAGGTCTTTGCCGAGTACTCGCGATCGCTCGAACGGGATCTCGTTGCCGATGCGGTGAAGTGAACACTCGACGCGCGTCATGGGATGGACCTTTGACCGGGAATGGTTGTGCGCCAGGATCGTTCCTCATCATCATGTGGGTCTTTGGTCCTTGTGTTCTTCGACTTGAGATGTAAGATTCGCCACAGGCGAGAATGCCGTTCGCAGATGGGGCAATGATGCAATCCGAAGCGAGAAAGTCCTCCTGGCGCAGGGGTGCTTCAGGTGCGCCGCGTGAGTGGGCCGTATCGGGCAGCTGGTCCGAACCGGTCCGCGCGGTCGGCGGGTTGTTCGCGATGTCCGTCGATGCGGTAAAGTTCTTGTTCCGCAGACCTTTTCAGATGCGGGAGTTCCTGGAGCAATCGTGGTTCGTCGTGCGGGTGTCGCTGGTACCGACACTGCTCGTGGCCATCCCGTTCACCGTGCTGGTCAGCTTCACCCTCAACATTCTCTTACGCGAACTCGGTGCCGCAGACTTGAGTGGAGCGGGTGCCGCGTTCGGCGCCGTCACTCAAGTCGGTCCGATGGTGACGGTACTGATCGTCGCGGGTGCGGGAGCCACCGCGATGTGCGCGGATCTCGGATCACGCACTATCCGTGAAGAGATCGACGCGATGGAGGTCCTCGGAATCGACCCCGTCCAGCGACTCGTCACTCCGCGGATGCTCGCGTCGGGTCTCGTGGCGATGTTGCTGAACGGATTGGTCTGCATCATCGGCGTGATGGGTGGCTACACCTTCTCGGTGTTCGTTCAGGACGTCAATCCCGGAGCGTTCGCGGCCGGAATCACTCTGTTGACCGGCATCGACGAAGTGATCATCTCCTCGGTCAAGGCACTGTTGTTCGGTCTCATCGCCGGTCTCGTCGCGTGCTACCGCGGGCTGACCGTTTCGGGAGGGGCGAAAGCAGTGGGAAACGCCGTGAACGAAACGGTGGTGTACGCGTTCATGGCGTTGTTCGTCGTCAACGTCGTGGTGACCGCCATCGGAATCCAACTGACTGCGAGGTGAGGACACGTGCCACCGAGTTACGAGTATGCGCGTACCGTCCGTGTGCTGCGTCGCCCTGTCGATGGACTCGCCAGAATCGGCGACCATGCGATCTTCTACGTGCGGGCGCTGGTCGGCGCACCCGTTGCGGCCTGGCGATACCGTCGTGAGACTCTGCGGCTGATCGCCGAAACCAGCATGGGAGCAGGAGCTCTCGCCGTGATCGGCGGCACCGTCGTGATCGTCGGATTTCTCACCCTGGCCACCGGTGGCACCCTCGCGGTCCAGGGTTACAGTTCGCTCGGGAACATCGGCATCGAAGCACTCACAGGCTTCCTTTCCGCGTTCATCAACGTGCGGATCTCCGCGCCGGTCGTCGCCGGGATCGGCCTGGCCGCGACCTTCGGTGCGGGTGCGACCGCGCAATTGGGTGCGATGCGGATCAACGAGGAGATCGACGCGCTCGAATCCCTCGGTATCGAACCGATCGCGTATCTCGTCGGCACCCGTATCGTCGCTGGCCTGATCGCCATCACCCCGCTCTACGCGCTGGCCGTCGTCGCCTCCTTCCTCGCCAGCCGATTCACGACCGTCCTCCTGCTGGGTCAGTCCGCCGGCCTCTACGATCACTATTTCGCGACGTTCCTGAACCCGATCGATCTGCTGTGGTCGTTCCTGCAGGCATTCCTCATGGCGTTGACGATCCTGTTGATACACACGTACTTCGGCTTCTTCGCGGCGGGCGGACCCGCCGGGGTCGGCACCGCGGTCGGGAACGCGGTCCGCACCTCGCTCATCGCGGTCGTCTCGGTCACCCTGCTCGTCTCGCTGGCGGTGTACGGCGCCAACGGCAACTTCAACCTGTCCGGATAGTGAGGTGGGAATGGGACCGAACGTGCTCCGACCCCTTGCCGGGCTGGCAGCGATCGTGGTGCTCGCCGCGATCGTCACCGGCGCGGCAGCCCTGTTCGACGGCCGATTCACCGACAGTGTGCGGGTCACGGTGCTCTCATCCCGTGCCGGTTTGGTGATGTACCCCGATGCGAAGGTGAAGATGCGCGACGTGACGGTGGGCCGGGTGGACTCGATCACGGCCCGACCGGACGGTCTGGCCGAGATCACCCTCGCGCTCGATCCCGTACAGATGCGGGTGATCCCATCGAACATCTCCGTCGACATCGCGTCGACCACGGTGTTCGGAGCCAAGTTCGTGCAGTTCCTTCCGCCGGACAACCCCTCTCCGGTGCCCCTGCAAGCAGGCCGGGTACTCGAGTCGGAGCATGTCACGGTCGAAATCAACACGGTCTTCGAACAACTCGTGAACGTTCTCGACGGGATTCGGCCGGAGAAGCTGAACGAAACGCTCGGGGCGGTCGCGGCCGCGATGAGCGGACGCGGCGATCGGTTCGGGCAGATGCTCGTCGACCTCGACGGGTTCCTCGGCACGATCGAACCGGCACTGCCGGCGCTGCGAACCGACCTCGCTCTTGCCCCGGCGGTGTCGTCGACCTACGCGGACACCGCACCCGACCTGATCGATGTCGGCGCAGACGCCGCAACCATCGGCGACATGATCGTCGACGAACAGCACAATCTCGATGCGTTCCTCGTCGGGTTGATCGGACTGTCCGATGTCGGGCAACCGGTTCTCGACGACAACCGGGCGGCACTGACCACACTGCTCGATCTGCTGGTACCGACCACGGCGCTGACCGATGAGTACAACGAGGCGTTGACCTGCTCCCTGACGGGCCTGGCCTACCTCGCCGATTCGAAACCGGTCGACGTGGAAGGTCTCGGCCTGTCCGCGAACTTCCTGTGGGGCACCGATCCGTACCGGTACCCGGAGGATCTGCCGAAGGTCGCGGCCTCGGGTGGGCCCCAGTGTTCGGTGCTGCCGGTGCCGTACGAGGGACGGCCGCCGTTCGTCGTCGCCGATGTCGGCGCCAACCCGTTCGATTCGGGTCGGCAGGCGGTCACCGTCGACGGCCTGTCGCAGGCACTGTTCGGACAGGTGCCGGCACCGGCCGCGAACCGACCGCCTGCGGTTCCGAACTCGGCACCCGCACTCCCCGGTATGCCACTCGATTTTCCGGCGCTACCGAACTTGATTCCCGCACTTCCGAACTGGGGGCCATGATGAGCTCACGCAACGGACCGATCGTCCGGTTCGGCGTATTCGCCGTCGTGATGGTCGTGCTGTTCGGATTTTTGGTCGTCGTATTCGGGGAATATCGGACCGGCTCGACGACCACGTACTCGGCGGTGTTCGACAACTCCTCCGGCTTACGAACCGGCGACCCGGTGCGGATCGCCGGGGTCCGCATCGGCACCGTCGACGGCGTGGCGCTGCGGGGCGACCACCTGGTCACGGTGACGTTCGACGCGAACCGCGACCTGGCGCTCACCACCGGTACGACCGCCGCGGTGCGATACCTGAATCTGGTCGGGGATCGCTATCTCGCTCTCGTCGAAGGACCCGGATCGTCGCAGCGTCTCCCCGCCGGCGCCGAGATCCCGGTCGAGCAGACCGAGCCGGCGCTGGACCTCGACGTGTTGCTCGGCGGTTTCAAACCGGTCATCGACAGCGTCGATCCGACCGAGGTCAACGCGCTCACCGCGTCGCTCCTGCAGATCTTGCAGGGGCAGGAAGACGCCGTCGGTTCCCTGTTCGCGCATACCTCGTCGTTCTCGAACGAACTCGCCGCGAACAACGACATCGTCGAAAGTCTGATCGACAACCTGAACGTGGTGATGACCGTCCTGTCCGACAGCGGCGACGATTTCACCGCGACCGTCGACCGCCTCGTCGGCCAGTTGTCGGAAGAACGTGATCCCATCGGCGCGGCCATCGACGCATTGGACACGGGAACGGCGTCGATGACGGATCTGCTCGTACACGCACGACCGCCGCTCGCGGGCACGGTCGACGAACTGGCCCGGCTCGCACCGCTTCTCGACGACGACAAGCAGCGTCTCGACTCCGCATTGGAGAACGCCCCCGAGAACTTCCGCAAGCTCGTGCGGGTCGGTGCGTACGGAAACTTCATCCAGTACTACATCTGCGCCATCTCGGTACGCGTGACCGATGAGACCGGCGAGACGGTCCAGCTCCCGTGGATCGAACAGGACTCGGGAAGGTGCGCTCCCTGACATGCTTCGCTATCGAGGTGCCGGCCTCATCCGGAACGGACTCATCGGAACGGTCCTGATTGCGTGTCTGCTGCTCGTGGGCCTGCAAGCGCAGGTTTTCATCACGGCTGCAACGACATTGCCGTATCGCGCGACATTCGTCGAGGCCGGTGGGCTTCAGGCCGGCGACGACGTCATCGTCTCCGGTGTCGCGGTCGGCACGGTATCGACGGTGTCGCTGCTCGACGGTGATGCGCTGGTCGAGTTCTCGGTCGACTCGTCGGTTCGGCTCGGATCGGCCACCACCGTCCACATCAAGACGGGCTCGCTGCTCGGCAAGCGAATCCTGACCGTGATATCCGACGGGTCCGGTCTTCTGCGTCCGAACGACGTGATCCCGACCGAACGCACATCGTCGCCGTACGCTCTCACCGATGCTGTCGGAGACCTGACGACCAACGTCTCGGGCATCGACACCGATGCGGTCAACCGATCTCTGGACCTGCTGTCCGCCACCGTCGACAGTATCGAGCCCCAACTCGGTCGGACCTTCGACGGACTGACCACAGTGTCCCGTTCCCTCAACGGCCGCAACGAGTCTCTGCGCGATCTGCTGAGCTCGACCGGTGATGTCACCGGCATCCTCGCGGATCGCAGCGGGCAGGTGAACACACTGATCCTCAATGCGAATTCGCTCGTCGGCGTTCTTGCGGATCGACGTCAGGCGATCGTCGACCTGCTCGCGAACACCGCCGCGGTCTCCGAGCAACTCTCGGGTCTGGTCGCGGACAACGAAGCCGAACTGGCGCCGACACTCGACCGTCTGAATTCCGTTGCGGCGATGTTGGAGGAGAACCGCGACAACATCGCCGCTGCCCTCCCCGGACTGGCGAAGGTCGCGCTGACCCAAGGGGAAGCGGTCTCCGGTGGCCCGTTCTACAACGCGTTCGTCGCCAACCTGATCGACGGGCACATGATCCAGCCGTTCGTCGATGAGGCGTTCGGTGTCGACCCGCCTGCCGTATTCCCCATCCCCGGTCAGGAGCCCAGATGACCCGCAGCACGATCCTGCGACTCTTCGCAACGATACTGATCGGCGGCCTCGTCTTCGGTGCATCGCTGATTTTGCATCGAGAACTTCTCGGCCCCAAAACTATCCGAGCGCACATCTTCCCGACCAGCATGGCGAACTTCTACAACATCTACAACCCCGACACCGGTACCGAGGCAGGGGTTTTCGTGGTCAACAATTTTTCGAACCCGATCCAGTTCATCTGTGCCGGGATCGCCAGCGTCGAGAACTCGACCTCGCAGGAATCAGCGGACAAGTGTGCGCGGTACCTCGGTCCGCTACTGAATCAGCTGACGTTCAACTATCTTCCGACCCCGATCAACCCGGTGAAGGGTCCGTCCGCACGGCCGGAGAATCTCATCTATACGGAACCGCACCTGATTCCGGCGGTCGTGGGCGCGAACGAATCCGTGCCGGCCGCTGCGCCCGTATCCAGTGTGCTCGACCTGCTGTTTCCGGGAGGAATGCCGCGATGACGAACCGTCGAACCCAGCCCGGTCGTCGGCGCCGACCGGTGATCGTCGCGGCGGCCGCAGCGCTGACCCTGGTGCTATCCGGATGTGCGTGGGACGGGGTGAATTCCCTGCCGCTCCCGGGGGCGCCGGGACGTGGAGAAGGGTCCTACACCGTGACCGTCGAGATGGCCGATGTCGGTACACTCGAACAGAATTCACCGGTGCTGATCGACGATGTCGTCGTCGGTAGTGTCGGTCGGATGGTCGTCGACGGTTGGCACGCCGACGTCGAGGTGTCGGTCGAGAAGGAGGTTGTCATCCCGGCGAACGCGGTCGCGACCATCGGCCAGACCAGCCTCCTCGGATCGAGCCACCTGGCACTGAACCCGCCGGCCGGGCAGCCGCCCGAAGGCAGGCTGGATCCCGGCGCCACGATCGGGCTGGACCGATCGTCGACATATCCGTCGACCGAGCGCACCCTCGCGGCCGCAGCGGTGGTTCTCAATCGCGGCGGCCTCGGTCAGATCGGCGACATCGTCACCAACCTCAACGACGCGCTCGGTGGCCGGGAGGGTGCCGTGCGCGACCTGCTCACCCGGCTCGATCTGTTCGTCGGGACGCTCGACACCCAGCGAGCCGACATCGTCGCATCCATCGACGGACTCGACCGCCTGGCCGACACTGTTGCGGGACAGCGAGACGTGGTCGCAGACGTCCTCGATCGACTTCCCCCCGCACTCGACGCGCTCCTCGAGGAACGGCCCGCGCTCACCACGGCGCTCGACCGGCTTCGGATGTTCAGCGACAGCGCCACCGCCGTCGTCACCGACACCCAATTGGACCTCGTGACCAATCTGGAGCACCTCGAACCTACCCTGCGGGCACTCGCCGACGTCGGAACGGATCTGGACAAGGCCCTCGCATACGCGACGGTGTATCCCTACGGGCAGTCCGTCATCGACCGCGCGGTGCGCGGCGACTACCTGAACCTGTTCGCGACGGTCGATCTCACCGTGCCCCGACTCCAGCGCGAATTGCTGCTCGGAACCTCGTGGGGTGATCCGAACGCGGTCGTGCAGGCAGCGGTCGGAGATCCGGGCTACGCACAACCGACGCGCGATCCACTCGGGGCTGCGGTTGGAGGAACGCGATGATCCTGTCCCGCTTCGTGCGCGTCCAGCTCGTCGTGTTCGCGGTACTCGGGCTCGTCGGGTTGCTCGTCACGACCTTCACCTACGTTCAGGCGCAGTCCTTCGTGGGTATCGGGCGGGTCCGCGTCACCGTCGAACTGCCGACCTCGGGCGGCCTGTACCGGTTCGCGAACGTGACCTATCGTGGCGTCGAGGTCGGTGAGGTCACCGCCGTCGACCTGACTCCGGGCGGAGTGCGGGCCACGCTCTCGCTCGACGACGACTACAACATCCCCGCAGACCTGGAGGCACACGTTCGGAGCGTGTCCGCGGTGGGGGAGCAGTACGTCGACCTGCGGCCGCGCAGCGACGGAAGGCCGTTCCTCGAGGACGGCGCCGTGATCGACACCGCCGACACCGCCGTGCCACAACCCGTCGGTCCGATGCTCGACAATCTCAGTGCACTCGTCGGAAGCATCCCGACGGACAAACTCGACGACCTGCTCGACGAAATGTATGCCGGCGTGGCCGGCACCGGTTACGACTTGGGTTCGCTGCTGGATTCGTCCACGACGCTCGCAGCGGATGCGAACTCGGTCGCGGACCGTACTCGAACACTGATCGAGGACGCCGTGCCCCTGCTCGATTCGCAAGTCCAGAGCCTCGATGCGATCGAGGTGTGGACGCGCAGTCTGGCCGGAGTGACCGGACAGGTCGTGTCCAACGATCCCGAGCTGCGCACGGTGCTGCAGACCGGCCCCGGTTTCGCGCAGGAGACCACCGCGCTGTTCGACACGGTCGCGCTGACGCTGCCGGTGATGCTGGCGAACCTCACGACGGTCGGCCAGCTCGCCGTCACCTACAACGCGGGGCTCGAGCAGCTGCTCGTGCTGCTGCCACCGGCGGTGTCGATGATCCAGGCAGTGCAGCCGTCGAAGAACGCCTCGGGTCTGGGACTCGGCGACTTCCGCATCGGCGGGATCTCCGATCCGCCCGCCTGTACCGTCGGCTTCCTGCCGCCGTCGCAGTGGCGGCCCCCGTACGAGACCGACACCGTCGACACTCCGGAGGACCTGTACTGCAAGCTCCCGCAGGATTCGCAGATCGCGGTCCGCGGTGCCCGCAACATCCCGTGCGCCAACGACCCGTCCAAGCGCGCGGCGACCGCCGCACTGTGCAACAGCGACCAGGAGTTCGTACCACTGGCCACCGAGCAACCGGTCGTCGGCCCGTACCCCTAGGATCCGAACCTCGAGGCGCAGGGGCTGCCGCAGGATTCGCGGTACAACCCCGACGGCTCGCTCGTGCCGCCCGCGACGACACTGCCGCCGATCCCGAGCGCACACGGATTCGCCGGTACCCCGCCGGATGCGAAACCCGCTTCGGCACACTATGATCCGCGCACGGGCCGGTATTTCGGCCCGGACGGACAGTTGTATCGTCAGGGCAATCTCGCCGCCGGCGCAACGCCGGCATCGTGGCACGACATGTTCCCGCGCTGACATCGGACGGCGCGCGATCGAGTCACGTCACCGGATCCGAAGCCAGGGTTCCACGACGACCGCTCAGCCCCGACGCTTCCGGGCGCGGCCGGCGCTCTTGGGCCGCCCGCCGTTGCCCCGACGCGTCTTCGGCTTCTTGTCGTCCACGGATTTCCGCGGTTGCGAACCCTGCCGCTCCCCGCGCCGCTTGGACTTGTTCTCCTGCTCGTCGTGCCGACCTCGCGAACTGTTCGCGGTGCGGCCGCGCACGATCCCGACGAACTCGTCGACGAGGTCAGTGGTGCGGTCGGTGAGCCACACCAGACCGACCTGCGACTGAGGGGCGTCCACCACCGGGCGATACGTCACGTCCTTGCGGTGGTACAGCCGTGCAAGTGATTGTGGGGTGACCAGAACTCCGACCTCGGAGGCGACGTGCGACATCGCGCCTTCGGTGGTCGCCGGACGTTCGAACGCCTCCGTACCGGGGCGTCGCGCCCAGTCCAGCACGTCGTCGAGCGGTTGCAGGACAGTCTCGTCGTCCAGGTCGGCGACCGTCACCTCCTCCACCGCAGCGATCGCGTGCTCGGCCGGCACCACCACCACCGAAGCCTCGGTGTACAGGCCGATTACCGACAGTCCCTCGCGTTCGAGCGGCAACCGCAACAACGCGGCGTCCACCCGTTCGTCGCGCACACACGCCGCACCGGAGGCCGACTCCACGAGGATCAGTTCGATCGGAATGTCGGGCATCCGCTCGGTCCACACCCGCGCCCACTTGGCGGGGGTGACCCCCGGAACGTAGGCCAGTCGGAACACCTGTGCGGACTCGTCACTCACCCGGTCAGGGTACCGGTCGCACGCTGTTCGCCGGGCCGGTGGCGAGTTCGGCGAATCGGATGATCCGACGGTCCCGACGCGGTGATGGCGCTCATTGGAATCTGCTCAGCCCTCGACGATCTCGAACTCGTCGAACACGACCTCACCGGCTGCGTCCGACTCTGCCAGATTCACCTCGCCGATCAACGCCCACCCGTGGTCCCCGGCGGGATCTGCGAGCGTCTGCCGCACCCGCCACAAGGTCGGTTCCGTCGCGACGGAGAACAGACCCGGACCGCGCGCGTCCGGGCCGGTACCGATCTCGTCGTACTCGTCGAAGTACAACTCGAGCAGATCCGCCCAGTCGTCGGATTCGAGCCCGTCGCCGAGGGCTGCCAGATCGTCCCACCGTTTCCGTGACGCGAGCTCGACACGCTTGAACATCGCGTTGCGGATCATCACCTTGAATGCGCGGGTGTTCGCGGAGATCGGACGGGGGGTGTCCGCACCGAACGCGAGCTGCTGATCGTCGGACTCGACACCCGGATTGGCGAGCTGCTCCCACTCGTCGAGCAGGGACGAGTCGACCTGACGGATCAACTCTCCGAGCCACTCGGTGAGATCCTCCAGTTCCTCCGTACGCGCCGCATCGGGCACCGTCTGGCGCAGCGCCCGATACGCGTCCGCGAGATAGCGCAGCACCAGTCCCTCGGAGCGGGCCAATCCGTAGTGGGAGACCAATTCGGTGAACGTCATCGACTTCTCGATCATGTCCCGCACCACCGACTTCGGCGACAACGGCGTCTCGGACACCCACGGATGTCCCGTCCGATACGTCTCGAACGCCGGTTCGAGAAGCTCCACGAGCGGCTTGGGCCAGGTGACTTCCTCGAGCAGTTCCATCCGTTCGTCGTACTCGATGCCGTCCGCCTTCATCTGAGCGACCGCCTCGCCGCGCGCGGCGTGCTGCTGAGCGAACAACACCTGGCGAGGGTCGTCGAGGGTTGATTCGATCACCGACACCACCTCGAGCGCGTAGCCGGGGGCGTCGATGTCGAGTAGTTCCAGAACGGCCAGCGCAAACGGCGACAGCGGCTGGTTCAGGGCGAAATCGCGTTGTAGATCGACGGTCAGCCGCGCCCAACGACCGTCCTCGTCGGGTGCGTCGAGGCGTTCGACGATCCCTGCCTGCAGCAGACCCCGATACAGTTCGATCGCCCGCAGGATGTGGCGGCGCTGCGCCTTGCGAGGTTCGTGGTTGTCCTCGAGCAGGTGCCGCATCGCATCGAAGCAGTTGCCCGGTCGCGCGATCACGTTGAGCAGCATCGAGTTGGTGACGTGGAACCGTGAGATCATCGGCTCCGGTGACGCAGCCACGATCTTCTCGAACGTCGCTTCGCCCCACGAGACGAAGCCTTCGGGGGCCTTCTTGCGCTGCACCTTGCGTTTCTTCTTGGGATCGTCGCCGGCCTTGGCGAGCGCGCGGTGGTTCTCGATCTCGTGCTCGGGGGCCTGCACGACGACGGTGCCCATCGTGTCGAATCCGGCGCGTCCGGCGCGACCCGCGATCTGATGGAACTCGCGGGCCTTGAGTTGGCGCATGCGGGTGCCGTCGAACTTCGTCAGACCGGTCAGCAGGACCGTGCGGATCGGCACGTTGATCCCGACGCCGAGTGTGTCGGTCCCGCAGATCACCTTGAGCAGTCCGTCCTGCGCCAGCCGTTCGACGAGCCGCCGGTACTTCGGCAGCATACCGGCGTGGTGAACTCCGATGCCGTGCCGGACCAGCCGCGACAGTGTCTTGCCGAAGCCCGTGGAGAAGCGGAACGCGCCGATCGCCTCGGCGATCGCCTCCTTCTCCGCCTTGCTGCACATGTTCACGCTCGTCAGTGCCTGCGCGCGTTCGAGGGCCGCGGCTTGCGTGAAGTGCACGACGTAGACCGGGGCCTGGTGCGTGGTGACCAGTTCCTCGATGGCCTCGCCGATCGGTGCGAGGGAGTACGAATAGGTGAGCGGCACCGGACGTTCGGCGCCGGAGACCTCGACGGTGGGCCGGCCGGTGCGGCGGGTGAGGTCTTCCTGAAACCGGCTCACATCGCCGAGCGTCGCCGACATGAGCAGGAACTGCGCGTGCGGAAGCTCGATGAGCGGCACCTGCCACGCCCATCCTCGGTCCGGTTCGGAATAGAAGTGGAACTCGTCCATGACCACCTGGCCGATGTCCGAGTCCGCACCCTCCCGCAACGCCAAATTCGCGACGATCTCCGCGGTCGCACAGATGATCGGCGCACCGGAATTCACCGAGGCATCACCGGTCATCATCCCGACCAGGTCGGCGCCGAACACCTCGCACAGCGCGAAAAATTTCTCGCTGACGAGTGCCTTGATGGGCGCGGTGTAGAACGTGCGCTTGCCGGTGGCGAGTGCGAAGAAGTGCGCGCCGAGCGCCACCATCGACTTGCCCGAACCCGTCGGTGTCGCGAGGATGACATTCGATCCGGCAACGATTTCCATCAGCGCTTCTTCCTGCGCCGGATAGAGCGTCAGCCCCCGACCGGTCGTCCAGGTGGTGAACGCGTCGAACAGCGAGTCCTCGTCGACAGGGGCGGGGATCAGATCCGGGAGCAGCACCGTTACAGGCTAGTCGGCCCCCGCGCGCGGACGATCCACCGCGGGTATCCGGTGGTGTCGCGCCCCGTCCGGTCGGGCTGCGTTCGGTCAGGTGGCGCTGCGCTCGTCGGCGCCCATGGCGTCGAGGACGGCCATGCGGGTCGCCGGGGCACCACTGATCTGCGCCTCGCTGATGCCGGAGATGAGCAGTTGGCGCCATCGTTCGGCCTCGAACTCGAGCGGGGGTGTGCTGGTGAGGAATTCTTCGACGACCCGGAGGAAGCGGATCGGGTCGTCACGGAACGGGAAGTGGCCCGCACCGCGGAAGACGTCGAGCCGTGACCCCGGCATCGCCGAATGTGCGAGATATCCGTGTCCGACAGGAATGACGGTGTCGTGGTCGCCCCAGATGAGCTGCACCGGCAGGTTCTCCGTCAGATAACAGCGGTCCAGCATGGTCACGACCTGACCGCGCCAGTCGACGACCGCACGGAGGGTCCGCAGATAGGCCTCGTAAGCGGTGGGGTCGGGGAGGGCGCTGAGCACGCGGACCAGGTCTGACGTGTCGTGCAGGAGCGCACCCGGACGCAGGGGAGTGCCGTGGAGTTTGCTCAGCACATTGCCGGTGAGTCGGATAGCGGGCATCGCACCGGGCAGGCGCAGAAGTTTGAGGGCTTCACTGAACACCGGAACGGACATCAGGCGCAGCGCGGGATGCACATCTTTGGTGACGCCTCCGGCCGAGACGAGGATGAGCCGGTCGACGAGGTGCGGGAATTGGTAGGTGAACTGCATCGCGACACCGCCACCGAGGGAGTGCCCGAGCACGGTGACCTTGTCGATGTTCAGGACCGACAGGAGATCGCGCATGCCGTTCGCGTAGGCGGCGACCGAGTAGTCGGCGCGGGGCTTGTCGGAGCGCCCGTGACCGAGCAGATCCGGGGCGATCACGGTGTAGTTCCGCGCGAGGTGGGGGATGAGTTCCTGCCACGTCGACGAATTGTCACCGATCCCGTGGATCAGGAGCAGTGCGGGACCGCTTCCGGCGAGTCGGAACGCCCGACGGTAGCCGTGGATCGTGCGGAATACCAAGCGCGGTTCGGAGTCGGGAACCGGGCGGAGCTTCCGTGTGTGCGCTGTACCCATGAACAACTCCTGACCGTGTCGCAACAATCCGCGGTACGAGGACCGCTGGACTGCGGGCGGCGGTGTCCGACGTCACCACCCTTACATGAGCGCTGAGCGTACCGACAGTATGTGGGCTACACAACACGAAGAGTAACGGCAAAGTAACCGCTTGGTTGTCGTCGCAGGCAGGACGGTCACCGGAACGTAACTCTGTTTACGGCATGGTACCGGGATCGTCGTCACGGCGCCCGTACTCGGCGAGGAACCGCTCGAATTCCGCCCCCAGTTCGTCGCCGGTGGGCAGGCTCTCGTCGGCGGGGAGCGGAGATGTCTGCTGCTCCTGCGCGGCCACATAGCTGTCGTACTGACGTTCGAGGGCGCGCACAACGGTCTGCACCTCCTCGTTTTCGCCGATGTGCTCGTCCACCTGCTCGCGCACGCGCGCGGCGGCCTCCCCGAGTGCATCCAGCGGCAACCTCAGATCCGCGACCTCCGCAACCTGCTCGAGTAGTGTCTCCGCCGCTGCCGGATAGTCGGTCTGCGCGAGGTAATGGGGAACATGCACCGAAAATCCGACCGCCTCGTGGCCGTGTTGTGCCATCCGAAGCTCGAGCAGCGACGACGCACCGGCCGGCACCTGCAACTCGCCCGACCATCGATGATGATCGGTGATCAGCTCCTTGTCGGTCGAATGCGCTGTGACGCCCAGTGGGCGGGTATGCGGGATCGCCATCGGAATCGCATTGATCCCGACGGTGCGGCGCACCCCGAACTGTTCGGCGAGCAGACGCACCGCGGTGATGAACCGCTCCCACTTGAGATCCGGCTCCACGCCCGCGAGCAGCAGGAACGGTGTCCCGTCGGTGTCGGCGACCGCATACAGGTTCAGCTCGGGCGCGGCGTAGTCGGAGAAATGATCGGACTTGAAGGTCATCATCGGCCGACGGGATCGGTAGTCGATCAACTCGTCGACCGCGAACGACGCGACCAGTTCGGTGTCGAGACGCTCCCGCAGGTGCGTCGTCGCCAGCCGTACCGCGTGCCCGGCATCGGCGAACCCTTCCAGCCCGTGCACGAGCACCGGCCCCTTGCCGTCCGGCGACGTCAGGCGTGGAGCAGGAAACTCCAGCTCGTACATGCGGGACTGTTCGTCCATGCAAACCACTCCGATCATCTGAACCAGCCGCGATACCCGATGGGACGCGACGTGGCATGGTGGACAACAAGTCTAGTTGAACCGGTGAACGACTCATGCCCGGGCACGGGACCGGGTCGTCGAACGTCGGAGGTTCCAGTGGAAGCGCACGATCGTCGGGAATCCCATGCGCGAACCCGGTTCCGGCACCCGCGAACGACACTGCTATCGGTGCTTCCGGCGCTTCTCGTGGTCTCGGCGTGTGCGACCACCGTCTCCGGCGTACCCACGCCGCACGGTACAGCGATCGACGGACTCGCCGCGGCCACCACGGTGACACCGCCGTCACGACCGCTCGCGGAACTCCTGCTACCTGTCGAGGAGTTTCCGGAACCATATGTTGCGGTCGTCCTTCCTCCGCAGGCCGTAGCGCAGGCAGCGCCCGACCTGACCGGAATTCCGGTCGGTGCGAAGGTCGATCCGGCCGGGTGCCTGCCACCCACGCAGGACTACGGACCGGACGGAACCGCGATGGCCGTGGGCACCGACAACGACCGGCGGGCCACCATCAGCGTCGAACTGGTCTCCGGTGCAGCCTCGCTCGGAGATCTGCGTACCCGCCTCGCCGACTGCCCGAACGTCGAGGCCAGCCACCGCGGTGCCACCGCGACCGTCACGACCGTGCCGGAATCGGCGCCGTCGCCGCCTGCCCCGGGGGTCGACACCCTCGAATTGTCCCGCACGGTGCGATCCGGTCAGGGCGGGGATGCCGTCACTCAGGCGATGCGGACACGCATCGCGCAGATCGGTGACCTGCGGGTCCTCGTCACCTACATGTCGTTCGGGTCCGGCGATCCCGATCTCGACGCCCTCGGAATCGTCTACGACGCAGCGGTCGCGCGGATCCTCGGCGGGTGAGCCGGCTCTCGGTGCCGCCGCACGCTACCAGTCGTGCCCGACACTGCGTGCGCGCCGAGTCCACGAAAGGCGGACGAGACCGGTAGTTGTCCACAGGCGCCCCATCCATCCCCAGATTCGCTGAATCCGGCCGTCGCGGCGGTCGATCGTCGCCCGGATCCGGGAAGGTCGGCGCATGACCATTTTCGCTTCGTCGTCCCGGCCGCTACGCCTGACCGAACCCGGTGAACTGATCGCCGCGATCCCCGCACTGCTCGGTTTCACGCCGTCCCGCTCCGTGATCGTCGTGAGCCTGACTGCGGCCGGCGACGCCCCGAGCTCAGCCATGATCGGTGCCGTCATGAGACACGACCTGGTGCTGCCGGACGGCGCGGGCGGTGTCCCCGACGTGATGGGTGCGGCGTTCGCCCGATTCGGCGCGGTCTGCGCGCGGGACGGCGCCGAATCGGTTCTCGTCGTCCTCGTCGACGATCGGCTCGATCTGCCGGACGGTCCGGGGGTGAACGAGGCCCGCCGCATCGTCGACGACCTGACCCACGCGTTGGCCCGCCACGACGTCGACGTCGTGGCGGTGCGCGCCGTGCCGGAGATCGACACCGGACAGGTGTGGTTCGCGTTGAGCGGTGCGACACCGTACGACGAAGCGACCTGCGGGACGGTACCGGACCCGACCGCGTCACCGGTTGCTGCGGCGCGCGTCTTCGGCGGCGGTCTCATCCGTGGGTCGCGCACCGAACTGGCGGCGCTGCTCGAGCCGTTGCCGATGCCGGTGCGCAGCCGCGTCGCCGAGTACATCGACGGCGCAGTCGACACACGTGACCTGGCCTACGAAACTGCTGTCCGTGCCGGTGGCCGTGACCACGCGGACCGGATGGAGTTCGAAACGGTCCTCGACCGTATCGCCGACCTCGACCGTGGTATCGACCTCCCCGCGCCGGACGTGGCGGAACTTGCTGTGCTGCTGTCGAATCCGACGGTCCGTGATGCTTCGCTGGCGCTCGCGGCCGGACCGTTCGCCGATGCCGCCGAGCGCATGTGGATCACGTTGACTCGATCCCTGCCGGACCCGGAACGGGCCGAGGCCGCTGCGCTCGTCGGATTCGGGGCATACGTCCGCGGAGACGGGCCGTTCGCCGGTGTCGCCCTCGGTGTGGCGCTCGAGGCGAACCCGCGGCACCGACTCGCGGATCTGCTCGATCAGGCGCTGCAGGCCGGTCTACGTCCGGGCACCGTGCGTGGTCTCGCCGAGACCGGCTACGAGATCGCAGCCCGACTCGGCGTCGCGCTGCCGCCACCCGATCCCAGCGTGTGATCCGGTGCCGTGTGATCGGGGGCCGTGTGATTCAGCGGCACGCGGCATGCGAGCGGTCGCCGAGTTCGCGGAGATAGTCCCATGCGTCCGAGACGATTGTGTCGAGATTCGTGTACCGGGGCTGCCATCCGAGTTCGTCGATTGCCCGTCGGCTGGACGCGATGAGTACCGCCGGATCACCGGCGCGGCGCGGTGCGTCGACCGCGGCGATCGGCAAGCCGGTGACGCGTTCGCAGGCCGAGATCACCTCGCGGACGGAGAATCCTTCTCCGCTCCCGAGGTTGTAGATCGTGTGTGCGGCCGGCCGCGCCGAGGTCAGGGCCAGAAGATGCGCGTCGGCGAGGTCCTTGACGTGAATGTAGTCGCGGACCGCGGTGCCGTCCTCGGTCGGCCAGTCGGTACCGAACACCGAGATGCGGTCACGTTGCTTCAACGCGACCTGCAGGACGAGCGGGATGAGATGAGTTTCGACGACGCGGTTCTCGCCCGCCCCCCGGTAGGCACCGGCGACGTTGAAATAGCGAAGACTGGTCGCAGCGAGTCCGTGTGCCCGTGAGTACGACGATATCGCATGGTCGATGGCGAGTTTGGATGCACCGTACGGGTTTGTGGGTCGGGTCGGCGCGTCTTCGGTGATCGGAACCTGTTCGGGTTCACCGTAAGTCGCGGCAGTCGACGAGAATACCAGGCGGGGAGTCCCGGACAGCCGAATCGCCTCGAGTAGTGCGAGGGTCGTGACGACATTGCCGTGCCAGTACTTCTCGGGCACCTCGACGGATTCGCCGACCAGCGACTGCGCACCGAAGTGCAGTACGCCATCGAACCGCGGTGTGCCGGTGCCGACCTCGAGGACCTCGGCGGCGACGCGTCCGATATCGCCTTCGACGAATTCGGCGCCGGCGGGAACCGCGTCGGCGTTGCCGGTCGACAGGTCGTCGACGATCACCACCTCGTGACCCTGTTCGAGCAGGACGGTGCTGCACACGCTGCCCACGTATCCGGCACCGCCGGTCACCAGAAGCTTCACGATCGTCGACCTCTCTTCGCCGGCCCGGAACCGCCGGCGAAGAGGGTTGATCAGACCTGCTTCACCTGGACGGCATGGGCCATTTCGTCGGAAAGTTCGAAGCCGTCGTGGCCGGCCACCGTGATGATCACCGAACCGGGCTTCGTCTCGACTGTAACGCGCGCGTCCGGAACAACGCCCGCCTCCCTCAGTCGCGCAATCACATCGGGGTCGGACTGCACATACTCGGCCAGTCGACGCACCACCACGGCGGTCGGCTTTCCGCTCGGGATCTCGGTCAGACGCACCAACTTCTCGTCCACCATCTCGGGGCGGTTCAACCCGAGCTGAGCCAGTCCGGGGATCGGGTTGCCGTACGGGGAGGTCGTCGGATTCTTGAGCACCGTCACCAGGCGACGCTCGACCTCTTCACTCATGACGTGTTCCCAACGGCACGCCTCGGCGTGCACGTTCTCCCAATCGAGTCCGATCACGTCGACGAGAAGGCGTTCGGCCAACCGATGCTTGCGCATCACCGACACCGCAAGGTCGCGACCCTTCTCGGTCAGTTGAAGATGCCGGTCGCCGGCGACACGCACGAGTCCGTCACGCTCCATCCGGGCAACGGTCTGGCTCACCGTCGGGCCGCTCTGCTCGAGGCGTTCGGCGATACGCGCCCGCAGAGGCACGACACCTTCCTCCTCCAGGTCGTAGATCGTCCGGAGATACATCTCCGTTGTATCGACCAGGTCCTTCACTCTCACACCCCTTCGTCTGCGGCCGATTCTAGCCGGACGAAACGTGCAGTGGGTGCGCGTGCGGTGCTCGCGCAGGCCGGGGTCGCACAGTAGCGTCTGCACGCATGAGCACCGCATCCACCGCAACCGGCGGTTCGGCCCATCTCGACGGCGACCGAGTAGTGGTGTGGAGCCCGGACTACCTCGGCTATCGCTGGGGTCCGACCCACCCGATGAACCCGACACGGCTCGATCTGACAATGGCGTTGTCCCGGAGCATCGGGCTGCTCGACGGTGTGGAAACCATTCGTCCCGACGCGGCAACCGATGCGGAATTGCTGCGAATCCACACGCCGGGCTACGTCGACGCGGTGAAGCGCGCCGGCGCCCCGCGCCCGGATTCCGCACCGATCGCACCCGACGTCGCGCATGGCCTCGGTACCGATGACAACCCGATCTTTCCGCGCATGCACGAGGCCGGTGCGATCCTGGCGGGCGGGACGCTCGCCGCCGCCGAGGAGATCGTCGCCGGACGCGCACGGCGGGCGGTGAGCATCGGCGGTGGCATGCATCACGCCATGGCTGATTGGGCCGCCGGCTTCTGCGTGTACAACGATGCTGCGATTGCGATCTCGTGGCTTCTCGACCAGGGCTACGACCGGATCGCGTACATCGACGTCGACGCCCATCACGGTGACGGTGTCCAACATGCCTTCCTCGGTGACCCCCGAGTCCTGACGGTGTCCATCCACCAGCATCCGGCCACACTCTGGCCGAACACCGGCTGGTCCAGCGAAATCGGGTCCGGCGCCGCCGAAGGTACAGCGATCAACGTCCCGGTCCTGCCCGGAACCGTGGATTCACTGTGGTTGCGCGCATTCCACGCCATCGTTCCCGGTGCGATCGCCGCGTTCCGTCCGCAGATCCTGATCAGTCAGTGCGGCGCGGACAGTCACCGTGAGGACCCCCTCGCCGACCTGTCCTTGACCGTCGACGGTCAGCGCGCGTCCTACCTGGCGATGCGCGACCTCGCCGACCGGCACTGCGAGGGTCGGTGGCTGGCCGTCGGCGGAGGGGGATACGGACTCGTGCGTGTGGTGCCCCGCGCCTGGACCCACCTGATCGCCGCCGCCCTCGACCGTGAGATCGACCCGGCCACCGCCGTACCCGAGGAGTGGCGCGATCGGGTCGCGACGATGGCGCCCGGCGTGGACCTGCCGGCCACGATGGGGGAAGGAGGCGACACGTCCTACCTGAGGTGGGACGGTCCCGGGGGCACCCCGGAGACCGGCATCGCATCCATGGATCGCGCGCTGACCCGGATCGACTCGGCGATCATCGCCACACGACGTGCCAGTTTCCCCCTGCTCGGACTGGACCCGGAGGACCCTCGTGACTGAATCCGACAGCACCCCGACACCCCCGACTAAGACCGCGGTCGACGTCGAGAAGGACGCCGCGCGAGAGCGCGCCATCGAGATTGCGCGGGACTTCCCGCGACACTGGGTTGCCGATGTCCTCGCCTCCGACGGCGGTGCGGTGCACCTTCGTCCGATCGTCCCGGACGACGCCGAGCGACTCCGGGAATTCCACGGCAAGCTCTCCGACCGCACCCGGTACCTCCGATACTTCGGGCCGTACCCGACGATCTCGAAGAAGGATCTGTTCAACTTCACCGTCGTCGACCACCACAAACGTGTTGCGTTCGTCGCGGTGCTCGGCGACGAGATCATTGCGGTCGGCCGGTACGAAGGCCTACCCGGCGAAGGGGACGGACAGTCCGCGGAGGTCGCCTTCACAGTTGCCGACACACATCAGGGACGTGGCCTCGGACCGATCCTGCTCGAACACCTCGCCGGCGCGGCCGCGGAGAACGGCCTGCACCGCTTCGTCGCGGAGGTCCTCGCCGAGAACCGCAACATGATCACGGTCTTTCGTGAAGCCGGCTATCAGGTCAGCCGCAGCTTCGACGGTGGTGTGGTGCGGCTCGAATTCGCGATCGACCCGACCGAGGCGCTCGTCTCGGTCCGCAACGCCCGCGAACGTGCGGCCGAGGCCCGCAGTGTCCGAAACCTGCTCAGCCCGGGCAGCGTCGCGGTCATCGGTGCTTCCACGGACAGTCGCAAGGTCGGCAACGCGGTACTGGTGAACATGCTGCGCAGCGGATTCAGCGGACCGGTCTACCCGGTCAACGCCGAACACCGTGCGGTGTGCGGTGTGCGTGCCTACCCGACCGTGCGTGACATCCCCGACGAGGTGGACCTCGCGGTTGCCGCGGTGCCCGCCGACGCGATCGACGCGGTACTCGACGACTGCCTCGCCAAGGGCGTCAAGGCGTTGCTGGTCGTGTCGTCCGGATTCGGTGAGACCGGGCCGGAAGGACGCAACTCCGAACGTCGCCTCGCGCACGCTGCGCGGGCACACGGTATGCGGTTGATCGGACCCAACGCATTGGGCGTTGCGAACAACGACCCGACCGTGTTGCTCAACGCCACCCTGGCTCCGGTGCTCCCGCCGGCAGGCAACGTCGGGTTCTTCTGCCAGTCCGGTGCCCTCGGCATCGCGATCCTCGACGAGGCCGCCAAGACCGGTGTTGGGCTGTCGTCGTTCGTCTCCGCAGGTAACCGCGCCGACCTGTCCGGCAACGATCTGCTGCAGTATTGGGACAGCGATCCCGCCACCGAGGTTGTGCTGCTGTATCTCGAGAGCTTCGGCAACCCGCGCAAGTTTTCGCGTATCGCCCGGCGGGTCGCCCGGACGAAGCCGATCGTCGCGGTCAAGAGCGGCCGGCATGCGGTACCACCGGCGCTGGCTGCGCGCACCGGGGAAATGGACGACACGATCGTCAAGGATCTGTTCGAGCAGGCCGGTGTCGTACAGGTCGATTCGATTGCGCAACTGTTCGATACCGCCTTGCTCTTCGGCTATCAACCCCTCCCCGCCGGCCCTCGGGTCGCGGTCGTCGGAAACTCGACTGCGCTCGGATTGCTCGCGGTCGACGCCGCCCGCAGCGAAGGGCTGAGCCCGGGCATCGCCGTCGATCTGGGTGCGCAGGCCAGCCCGCAGGAATTCGCCGATGCCGTCGCGCAGGCCGTCCACGCCACCGATACCGATGCCGTGATCGCCGTGTTCGTTCCGCCGGTCGCCGTCACCGTCGATCCGTTCGCGCAAGCCCTGCGAGATGTCGTCGCCGGCTCCGACAAGCCGGTGGTCAGCACGTTTCTCGCGACCGAAGGTATCCCGGACGTCCTCGCCGTCCGGGACGAGGCAGGCAACCCGATCCGGGGGTCGGTGCCGTCCTATCCGGGACCCGAACGCGCCGTCCGGGCCCTGGCCCGGGCGTGGCGATACGCGAAGTGGCGTAGCCGCCCCACCTCCCAGGTGGTCCGTCCCGCCGGCATCGAACCGGAGCGGGCTCGCACACTGGTCGACGCGTGGCTCGCCAACTCACCCGAAGGCCGGTGGTTGTCCGATTCGGAAGCCGCGCTGTTGCTGTCCTGCTACGGCGTCCACGTCTGCGATTTCCGTGCGGTGACCACTGCAGACGAAGCCGTCGCGGCGGCGGAGGGCATCGGATTCCCGGTGGCGGTCAAGGCCACCGGCGCGCAATGGCGGCACCGGCCGGATCTGAGCGGCGTGCGGCTCGATCTACTCGACGCCGAGGCTGTCCGTGTCGCCTACCGCGATCTGTCGTCGGCTTCCGGGGAGCCGCTCATGCACGTGCAGAAGATGGCGACCAAAGGGATCGGCTGTGTGGTTCGGGTACAGGACGACCCGTCGTTCGGTTCGCTGATCTCGTTCGGGCTGGCCGGTGTCATCTCCGATCTCCTCGGAGATCGCGCATACCGGGTGCTGCCACTCACCGAGGACGAGGCCGCCGAACTCATCGACGCACCGAAAGCAGCTCCGCTGCTGTCCGGCTACCGCAACGCCGCCCCGGTCAGCAAGGCGGCTCTCGTCGACTTCGTTCAGCGCGTCTCGGCGCTCGCCGACGACCTTCCGGAGGTTCGGGAGATCTCGTGTGAACCGGTCCTCGCGTCCGCCACCGGCGCCGACCTGACCGACGCGCACCTGCGAATCGGCCCCGAGCCGCACCCGCTGGATCTCGGACCCCGCCGCTTGCGCTGAACGTGCCACACGGAGGCAGGCGGTGCGGTCGCTGCGAACACCACGATCCCCGAGAACCCAGCCCGGTTCTCGGGGATCGTAGGCGCTGACGTGCCCGGTCAGCTGGCGTAGGCGCGGAGGCGTTCGGCGCGATCGCCCTCGCGGAGCTTGCCCATCACTTCACGTTCGATCTGCCGCACCCGCTCGCGGGACAGTCCGAACAACTTGCCGATCTGGTCGAGGGTACGGGGCTGCCCGTCGTCGAGGCCGTATCGCAGGCGGATGACCTGCTGCTCGCGTTCGTCGAGGGTGGCCAGCACGCTACGGACATCGCTGTGCAGCAGGCCCGCGATCACGGCATTCTCGGCGGACGTCGCCTCGGCATCCTCGATGAAGTCGCCGAGGGGAGCCTCCTCGTCGTTGCCGACCGGCATGTCGAGGCTCACCGGATCGCGACTGTGGTCCAGCAGATCGGCGATCTTCTCGACCGCGATGCCGGACTCTGCCGACAATTCCTCGTCGGTTGCCTCCCGGCCGAGTTGCTGATGCAACTCCCGCTTGATCCGGGCCAGCTTGTTGACCTGTTCGACGAGGTGGACCGGCAGGCGGATCGTGCGGGACTGATCGGCCATGCCGCGGGTGATCGCTTGACGGATCCACCACGTCGCGTACGTCGAGAACTTGAAGCCCTTCGCGTAGTCGAACTTTTCCATGGCGCGAATCAGGCCGAGATTGCCCTCCTGGATCAGGTCGAGGAGCGGCATGCCGCGTCCGGTGTAGCGTTTCGCGAGCGACACGACCAGTCGCAGGTTCGCCTCGAGAAGATGGCTGCGCGCGGCCTTTCCGTCGCGCACCACAGCGGCCAGATTCTGCTTCTTGACCGGACCGAGCCGCTTCTTCGTCTCCAGCAGATGCTGCGCGTACAGGCCGGCCTCGATGCGCTTGGCCAGTTCGACCTCGTCCGCGGCGTTCAGCAGAGCCGTACGGCCGATGCCGTTCAGATAGACGCGGACCAAGTCCGCGGCCGGGCTCTGCGAATCGAGGTCGGAATCGACCCGGGCGTAGGTGTCGGGGCGTGCCATGACGTGCCTCCTCGTCGGTGGTGTCTCACAGCGTTCAACGCCCCGGCGCACCTGGAAAGTTCCCGAGGCTCCCGAACGTCGATGATGCTGACCTGCGTCGATTGCACCGAAGTCCTGAGAAGTTGCTGAGAAGATCCACTGCGGGAACCGACGGGGAACACCGGGCCGGAGGATCACACCGGGTCGATCAGTCCGTGCCGCACGAGCCCGTGCACGAGGGGGATCGCCTGGGTGGTGAGCGCGTCTTCGTCTTCGTCGTGCGCGACCGCGAGCAGCGCGAGCAGTTCTTCCAGCACCAGGCCGTCCGGGCGCATGCCCGCGAGCAGTGCCGCGGCGAGATCGTCGACCTCGTGCTGCCAGGCGGGCCCGCCACCGCGGTGCACCCGTGCGACGACCTGCCGCCAACCGTCCTCGCCGGGCAGGTACACCCGCTCGAGTGCGGTGTCCGCGCGCACGACGAACCGCGCCTCGAGGACATCGTGGTCGCGCAGCCATGCCAGGCGCTCGAAATAGCCGAGTGCCTCCGCGCCGAGCGGATCGGTGAACCCGTGCCGCAGGTCCTCGGCCAGTACGTCCGACGGCGCATCCGTCCGGCGCAGGTACACGAACCCGAAGCCGATACCTTCGACGCGGTGGCGGTCGAAATGATCGAGCCATGCCTCCGCCCGGTCGGCGACGGCGGGATCACGGGGATCGGCATCTCCGTCGTGGAGCCACGTGCCCACGTACAGGGCGGGATCGGCCACATCGCGTTGCACGATCCAGGCGTCCACGCCGTGCGCGGGCAGCCACGATGCGACCCGCGCTCGCCAGTCCTGGTCCTCCACATGCACCCACGACGCGAGCATCGCCGCAGTTCCGCCGAGTTCGAGATGATCGACGGCCCGGGACAGCATGAGCTTGCTCGCACCGTCCAGATCCAGGCCGGAATCCCGGTAACTGTGCTCGACGTGCCCCGCGCTCACCACGAACGGCGGGTTGGCGACGATCCGATCGAAGCGGCGGCCCGCAACCGGCTCGAACCACGAGCCTTCGAGCAGTTCCAACTCGACATCGTTCAGTGCTGCGGTCGCTTCCGCCAGGACCAAGCAACGGGGATTGACGTCGGTAGCGGTGACGGCGTCGGCGAAATCGGTGGCCCGCACCGCCTGCACACCGCATCCGGTGCCCAGATCGAGGACGGTCCGGACCGGATCGGCCGGGATGGCCCGCAGCAACGACAACGATGCCTGCCCGACCCCGAGAACATGATCGGGTCGTGTCGGAACCGGGCGGATAGCGCCGTCGAGATCGGACAGCATCCACCGGTTGCCGGTTCCGGCGTCGAGCGGACGCAGATCCAGGGCAGCGCGTATTCCGTCGTCGTGCGACTCGAGCAGGCCTGCCGCGACGGCATCGTCGACCGTGACCGGATCCAGTGCCGCCGCGACCTCGTCGACCGGACAGGTGTCACCGAGCAGAAACAGGCGGATCAGTGTCCCCAGGTCGCCCCCGCGAACGGTCGCGCGTCGGACCGGCACCGGCTCGCCGCGTCCGAGCGCCGCATGCGCGTCCGGCCCGAGGAGGTCGAGCATGGTGTCGGTGTCGTAGCCACACCGGCGCAGCGCAGCGCGTAGCGGGGGGCAGATCGACAGCAGCAGGTCACGGTCCATGCTCTGCATTCTCGCAGCACACGGGTGCGTCGATGGCGGGTGAGGTCGCCGCTATCCGTCGATGACGTGCGGACGAGGGGGTTCGAGGGCCTGTGTCGCGGCGATGTCCGCGCGGCGACCGTCCCATCGGCTCGGTTCGTCCTTGGATCGGGGCGGACGGTCGTTGGCGATGAGCACCGCGATCCACGGCAGCGGAATGGACGCACCGATGATCGCCATGGAGATCCACGGATTCTCGAACGCGCCGTACGCCAGTGCCGCCAGGATCAACGCGGGGAAGCGGAATGCCATGATCGTCATGTATTTGCGGACCCGTGCCCGGTGCTGGTCCTCGAGAGATGTGGCGGCCTCGGTGATCAGAACCGGGTTGTCGGGCGAGCCACTGTCGGGGGACTCACCGAAACCTGAAGTTCTCGCCATATACCCACTGTCTCACTCTGCCGTGTCCAATGCACACGCGGTGCGGCATCATGGAACGGTGAGCACTCAGATCAAGGAACGGCCCGATACCACCACCGACGAGTCGACCGACGACGACACTCCCAAGTTCTTCCACTACGTCAAGAAGAACAAGATCGCCGAGAGCGCGGTCATGGGCACCCACGTCGTCGCGCTGTGCGGCGAGGTGTTTCCGGTCACGCGGTCGGCGAAGCCTGGTTCGCCGGTGTGCCCGGACTGCAAGAAGGTCTACGAGGGTCTGCGCACGGGCGACTGAGGCGACGACCCGGACGTGTGGATCCGGGCTGACGGGTGAGGTTGGGGGGTTCCGGCCCGGATGATCGGGTCGGAACCCGGTGATTCCGTTGCGGCTGATTCCGTTGCGGCGGTCTCGTCCGAGTTCGGCGAATCCGTCGTCTCTGCCCGCCGATCGGCGTTCGGGAGTGCGATCTTCTCGGGTCTGTCGTCGATGGGGCACGACTCCGGCGCTCGATCGCCCGGACGGATCAGATCCGCCAGTCGCACCTGATTCGTCGTCAGTAGCCGGGTGAGGTTCGTGACCGGACCCTCCTCCGGCGACGGCTGCTGCGCGGCCTGAGCCGCCAGCCAGTCGCGCCATTGCTCGAGCCGCGTCGCCCGCGCCGGCCAGAATTCCTGCACGGTCGCGTTGAATTCGGCTCCGAGTACCACTGCGAAGCCGAGGAAGAACGTGAACAGCAGGAACGCAATGGGCGTGGCGAGCGCGCCGTAGGTGTAGCCGGTGCCGGCAATCCAGCTCAGATACCACCGCAGCCCCTCGCTGGCGGTCAGGAAGAACGCACCGGCGAGCAGGGCGCCGCCGAGCAGTCGGTGCCACGGCAGGGACCTGGGCAATGCCACTTTGTACAAGGTGGTCAGACCCACCAGTAGCAGCAGGGCCACCGCGGGGTAGTAGAACGTGTCGACGATCCGGGACCCGAGGTCGTACCAGGACTCGGGTAGCGCCCGGCCGATCAGGTTCGGCCCGAGTGCCACCAACGGCAGGGTGAACACCGCCAGGATGAGAAACATCACGTACAACAGCAGCGCGAAGAAGCGTTGCCACACCGGGTGGCGGTGCTCCTGCTGACCGTGCGCCTCGACGATCGAATCGACGAACGTCGAGATCGCGGACGAACCCGCCCACAGCGACAGCAGGAAGCCGAGCGATATCAGTTCGGGGCGTCCGCGGACCAGCACATCGGTGGCGGTGGGGCTGATGATGCCGTCGACGACGTTCTCACTGAACACGGTCCGGCTGAAGGTGATGGTCTTGGACAGGATGATGTCGACGGTGTCGGGTCCGAACCATCCGCCCACGTAACCGAGGCTCCCGATCAGTCCGAGTACGAGGGGTGGCAGCGACAGCGTCTGCCAGAACGCGGCCGTCGCCGCCTTGCTGAAGATCGAGTCGTCCCACGCTTTGGACGCGGTCCGCCCGATCACCCGCAGCATTGTCCGCACCGGCCGCGGGACGCGTCGATGGGAGGGTTTCGGTGCGGGGGATCGGGGTGTCTCGCTCATGTACTTCCAGCATTCCTCACGACGCGCGAGCGGCTGACGCGTGGTCGATGTGTGCGCGTCGAATTCTGCCACGATCGCGTGCGCAACCTCGGTCGTGGGCGATTCGAGGCAGGGAACGGCCGCCGGAGGCGATAGGCTGCCACACGGCCGGTTGAAGGTTCGGACGATGCAGTGTGGACCGGATGATGCAGTGGGAACCGGCCGATCGTGAGCGGAGAAGGAGCGCAAGTTACCGGTGAGCACCGAAACCGTAGGCACGACCACGACTTCCGCTCCTTCCGCGCAACTTCGTGCATGGCAGCGGCGTGCCCTGACCAAATACCTTGCGACGGGACCGCGGGACTTCCTCGCAGTTGCTACGCCCGGCGCAGGCAAGACCACGTTCGCTCTGCGGGTCGCCGCCGAGTTGCTGCGAGACCGGACCGTCGACCAGATCACCGTCGTCGCGCCCACCGAGCACCTCAAGCACCAGTGGTCTGCCGCCGCGTCGCGCAGCGGAATCGCCCTCGATTCGAATTTCACGAACTCGACCGGGCAGACGTCGAGCGACTATCAGGGCGTCGTGGTCACCTACGCGCAGGTGGCGTCGCACCCGTTCAAGCATCGGGTCCGCACAGAAGCGCGCCGGACACTGGTGATTCTCGACGAGATCCATCACGGTGGCGACGCGAAGAGCTGGGGCGAGGGCATCCTCGAGGCATTCGGCGACGCGACGCGCCGGCTCGCCCTGACCGGTACGCCGTTCCGCAGCGACGACAGTGCCATCCCGTTCGTGGTGTACGAGCCGAACGAGGACGGGCTGATGCAGTCCAAGGCGGACCACTCGTACGGGTACTCCGATGCGCTCGCCGACGGCGTCGTGCGGCCGGTCGTGTTCCTGGCCTACTCGGGGGAGGCACGATGGCGGACGAGCGCGGGGGAGGAGTTCACCGCGCGGCTCGGTGAGCCACTCAGCGCCGAGCAGACGGCGCGGGCGTGGCGCACCGCTCTCGATCCCGACGGGGACTGGATCCCGGCGGTCCTCGGCGCCGCGAACACCCGGCTCGAACAATTGCGAGCCGGTGGCATGCCCGACGCGGGCGGACTGGTGATCGCGACCGATCAAACGGTGGCCCGCGCCTACGCGACGATCCTGGAACGTCTCACCGGCGAGATGCCCGCCGTCGTGTTGTCCGATGATCCGGCCGCGTCCGACCGCATCTCCCGGTTCAGCGACGGGGATCAGCGCTGGATGGTCGCGGTTCGCATGGTGTCCGAAGGCGTCGACGTCCCGCGACTCGCGGTCGGGGTGTATGCGACGAGCGCCTCGACCCCGCTGTTCTTCGCTCAGGCGATCGGCCGGTTCGTGCGGTCGCGTCGACCGGGTGAGACTGCCAGTGTGTTCCTGCCGTCGGTGCCGGTACTGCTCGATCTCGCGGCTCAACTCGAGGCGCAACGCGACCATGTGCTGGGAAAGCCGCATCGGCAGAAGGAAGGCTTCGACGACGAACTGCTCGCCGACGCGAACCGGCGCAAGGACGAACCCGGCGAGGACGAGAAGGCATTCACCTCCCTCGGTGCGGACGCCGAACTCGATCAGGTGATCTACGACGGTTCCTCGTTCGGGACGGCCACCTTCTCCGGTAGCGACGAGGAAGCCGACTATCTCGGGCTTCCGGGACTGCTCGACGCCGATCAGATGCGTGCGCTGCTCCGGCAGCGCCAGGAGGAGCAGCTCAGCAAGCCACGGCAGGCCGCGCCCGAACCGCCGCCGCAGGTCGTGGAGCGGGTTGCCACCGCCGACACTCTCGCGGGTTTGCGCCGAGACCTGAACTCTCTCGTAGCGGTCGTGCACCACCGGACCCGTAAGCCGCACGGCGTCATCCACGGGGAACTGCGCCGCCAGTGTGGGGGCCCGCCGACCGCACTGGCGACGGCCGAACAGTTGCGTGACCGGATCGCGGTACTGCGGAGCTGGTGATCGTCCGGGCACGCCGGAATGCGAGCGGGAACGGCGAAGCGGGCGCCCACGGTGTGGACGCCCGCTTCGGGTCGGGTCTCGAAGCCGTAGTACGGCTCGGACGAAAACGTCAGACGGTGGCGGTGGCGTCGTCCTCGGTGAGGATCGTGGCGCCCGTCTCGCGGAGCCGGTCGGTGTGTTCCTTGGCGTGGTGGCCGCAGAACAACAGTTCTCCACCGGTCGCCAGAACGGCGCGGACGCGAGCGGCGGCGTTGCACCGGTCACACCGGTCTGCGGCGGTCAACTCAGGGCTGGTCAAGGTACCGGGCATGACTCCTCCAAACTGGCCACCACCACATCGGTCGCCTGGGGTCTGGTCCGCCGCGCCGGGAGTGGCGCGGTAGATCTACTCTGACAGACGATGTGCGTTCATGTGTTGTTCCCGTCTGTGGTAGATCGTGGCGTGTTTCACGTAAATGCCACGGAAAAGCCCAGGACGTGGACATTCTTCGGGTGTTTGTTCGCTCACAGCGCAGCGCGAGGAGTACTGATGGCAGGAAACCTTCTGCACATTTGCGGCCGGGACGAATGGGTGGCGGCGCACCGAGTGGGGGTGCTGACCCCGCACTCTCTGGCAGAGGCGGGCTTCGTGCACCTGTCCACACCGGAACAGGTGCACCTGCCCGCGAACCGGTTGTTCGCCGGTCGCCGTGACCTGGTCCTGCTTCACGTCGACCCGGCGAGGCTGTCGGATCCGGTGCGGTACGAACCCGGTGTGCCCGGCGATCCGGAATCGATGCGCTTCCCGCACCTGTACGGACCGCTTCCGCTCGGGGCGATCGTGGACGCGACACCGTACGAGCCTGGCACGGACGGGAAGTTCTCGGCCCCGTGAATCGGCGAGGCGTTTCACCGAAATCGCAGGTGCCCCCGAACAACCGGGCAATCCGGGCAACGTCGAACCCCGGCTGCCGATAGGTGCCGCCGCGACCTACCCTTGCGGAATGAACGTCGACGTGACGCCGCTTCCCGGCATCGGGGTGCGCAAGGATTTCGTGCTGACGTCGGGGCGCCGGATCGGGGTCATCACCCACCGGGACGGCCATTCCGACCTGATCATCTCCAAGGCAGACGACCCCGATGCGTGTGCCGCATCCCTGCCGATGACCCTCGAGGAAACCGCGACACTGAGCAATCTGCTCGGCGCACCGCAACTCGTCGCCCAACTCCAGGACGACCATCGAGATCTTCCGGGAATCGTCACGCGCCAGCTCCACATCCAGGAAGGATCGCGTTTCGACGGTGGTGTGTTGGGCGATACCTCGCTGCGCACCCGTACCGGCGTGTCCGTCGTCGCGGTGATGCGCGCAGGCCAGGTCGCGCCGTCCCCGAAACCCGACTACGTCCTCACCGGAGGTGACATTCTCGTTGCCGTCGGTACCGCCGACGGCCTCGACGCCGCGGCGAAGATCCTGCGGAACGGCTGACCGCCCGGCATGGATTCGACCACTCTCGCGCTCATCGAACTGGGAGCCGTCTTCTTCGCACTCGGCGTCCTCGGCCGGGTCGCCGCCAAGTTCGGTATGTCACCCATCCCGTTCTATCTGATCGGTGGACTGTGCTTCGGCAACGGCGGGTTCATTCAGCTCGGAGACATCAGCGAGTTCAGCCACGTCGCCAGTGAAATCGGTGTTGTGTTGCTGTTGCTGCTGCTGGGACTCGAATACACCGCGAGTGAATTGGTCACCGGTCTTCGCCGTTCGCGTGTCGCCGGAATCATCGACCTCGTCCTCAACGCGGCACCGGGCGCGATCATCGCCTTGATGCTCGGGCTCGGCCCGATCGGCGCGTTCGTGCTCGCCGGCGTCACCTACATATCCTCCTCCGGCATCATCGCGAAAGTCCTCGACGACCTCGGCCGGCTCGGCAACCGGGAAACCCCGATCGTGCTGTCGATCCTCGTGTTCGAAGACCTTGCGATGGCGGTGTACCTGCCGATCCTCACGGCGATCCTCGCCGGCGTGAATCTTCTCGGCGGTCTCGAAGCCGTCGCGATCTCGCTCGGGCTCGTCACCGTCGTCCTGGTACTCGTCCTGAAGTACGGACGGTACGTCTCGCTGGTACTCGACAGTCCCGATCGGGAAACGCTGCTGCTGAAGCTGCTGGGCGCCGCACTGCTCGTCGCGGGCATAGCGTCGGCGCTGCAGGTATCGGCGGCGGTCGGAGCATTCCTGCTCGGTATCGCCATTTCCGGTTCGACCGCGCACAATGCGGCACGGGTCCTCGAACCGCTGCGTGATCTGTTCGCCGCGATCTTCTTCGTCTTCTTCGGGCTCAACACCGACCCGACGGCGATCCCGCCGGTCCTCGGGTGGGCGGTTCTGCTGGCCGTCATCACATCCCTGACGAAGCTCGCGACCGGGTGGATCGCCGCGAAGCAGCACGGCATCGGCGTCATGGGCCGGGCCAGGGCCGGGTCCGCGCTCATCGCGCGCGGCGAATTCTCCATCGTGATCGCGGGCCTGGCCGTCGCATCCGGCCAAGTCGACAGTCAACTCGCCGCAATCGCCTCCGCATACGTGATGATCACCGCGGTACTCGGTCCGATCGCGGCGCGCGTCGTCGAACCCGTGATGCGCACGCTGACCGCGCACAGATCGGGAAAGCCCACGACTGAACCCGAGAGTGAACCGGATCTTCTCTGACGGGCACAGCTCCGCCCACCGATGCGTGTGGCCCGGTCCGCGGGGCGGCGGTCCGGGCCACAGTCGGACGGTGTCAGTCCAGACAAGCTGTGTCAGTCCAGGTAGTCGCGCAGAACCTGAGAGCGGGACGGGTGCCGCAGCTTCGACATCGTCTTCGACTCGATCTGCCGGATTCGTTCCCGCGTGACGCCGTACACCTGGCCGATCTCGTCGAGCGTGCGCGGCTGGCCGTCGGTGAGGCCGAACCGAAGTCGCACCACACCGGCCTCACGTTCGGACAGTGTTTCGAGCACCGACTGCAACTGATCCTGCAGCAGCGTGAAGGACACCGCATCGACCGCCACGACGGCCTCGGAGTCTTCGATGAAGTCGCCGAGTTGGCTGTCGCCCTCGTCGCCGATGGTCTGGTCGAGTGAAATGGGTTCGCGGGCGTACTGCTGGATCTCCAGCACCTTCTCCGGCGTGATGTCCATTTCCTTGGCGAGTTCCTCCGGCGTGGGTTCGCGTCCCAGGTCCTGCAGGAGTTCACGTTGGATACGGCCGAGCTTGTTGATGACCTCGACCATGTGCACCGGAATACGGATGGTGCGGGCCTGGTCGGCCATCGCCCGAGTAATGGCCTGCCGGATCCACCACGTCGCGTAGGTGGAGAACTTGTAGCCCTTCGTGTAGTCGAACTTCTCGACGGCACGGATGAGCCCGAGATTGCCTTCCTGGATGAGATCCAGGAAAGCCATCCCACGACCGGTGTAGCGCTTTGCGAGCGAGACGACCAAGCGCAGGTTCGCTTCGAGCAGATGGTTCTTCGCGCGGTTGCCGTCGCGGCAGATCCAGTTCATGTCGCGGCGCTGGGCCACCGGGAGTTTCTCGCCCTTGGCGGCGAACTCCTGCATCCGGAACGTCGCGTACAAGCCGGCCTCGATGCGTTTGGCGAGCTCGACCTCCTCCTCGGCGTTGAGCAGCGCGACCTTACCGATCTGCTTGAGGTAGGCGCGCACCGAGTCCGCGGACGCGGTGAGTTCGGCATCCTTGCGGGCCTGTCGCAGGGCTTCGGATTCCTCCTCGTCCCAGACGAAGTCCCCGGACGCCTTGTCCTTCTCGCTGGGCTCGTCGGTTTCGGTTTCGGTTTCCGCGCCGTCGTCCTCGACGACGACCTCCTCGGCGCCCTCGAGGTCGTCGGCACCGACCTCCAGATCTTCGAGCCGAGTGTCGCCTCCGTCGAAGTCCTCGTCGCCGGCACCCTTGGGTGCAGTCTTCGCCGCGGCCTTCTTGGCGGGTGCTTTTTTCGCCGCGGCCTTCTTGGCGGGTGCTTTTTTCGCTGCGGCCTTCTTAGCGGGCGCCTTCTTCGCCGCGGCCTTCTTGACCGGCCGCTTCGTGGCGGGAGCGGTGTCGGTCGCAGAATCCGCGGGGGTGCCCGCAGCGTCCGAGACGGGTGCGGATTCGGCGGGAGAATCAGCGGTGTGGATGTCGGTGGCTGCCACGTACGCCCTTTCGTGACGAGGTAGTGCGGCGTCGCGCCAGAGTGGCTCCGGCGGAGAGGTCTGTCGGGATCGGCCGGGTTCACGGCCAGCTGTGCACCATTGTAACGATCGCTGTGACGATCAATGTGCCGGACTCAAGGAGTGATGCGTGTTTTCGCAGCGTGCGCGGCTCCGACGATGCCCGCGGTGTTGCGCAGCTCGGCCGGAACGACGGGCGTGGCGTTCGTCAGCAGCGGGATCCACTTGTCGCTCTTGCGACTGATCCCGCCGCCGGCAACGAACAAGTCCGGCCACAGCAACGCCTCGAACCGCGCCAGAACCCGGGAAACCTCCTCGGCCCACCGCTTGTACGACCAGTCCCGGTCTTCCTTCGTCTTCGACGAGGCGCGGTGCTCGGCCTCCTTTCCGTCGACCTCCATGTGGCCGAATTCGGTGTTCGGGAGCAACACTCCGTTGTTCAGTACTGCCGAACCGATACCGGTACCGAACGTCAGCAGCACGACGACGCCGTGCGCGTCCCTCGCCGCCCCGAACCGGTCTTCGGCGAGACCGGCGGCGTCCGCATCGTTCAGAACCGTCACCTCGCGGCCGTCGAGCGCTGCCGAGAACAGCGCGCGCGCGTCCGCCCCGATCCACGTGGGGTCGATGTTCGCGGCCGTGCGGACGAAACCGCCCGTCACCACGCTCGGCAGGGCCAGGCCGACCGGGCCGGTCCAGCCGGACTCGGCGACGATCTGGGCGGCCGTATCGGCTACGGCTGCGGGCGTTGCCGGCTGCGGTGTGAGGATCTTGATGCGTTCACCCATCAACTGGCCGGTCGACAGGTCGACGACGCCACCCTTGACGCCGCTTCCGCCGATGTCGATGCCGAATCCGAGGTCCGCCGGATCATGGTGGACTTCCTGCGTCATCACGTTCTCCCTGTGGTCGGTGGGATCGGGCGTCGCTCGTGCCGTCACCCTAGTTCGAACCGGGCCGATCCGTGGGTGGTGCGAGCGCGTAGCGTGTGTTCGGATGGGTACGTGAGTGAATCCCAGGGACTCGGCGCTTCGTCCGCGCTCGACAACGGCACTTCGGAGACTGCGGCCGATGAGCATGCGGCACTCCGCGTGGTCGCGGTGACGGTGGCGGTGGAAGCCGCCGCGCACGTCCGTCGCCGCCGGTCCGAACTCTTCGGGACGAGCTCCGCAGGCGGAGCAGACGCGGTCCGCACGAAATCGACCGACACGGATCCGGTCACGGTCGCCGACACCGAGAGCGAGGACCTCATTCGCCGGCAACTGGCGCGCCTGCGCCCGGGCGACGGTTTCCTGGGCGAGGAAGGCGGCGGCGATTCCGACATGGTCGGGCAGCGCGTGCGGTGGGTCGTCGACCCCATCGACGGCACGGTCAACTTCGTCTATGGCATTCCGGTGTTCGCGGTGTCGGTGGCCGCGCAGGTCGAGGGGCGCTCGGTCGCGGGGGCGGTCGTGGACGTGAGCACCGGTGACACGTACTCGGCAGCGGTGGGTGCCGGTGCCACGCTCACGACCGCCGACGGTGCGGTTGCGGCATTGTGTTGCGCGCCGGTCACCGAGACGGGACTGGCACTGGTGGCGACCGGCTTCTCGTACGACGCGGACCGTCGAGCACACCAAGGGCGGATTGTCGCGCGGTTGCTGCCGCAGGTCCGCGACATCCGGCGGATGGGTGCCGCCGCACTCGACCTGTGCATGGTCGCGTGTGGACGAGTCGATGCACACTTCGAGCACGGGCTGAACCCGTGGGACTGGGCGGCGGGCGCGCTGATCGCCGCGGAGGCGGGAGCGATGGTCCGGGTGCCCGCCGGATTCGGCGCCGACGGTGAGGTCACCGTGGCTGCCGCTCCGGGTATCGCCGACGACTTCCTGCAGCTACTGACCGAGATCGGAGCGGACCGCCCAGTCGTATCCGGACGGGTCTAGCCGTATCCGGACGGGTCCAGCGAGCTGCTCAGCAGCGTGCGGTGCGGGCCGCTGCGAGCAGATCGATGTCCAACGGGGCGCTCTGTCCGGCGGTCGGTGCCTCTCGGAGAGCTTGCAGGACCTCTTCGGCATCGGCATTCGGGGAGATTTCCCGCGAATAGGTGCCCAGTGCCAGGTCGACGGTGTCGTCGGTGCGCGTGTCCTGGATCAGCTCTGCGCACGGTGCGACCAGCCAGACCGTGCTCGCGGCGGCCAGCCCGGCGGAACCGAACCGGATTTGGCCGTGACATTGCATGTTCTGATCGACGTAAACGGGGTCGTTTCCGGCCTGTACATCGGGTGCGCTCGCGAATCCGTAGTCGCCGAGTTGCGCGGCGACGTGTGTGGCTTGTCCACGCTCGCCGTTCGCATTGAACACGCGAACCCGTGTCGCTGCCACCGGCGCGGGTTCCACATCGAGCAACGTCGATCGACCCACCGGCTCGCCGAGCGGCGCGGGCACCGGACCGTCCGGTTCGGTCGCCGCGGTCGGCGGGGCATTGCACGCGACGGTGGTGGCGGCCGGTTCCGACGATGTGAACACCGACACCCACACCACGATCATGATCGTCGCGAGAATCGAGAACAGAACGATGACGGGGGTCCTGCGTCGCCGGACGAACAGCCGGCCGCGCTTGTCCGTCGCACTGCCCTCGGTGATCAGGGAAACCACGCCGCCCTGCCTCTCGTCGTATCGGTGTGGGATGCGGACATCACTGTAGAGGGCGCCGCCGGAGTCGCCGGGTCGGCGCACCGTTCGGCTGCACGCAGGCCGAGGAATGTCTCGAGTCGCTGTGGTGTTGGTGACAATTGATCGTCAATTCGCGTACACGAGCGAAACGGTTGCGAACTTTGCTTCGCCGTCGGCTATTGTTCGGCGGCCCGGTCGTCGAGGGAGGCGGCCACGAGGGTTCGGACAAGGGAGCTCCGGGTATGTCCGAGACCGGGACATCACCGGCGGGAACTTCCCGTGACAGTCGGGCGTTGCCCTGGCCGGAGAGCATTGACAATGTTCGCCGGACGAGCACCTGCACGAGGACTAGAGGTAAGAGGATATGGCGACTGACTACGACGCACCGAGGCGAACCGAAAGCGATGAAGCGTCGGAGGATTCACTCGAGGAACTGAAGGCGCGACGCAACGAGGCGCAGTCTGCGGTCGTAGACGTCGACGAATCGGATACGGCCGAATCGTTCGAGTTGCCCGGAGCGGATCTCTCCGGTGAGGAACTGTCGGTGCGCGTCGTCCCGAAGCAGGCCGACGAGTTCACCTGCTCGAGCTGCTTCCTGGTTCACCACCGGAGCAGGCTCGCGAGCGAAGAGAACGGTGTTCTGATCTGCCGGGACTGCGCGGCCTGACAACACTGGCGACTGGCAGCCTGACAACACTGGCGGTCTGACATCGACGCCGACGAACGGGAGGGCACGCACGGTCCCGGGCGACCGATGGCGTGTCACTTCCGTGTGGCGTCCGCACACCCCACGGCGGCCAGCAGTTCTGCTGGCCGCCTTGTGCTGAACAGCCAGTAGGGGGTCGGGTCGTCCGGGTCGTCCAGTACGACCAGCGCCATCGTGCCCACCCACGGTCGGTGGGCGAGATACGCGGCCGGATCGAGCTGCCTGCCCATAGCCGCGCTCTTCGCGCTGGCCGGGACTACGACGCCGCGAGCGATCACGTCTATGGGCAGGCGGGCGCCGTCGACGACGAGCTCGCCGTCGGCCACCCGGAGTTCCTTCCGCGACGTCCACCACAGGACCCACACCGGAACGGGCAGTAGGACCGCATAGGTCAGCCACTCGGGCAGGCTTCGCGCCGCCATGTTCAATTCTGCGGCGAGCAACGCGGCCACGCCGAGGCCGATGGGCCACCACCACAGTGGCACCCATAGACGTTCGGAGTAGGTCGGGGAACCGGTCGCGCTCTCGGCGGTGGCTCCGGGACGAGATGATTCAGACACGTCGTTCAGAGTAGTCGCCCGCGCGAGTAGTCTCGGTCCACGTGACCGATCTACCAGCCATCCCGCTTCGTCGACTCGACCCCGGGGTACCGGTGCCGCGTCGAGCTCACGCCGCAGACGCCGGCGTCGACCTGTGCGCCACATCCGACGTGACCATCGAACCGGGCAGGCGGGTGCTGGTGGGAACCGGAATAGCATTGGCGCTGCCGATCGGGACAGTCGGGCTCATCCACCCACGATCCGGGTTGGCGGCCAAATTCGGGCTTTCCGTCGTGAACGCTCCCGGCACCGTCGACGCCGGATATCGCGGTGAGATCAAGGTTTGCCTGATCAATCACGATCCGGAGACGCCCATCGCACTGCGGCGCGGAGATCGCATTGCGCAACTCGTGGTCCAGAAGGTCGAACTCGTGGACTTCGTCGAGGTCGACGAACTCGACGACACGACGCGAGGTACCGGTGGTTACGGATCGAGCGGCGGGCACGCCGGCCTCGTCAAGGAAGGTTTGTGACATGTTCGGACGACGCGGGAAGAACCGCACCGGGTCCACACGCGACGATGCCGGGTACGACCAGCCCGACTACGACCACACCGACTACGACCACACCGACTACGACCACACCGACTACGACGAGGCCGATGCCGTATCGGGTACCGGACCGTTCGACATCGACGACATCGGCGAAGACGCGATCGGCACAACCCGACTCGATCTCGGTTCGGTTCTGGTTCCGCTTCCGCCGGGAGGTCAGATCCAGGTTGAAATGGCGCAAACAGGTGCGCCGCAGGCCGTCCATCTGGTGACTCAGCACGGGCGGATCACGGTGACGGCGTATGCGGCACCCAAGTCGCCCGGGCAGTGGCGTGAGGTCGCAGGCGAACTCGCCGACACACTGCGCAACGACCAGGCGGCGGTCAGTATCGAGGACGGTCCGTGGGGTCGCGAACTGCACGGTGTCACTCCGAACGCCGACTTGCGGTTCATCGGTGTGGATGGGTACCGATGGATGATTCGTTGTGTCGTCGCGGGGCCGTCCGGCGCGGCCGCAACAGCAGCGCCGCTGGTCGAGATGGCCCGAGCGGTCGTTGCCGACACGATTGTCCGCCGCGGCACCGATCCGCATCCGGTGCGCACCCCGCTGCCGGTGGTCCTTCCCCAGGTGCTGGCCGAACAGCTGGCTGCGGCCGCTCAGCAACAACAGCAAGCCCAGCAACAACAGCAAGCCCAGCAACAACCAGGCGTGCCGTCACCACCGCAGCGGGTTCCTGGTCAGCATCCGGGTACGCCGGCACCGCCGCCCGCGCCGCGACCACGACGGGGCGAGTCCGGCTCGGCAATGCAGCAGCTCGGCTTCTGAACGCTCACGCCGGCCGAAGCGCCGCTGTCACCTCCGCGAGCGCTTCGGTCAGCAGGGTGGCGTAGCGCTGGGTGTCGGGCATGACATCCGGCGAGGTGATGACTGCCAAAGTGAGGTCGTCACCGAGCCCGAACAGTCCGTGGATGACGGATACCTCCGATGTCAACGGCGGACATCCGGCGCCGAACAGCAGTGGGCGGCCGGCCAGGGTCCATTCGGTGGTGCCGGTGATACGTATGCTCGTCAGCGCCGTGTGCGTGCGGGGCGACGTGCGGGCTCGCAAGAGTCGGCGATTCGTGGCGAGTTCCGCGGGCAGCATGAACGACGGTAGGTCCGCTGCGAAGGTCAAGCGGCGCAGGGTGCCTGCAGTTGCGGCCGCCCGACCCGTTGTCAGTGACCCCTGCACCGCAGCGGCGCGTTCCGGGATCGAGGTGACATCGGGGCGCAGCGCGACATCTGTCCAACCGATGCGGTTGATGCCGAGCGACTCCGGTGCGGCCCCGACTGCGACTGTGGCGAGTGCCGTCAGGTCCGGCGGGCACTGTCCGTCCGTCTCGGCGAGATATCGTTGCAGCGCAACGGAAATCGTGGTGAGTGCGAGTGCGGTCACGGTGAAGCCCTTGGGTAGCGGCCCGACGGAGCCGAGTCGCAGTGCGAGCACCGACCGCCGGTCGCCGGGGTCGCGGTTGATTCCGGTCGAGGTGAGATCCGGTGCCGGTGCCGAATTCTGGCTTTCGACATTCTGGCTTTCAACGGATTTCGTGTTCTCGGCATCCCGCACCGCGGCACGAATCGTGCGTAGGTACCGGACGTACGAGCGGGGGATGCGCGCGATTCCCCGCGCTGCCGCGAGTGCGCGATTGACGTGCGGAGTCACCGGCCCGAGCCCTGGAAAGTGCACGGGTTCGGTACCGGCACCGAAGAAGGCCTCCCACAGAGACAAGACGAGGGGCCCGGAGATCAGCGAGTGGTTGCCCCGGAGTGTCAGCACCGTCGCGGTGGCGGTGGCGCCGGGGACCTCGCGGACGCCGTGAAAGACGTCGATTCGCCAGGCCGTCGTCCGTGCGTCGAGGGGGGCACCCGCGAGTTCCCCGAGCACGTCGAGCATGGCCGGCCAGTCGAGGCCCACCCGATCGTCGTGCACGATCCGCTTGTCGATCGGTAGGTCGTCGGCCGCCCAGTACGCGTGGTCGAGGTGAGCCGGGACCTCGACGTAGCGGCGGTTCAACTCCGCGAAAATCGGCATGCGGTCGCGGAAATGATCGTTGATTTCTTCGGTGGTAGGAGGCGTCTCCGAGGCGGAATCGAAGACCCAGAATTGGAGGGGGTCGAGGTGGTGTCCGTGATCGGCGTCCAGAACGTACGACGCGTCGACCGGTCGGACCTGTGATGTCGTAGTGAGCTGCGATGTCATGGCAATCCGAGGTGTCATAGAAGAATCGAGGGTATCTCGTGGGCCGGACGTGTGGTCGCGCCGTCCCACGCGGACAGGCATGCGGCGCCCAGAACCGCCGGGTCCGCCCCGATGTCGTCGAGAGTCACGGTGGCCAGGGACGCGCGGGGGAGCAGATCGGCCCACTGTCTCGCGACAGCGACGGGATGGACCGCGTCGTCGACTGCCGCGGTGATCCCGACCGGCACCGTGATGCCCGCGAGCACGGCTGCATCGGGGGAGTGGAAGGACGCCGCGTCCTCGAGCGCGGCCGGCAGATCCGGCCACTGGGAGCGCCAGGACCGCGACAGCACCCGACCCAGCCACTCCGGACTGGACTTCACCATCGCCGCGACGACGGGTTCGAGTCCGTGGCTGCGCAGTTCGTGTGCGGTCCACCGGGCGCTGGCCGCAGCGGGCGCATCCTCCGGTGAACCGGTCCATGCCGGGAGCGCCGCCAGGACCCCGAGCGTGGCGGCAGGATGCTGCGCCGCCCAGTGCAGCGCGACCGCCGCCCCGATCGAGATGCCACCGGCGATGATCGCCCCCCCGCGTGCCTCGTGATCGAGCGCGTCGAGGTAGCTGCCCACGAGGCGTCGCGGATCGGGTTCGATCGCCACGACGCGGATGCCGCGGCGCTCGAGCGGAACCCGGAACGCCGCCTCGGCGAATTGCGCGTCGGAACCGGTTCCCGGCAGGACGACGGCCGTCAGTGCCACAGGTCCGCCGTTGGATGCGGGGGGATCGACATCGTGCATGTTTCGATAGTGCCCGAACCGTATTTCGGGGCCGCACACCGGATGTGGTTGTGGGTCCCGATTCGGTCTACAGTGGCTCAGAGACCCCTCGTGCGGAATGTGATCCATGCCGCACCCGTTTCAGGAGCGCTGTTATGGCACCCGCCACCGGTTACTTCCGCCGACTGACCCGCCGGTTGACCGAGGACATCGAGGACATCGATGCCGAGGAGATTGCCGAATCGTCGCAGGCGACCGGGGCGCGCAAGGCGGCCGACTGCCTTCGGGGTGAGGAAGTGACGATGTGCGGTCGGCTGCGCAGCGTCGAGACCTGCTCGAAGGCGGCCAGCGCGACCGTCGAAGCGGAATTGTTCGACGGGACGGACTCGGTCGTACTCGCGTGGATCGGTCGTCGACGGATTCCGGGTATCGAGCCGGGCAAGACGATTCTGGTGCGTGGGAGGCTCGGCAACCGCGCGGGATCGAAGATCATCTACAACCCCTACTACGAGCTGCGCGAGCGGGTCTGAGCGGTCGCGGATACCATCGGTCGCCCTGCGCGGCGTGGGTCCGACGACCGCTCGCACAACTGGGCGACTGACGGGTTGTGGCACCCTCGTAGGAGTGAGCGACAGCAAGCAGCCGACGGTACTCGAGCAACTCGGTGGACTCAGCGGGTTGGTGTCTTCGACGCTGCCCGTCCTGGTCTTCGTCCCGATCAACAGCCTGTGGGGTCTGACCGCGGCGATCTGGTCGGCGATCGGCGTCGCGGTCGCAGTGCTCGTGTGGCGGTTGGCGCAGCGCACCCCGATCCAGCCTGCGGTATCCGGATTCATCGGTGTGGCGGTGTGTGCGTTCATCGCTCACCGGACAGGAGATGCCAAGGGCTATTTCCTGTTCGGGATCTACAGCAGCCTCGTGTACGGCGCGGCGTTCCTCGTATCGGTGCTTGTGCGCTATCCGCTGGTCGGTGTGGTCTGGGGTTTACTCAACGGACACAGCACCGGATGGCGGTCGCACAAGGCCGCGGTGCGCGCGTACGACCTCGCGACCGCCGCGTGGGCGCTGGTGTTCCTGGCCCGCTACCTGGTGCAGAACCATCTCTACGACACCGACCAGACCGGATGGCTCGCCGCCGCCAGGATCGGAATGGGCTGGCCGCTCACGGCCGTGGTGCTGCTGGTGACCCTGTGGGCGGTGCGTCGAGCGGATCGCGTCCTCGAACCGCACCGCACCGAGAACGACGACGAGGACACACCGCTGCCGAGCGGTGAGCAACGCCGGAGCGACGACTGAAAACGGCGGCTACAGGCCGAGTGCCGCGCGCAGTTCGTTTTCGACCTCGACCGATGCGACGAACAGCAGTTCGTCGCCGCCTTCGAGCGGGTCGTCGGGTTGAGGCACGATCACCCGATCGTCCCGCAGGATCGTCACGAGCGCCGCGTCGCGCGGCAGTGCCAGTTTCCGGACCGGCTTTCCTGCGAGCGCGGTCGTGTCCGACAGGGTGATCTCGACGAGGTTGGCGCCCTTGCGCAGCGTCATCAGGCGGACCAGATCGCCGACGGAGACCGCTTCCTCGACGAGGGCGGCGAGCATCCGGGGTGTGGACACCGCGACATCGACGCCCCACGACTCGTCGAACAGCCATTCGTTGCGTGGATCGTTGACGCGGGCCACCACCCGCGACACGGCGAACTCGGTGGTGGCGAGCAAACTGAGGACGAGATTGGCCTTGTCGTCGCCGGTCGCGGCAATCACCACGTCGTAACTGTGAAGTTCGGCGGCCTCGAGCAGGCTCAGTTCGCACGCGTCGGCGTGGACCCACTTCGCATCCGGTACGGACTCGGGCTCGACGTGTTCGATTTTGCGTTCGAGCAGCATGACTTCGTGCTTGTTGCGGATCAGTTCGCGCGCGATCGAGCGCCCGACGGCCCCCGCACCGGCGATCGCCACCTTCATCGGTGTGGTCCTCTCAGTCGTTCTCGGCGGGCGGGTTCGCGGCACGCGCGAGTGCCTCGGCGACGGTGCCGGACACCGCCGCGATGTACACCTGGTCGTCGGCCTGCAGCACGGTCTTGCGGTCGGGCAGCAACCCGGCCCCGAATCGGATGACGAACGCGACCCTGGATCCGGTCTCGGACTCGAGGTCCACGACCTTCCGGCCGACCCACTCCTCGTTGAGGCTCACCTCGGCGACCGCGACCGTCCCGGTGGGGTCGCGCCAGCGGGTGGTCTCGGCATCGCGGACGAGTGAGTGCAGGAACCGGTCCGTCGTCCACGGCACGGTTGCGACGGTCGGTATCCCGAGTCGTTCGTAGACCGCGGCTCGCTTGGCATCGTAGATGCGGGCGACGACCCGGTCGATGCCGAACGTCTCGCGTGCCACCCGGGCGGAGATGATGTTGGAATTGTCACCGGAGGACACCGCGGCGAACGCGTCGGCGCGTTCGATTCCCGCTCGGACGAGAACGTCACGGTCGAAGCCCATGCCGACGATCGTCCGTCCCGGAAAATCCGGACCGAGACGCAGGAACGCGCTCGGATCACGGTCGATGACCGCAACCTCGTTCCCGAGCCGGACGAGTGCTGCGGCGAGCGACGATCCCACTCGTCCGCATCCCATGACCACCACGAACACGTTCGACTCCGTTCCCCGTTCAGCGCTCCACCCGGCACCCTCGATCGTCTACCGGCCTACCGAACCGAAACCGTACCGCCCGGGCGGAGGTTCGCGTGAGTTTCCGGGCGTGTACTCCCGTGTGATCCGGCCATATCGGGCAGCGCGCCGGGTCCGCAGTGCGGCCGTCGTCCGACGGCTTACGCTTTGCGAGTGTCCAAGCTGTCGACCGCCACGAAGCGGTTGTTGTTGGGTAGGCCGTTCCGGAGCGACACGCTCGGTCACACCCTGTTGCCGAAGCGAATCGCTCTGCCGGTTTTCGCGTCGGACGCGCTGTCGTCGGTGGCCTATGCGCCCGAGGAAATCTTCCTCGTCCTGTCGCTCGCGGGAATGTCGGCGTTCGTTTTCGCCCCGTGGATCGGGGTCATGGTCGCGATTGTGCTCGCCGTTGTCGTGGCCAGCTACCGGCAGAACGTGCACGCCTATCCATCCGGCGGTGGCGATTACGAGGTCGCGACGGTCAACCTCGGCCCGACCGCCGGCCTCACCGTAGGCAGCGCCCTGATGGTCGACTATGTCTTGACCGTGGCGGTGTCGATCTCGGCGGCCGCGGCGAACATCGGTTCGGCGGTGCCCTTCGTCGCGCATCACAAGGTCCTGTTCGCGATCACCGCGATCGCGATTCTGACCGCGGTGAACCTGCGCGGGCTGCGTGAGGCAGGCGGCGCGTTCGCGATCCCCACCTACGCCTTCATGGTCGGCATGGTCGTCATGCTCGTCTGGGGTCTGACCCGCATCTTCGTGCTCGGGGATGACCTGCAGGCAGAATCGGCCGGGTTCGAGTTGACGGCCGAGCATTCGGATCTGACGGCGATCGCCTTCGCGTTCCTCATCGCGCGGGCGTTCTCGTCCGGCTGCGCCGCACTGACCGGTGTCGAGGCGATCAGCAATGGCGTACCGGCCTTCCGCAAACCCAAGTCGCGGAACGCGGCGACGACACTGCTGCTTCTCGGCGGGATCGCGGTCACCTTGCTGCTCGGCATCATCGTGCTCGCCGAAAAGGTGGGCATCGTCATCGCCGAAGATCCGGCGAGGCAGTTGCAGGGCGCCCCGGAGGGATACCACCAGAAGACACTGATTGCGCAACTCGCGGAGACGGTGTTCGACGACTTCCCGATCGGCTTCTATCTGATCACCGTCGTCACCGCCCTCATCCTCGTGCTGGCCGCCAACACCGCGTTCAACGGATTCCCGGTACTCGCCTCGGTGCTGGCCCAGGACCGGTATCTGCCGCGCCAGTTGCACACCCGCGGTGATCGCCTCGCGTTCAGCAACGGAATCCTGTTCCTGTCCGGTGTGGCGATCGTGTTCGTGTGGGTGTTCGGTGCCGAGGTCACCCACCTGATCCAGCTGTACATCGTCGGGGTGTTCGTCTCGTTCACACTGAGTCAGACCGGGATGATCCGGCACTGGACCCGGCACCTCGCCACGGAAACCGATCCCGAGCAACGCCGGCGGATGGTGCGGTCCCGGGTGGTCAACACGATCGGCCTGGTCATGACCGCGACCGTCCTGGTCATCGTGCTCATCACGAAGTTCGTTGCCGGCGCGTGGATCGCGATCGTGACGATGGTCGCGATCTTCGGCCTGATGAAGGCGATCCGTAAACACTACGACCGGGTCGCCGAGGAACTCGAGAACACCGAATGGGACGGGGTGCTCCCGAGCCGCACCCATTCGATCGTGCTCGTCTCGAAGCTGCACCATCCGACGATGCGGGCACTCGCCTACGCGCGGGCGACCCGCCCGGACACCCTCGAAGCGGTCACCGTCAATGTCGACGACACGGACACTCGTCAGTTGGTGCGCGAGTGGGCGAACAGCGACATCACCGTGCCGCTCAAGGTCGTCGAATCGCCGTACCGGGAGATCACCCGTCCGGTGCTCGAATATGTCAAGCGGGTTCGGCGCGATTCGCCACGAGACGTGGTGACGGTGTTCATCCCGGAGTATGTCGTCGGACATTGGTGGGAGCAGATCCTGCACAATCAGAGTGCGCTGCGGTTGAAGAGCAGGTTGCTGTTCCAGCCGGGTGTGATGGTGACGAGTGTGCCGTGGCAGTTGCACTCGTCGGCGGGTGTGCGCAAGGAGCGAATCGACTCCGCGCCCGGTGCGGTCCGCCGCGGAATCGACGATCTGGAGGAACAACGGTGAGCCGGCACGAACGTCAGGTCGCGGGTACGGATTGGTCGGGTCGTCGGATCGAGGTGGTTCTCGGCAACCCGGCTCACGGTGGTTCGACCGTCGCGCGATACGAGGGTCGCGTCGTGTTCGTCCGGCACGGGATACCCGGGGAGCGGGTGATCGCGGTCGTCACCGAAGATCGTGGCGGATCGTTCTGTTTCGCCGATGCGGTGCAGATCCTGGAGGCATCGCCCGACCGGGTGAGTCCGGTGTGCCCGATCTCGGGACCGGGAGGTGCCGGTTGCTGCGATCTGTCCCACGCGAGTGTGCCCGCGCAGCAGCGGATCGGTGCGGCGGTTGTGGCGGAACAGTTGCTCAGGCTCGGCGGCGTCGACCGGAAGATCGACGTCGAACTGCTTCCCGGTGGAGAGGCCGACGGTACCCGGTGGCGGAGCCGGGTGCGGCTGGCGGTCGACCGAGCCGGCAATCCGGGTTTCCGCAGGCACCACAGCCACGACGTCGAGACCGATCTCGCGTGCTCGCAGATCGAGGCACGCGCGTATTCCGGGCTGACGGACCGGGTGTGGCAGCCCGGTAGCGAACTGCAGGTGGTTCTGGATGCGGATGGTGACCGGCATGTCGTGGAGATCGCACCCCCGCACGTCTCACGTACGGGCCGGCGCAGTCCCGGTCGCCGTGGCGCGTCGGCGCGGCGCGCGGCAGCGAGTGCGCCGCGTGCCGAAAAGGTGATCGAAGGGTCGGGACGTGTCGTCGAACGGGTCGGGTCGCGGGAGTGGACGCTGTCTGCGACGGGCTTCTGGCAGGCCCATCGGGGTGCCGCCGCGACCTATTCGACGGTTGTGGGGGAGTGGGCCGATGTCTCGGCGGGAGCGACCGCCTGGGATCTGTACGGCGGAGTCGGGGTGTTCGCGGCAGTGCTGGCCGATCAGGTCGGCGAGGCCGGCCGGGTCGATTCGGTGGAGCTGTCGCGCGGGGCAGTCGACGACGGCGCCGCGGCGTTGGCAGATCTGCCACAGGTGCGGTTCCATCACGGCAGGGTCGAGCGCACGGTCGCGGATCTGCCGAGTCCTGAGGTGGTGGTCTTGGATCCGCCACGGGCGGGAGTGGGTCGCGAGGTGATCGAGGCGATCGCGGCGGCGGCACCCCGCCGGATTGTGCATGTCGGTTGTGACGCCGCGTCTTTCGGCCGCGATGTGGGCCGGTATCGGTCCCACGGTTTCGAACTCGCGGATCTGCGGGTGTTCGCGGCCTTTCCGTCGACCCATCATGTGGAGTGTGTGGCACTGTTCACGCGCTGATCGGCGGTGCCGAAGCCCGGCGCGGACCACCCGCGCCGGGTTCGCCCGTTTTGTGGTTAATTGCTTGCAACAATCAACTAATATATAGTTGCATGTCGCAAGCAATTGGTCGGTGTCGAAACGGAGTAGTCGAATGGCTGTTCACCCGGATACCGCGAGCGCGCTCGTCGACGTGATTTTCATGTTGGGCCGCACGATCCGGACCACGATGTCGCACATGGAGGACGAAATCCTGCCCACCGCGCTGATCGGGGTGCTCTTCCTGCTGCGGCGCACCGGCGAATGCCGACCCAGTGAACTCGCCAACGAAATGTGTGTCAGCCAGTCCGCACTGAGCCGTCAGATCGGCGAACTCGTCGAACACGGCTACGTCGAACGCAACCCCGATCCCGACGACAAACGGGCACACCGGGTACGGGTGTCCGACGCCGGCATCGAGGTGCTCCGCGGAGTACGTGACCGCCGCGCAGCCCGGCTGCAAGAGGCGCTCGTCGACTGGGACGAATCCGAAATGGCTGGTGTGCTCCGCATGCTCGGTCGCCTCAACGACACGCTTGCACCCACTCATACCGATAACGCACGAAGGACCGCTTGATGACCACACCAGCAGTTGCGCCGGGAGTGCAACCCGGCGACTCGATGACTCATCGGGAAATTCTCGAGGTACTCGCCGGTCTCCTCGCCGCGCTGTTCACCGCGATGCTCAGCAGCACCATCGTCGCGACGGCGCTGCCCACGATCATCGGCGACTTGCAGGGGAGTCAGACCCAGTACGCGTGGGTCATCACCACCGCTCTGCTCGCGAACGCCGCCAGCACCCCGATCTGGGGCAAGCTCGCCGACCTGTTCAACAAGAAGACACTGGTGCAGTCCGCGATCGTGATCTTCGCCGCCGGGTCGGTACTGGCCGGTCTCGCCCACAACGTGCCGGTTCTGCTCGCCGCACGCGTCGTCCAGGGCTTGGGGATGGGCGGCCTGACCGCGCTCGTCGTCGCGATCATCGGCACGATCATCCCGCCGCGCGACCGCGGCCGGTACTCGGGATACATGGGTGCCGTCATGGCGGTCGCGATGTCCGGCGGGCCGATCCTCGGCGGCGTCATCGTCGACAGCCCGCTCGGTTGGCGCTGGTGCTTCTACGTGTGCGTGCCGATCGCGGTGCTGTCGCTGGTGCTGCTGCAGCGCACCCTGCACGTGACCACCGAACGCAAGAGCGACGTGCGCATCGACTGGCTCGGCGCGACCCTGCTCACCGCCGGTGTCAGCGTCCTGCTCGTGTGGGTCTCGTTCGCGGGCTCGAGCTTCGCGTGGGTCTCCACCGAATCGGCTGTGTATGTACTGGTCGGCCTCGCACTGCTCGTCGCCACCGTGATCGTCGAATCCAAGGTCGCAGACCCGGTCATACCGCTGAAGATCATCACCGAGCGCACCACCGGCCTCGCGATCATCGCGTCCATCGCCGTCGGTATCGGACTGTTCGGTGCCACGACCTTCCTCGGCCAGTACTTCCAGACCGCGCGCGGGTTCAGCCCCACCGAAGCGGGCCTGCTGACCATCCCGATGGTCCTGGGCACACTCGTCTCCTCCGTCGTTTCCGGTCAGTTGATCACCCGGTTCGGTGAATGGAAGGCGTTCCTCGTCGGCGGTGCCATCCTGCAGTTCGTCGGATTCGCGTTGCTGGGCACCATCGACCACGCCACGTCGTTGTGGTTGATCGGTCTGTACATCGCGATCATCGGCCTCGGCACCGGCATGCTCATGCAGAATCTGGTGCTCGCGGTCCAGAACACCGTCAGCGTGCGCAACATCGGTGCCGCCAGTAGCTCGGTCGCGTTCTTCCGTACCTTCGGCGGAGCTATCGGAGTGTCCGTCCTCGGCTCCATCCTCGCCAGCCGGGTTGCCACCTTGTCGGCGGAGGGATTCGCGAAACTCGGAATCGACGCAGGCGGGGGAACGGGTGGAGGCAACCTCGACCTCGGGGCGATGCCCGAACCGGTCGCGGCGATCATCCGCGCCGCCTACGGAGACGCCACGGGACGGTTGTTCCTCGTTGCCGCCGCATTCGCGGTCGTGACGCTCGTCGCGGTGGTGTTCATCCCGAAGCGCACACTGCGAACCACCATCGACATTGTTCCCGAGGAGAAGGAACCGGTCACGGTCTCCTGAGATGCGGCCGGCACACCTTCGGACACGGACCGTCGGGCTTACCCTGTGAGGAAACTCACGAATGCGCCCCGATGAGGCGATAGCCTCGATGTGAGACCCGCCGTGGGGGAGGTGTGAGGGTAGGAGTGCTCCGCGTGCTCCGTAGACTGAGTGGAACTGCTTGCGCGGTGTCGCGCGAGTCGAGTCGGAGGGAGCAGAACCAGTTGGGTGTCCTTTCCCGCATCCAGTCGCCCGAGGACGTACGGCGCCTCACGCCCGTCGAAGTGAAGGAACTTGCCGGCGAGATCCGTCGATTCCTCGTCGAGAAGGTCTCCGCTACCGGTGGGCACCTCGGCCCGAACCTCGGTGTTGTCGAACTGACCCTCGCCGTGCATCGCATCTTCGATTCGCCGCACGATCCGATCCTGTTCGATACCGGACATCAGGCGTATGTGCACAAGATCCTCACCGGCCGGGCCGACCGATTCGACACGTTGCGCCAGCAAGGCGGCCTGTCGGGCTATCCGTGTCGCGCCGAAAGCGAACACGACTGGGTCGAGTCGTCGCACGCGTCGGCGGCCCTGTCCTATGCGGACGGCCTGGCCAAGGCGTATGCGCTCACTGGGCAGCGCGACCGCACCGTTGTCGCGGTCGTCGGTGACGGCGCCCTCACCGGCGGTATGTGTTGGGAGGCGCTCAACAACATCGCCGCGGGCAAGGACCGGTCGGTGGTGATCGTCGTCAACGACAACGGCCGCTCCTACGCACCGACGATCGGCGGCCTCGCCGATCACCTCGCCGCCCTGCGGATGCAGCCCGGCTACGAGAAGATTCTGGACAACAGTCGACGCTTCGTGAAGAAGTTGCCGTGGATCGGCCCGGCCGCATACTCGGTGCTGCACGGGATGAAGGCCGGAATCAAGGACGCGGTCAGCCCTCAGGTGCTGTTCACCGATCTCGGCATCAAGTATCTCGGACCTGTCGACGGCCACGACGAATTCGCGCTGGAGGGCGCGTTGCGTCGTGCGAAGGCGTACGGGGGACCGGTGCTCGTCCACGCGGTCACTCGTAAGGGCGCCGGGTACGCGCCGGCCGAGAACCACGAAGCCGATCAGATGCATGCGACCGGAGTCATGGATCCACTCACCGGTCGGTCGACTTCGCTGGTGACGGCGCCGGATTGGACGTCGGTGTTCTCCGACGAACTGATCGCGCGGGCGCAGGACCGTCGCGATATCGTCGCGATCACCGCTGCGATGGCCGGACCCACGGGCCTTGCGAAGTTCGGGGAACGCTTCCCCGACCGAATGTTCGATGTCGGTATCGCCGAGCAGCACGCGGTCACCTCCGCGGCGGGTCTCGCGCTGGGGGGAATGCACCCGGTCGTCGCGGTGTACTCGACGTTCCTCAATCGGGCGTTCGACCAGTTGCTCATGGACGTGGCCCTGCTGAAACTGCCGGTCACCCTGGTGCTCGACCGCGCGGGCATCACTGGTTCCGACGGTGCCAGCCACAACGGCATGTGGGATTTCTCCCTTCTGGGAATCGTGCCGGGAATTCGCGTGGCCGCACCCCGCGACGGCGCAACACTGCGGGAGCAACTCGGTGAGGCGCTCGCGATCGACGACGGGCCGACCGCCCTGAGATTCCCGAAAGGCGCAGTCGGGGAGGATATCCCGGCGCTCGAACGTCTCGACGGCACCGTCGACGTGTTGCGGATCCCGGAGGATCGCAGGGGTGACGTACTGCTCGTGGCGGTCGGCGCGTTCGCTGGACTGGCACTCGACACTGCCGAACGGCTCGCGCAACAGGGCATCACCGCGGCCGTCGTCGATCCGCGGTGGGTGCTGCCGGTGCCGGCCGCGGTGACCGAACTCGCCCGCGCGTTCCGTGTCGTCGTCACCGTGGAGGACAGCGGCGTGCACGGTGGTGTCGGTTCCGCGGTTGCGGCGGCACTCAGCGATGCCGACATCGACGTGCCCACCAGGGAACTCGGTGTGCCGCAGCGGTTCCTCGATCACGCCTCGCGCGGCCAGATCCACCAGGAGCTCGGACTGACCGCACAGGACGTTGCTCGTCGCGTCACGGGATGGGTCGCCGGTCTCGATGCCACCGAACCCGCGAATCCGACGGAATCGGTCGAGGAGCGCAAGCGCGGCGTCGGCTGATTCAGGGCAATAGCTGATTCAGGGCAACAGCTGATTCAGGGGCAATGCGGTCGGTCCCCGGGCAATTACCCGGGGACAGACCGCGTATCGGGATCGTTGCAGTTCCTGGACCACCGCGGTGTCAGGTGTGCATGTCCTCGAGTTCCATGCCCTTCGTTTCCGGGATCTTCGCGCGGACGAAGAAGAACGACAAGAGTGCGAACAGGGCGAACAGGCTGTAGAGGAACCACAATCCGACCGTGCTCGTCAGAGGCGGGAACGCCAGGGTGACAGTGAAATTCGCGATCCAGTTCGCAGCCGTGCTCAAGCCCAGAGCGACCGCCCGCATCCTATTGGGGAACATTTCGCCGAGCATCACCCACATGATCGGCCCCCACGTGGCAGCGAAGAACACCACGAACATGTTGGCGCCCACGAGCGCGACTGCGCCCCACGGATCGGGCAGTTCGACGTTGTCGCCCTCGCCGACGGCCTGCGAGAACGCGATGGCGGCGAGGAGCAAGCTCACGAACATCCCGATCGAGCCGATCATGAGCAGAATGCGACGGCCGATACGGTCGACGAACAGGATTGCCACGAACGTCATCGCCACGTTGATGACCGAGGTGATCACCGAGGTCGTGAACGACTGGTTTTCGGTGAACCCCACAGACTTCCACAGTGTGGTCGAGTAGTAGAAGATCGCGTTGATACCGACGAACTGCTGGAAGATCGCCATGATGATGCCGACCCACACCAGCGGTTGTAATCCGAATCGGGGACCTCGGATGTCGCCGAACGAGCTGGTGGATTCGCGACGGAGGGTCAGCCGGATCTCGTGAACGCGTTCATCCGGACGGAGTTCACCGGTGATGTTGGCGAGGACCTGCGCGGCCTCCCGGTCCAGGTTCTTGCCCACGAGGTAACGCGGTGACTCCGGAATCAGCAGCGCCAGAATTCCGTACACGAGCGCGGGGATCACGCCGACGAGGAACATCCAGCGCCACGCCTCGAGCCCCCACCACAGGTCGTTCGACGGGCCGCCGGCGGCGTTCTGCAACACCGCGTCGGACAGCAACGCCGAGAAGATGCCGACAGTGATGGCAAGCTGCTGCAGTGAGGCCAGGCTCCCGCGGTAACGCGCCGGTGCGATCTCCGAGATGTAGGTCGGTGCGATCACCGAGGCGATGCCGATGCCGATGCCACCGATGACACGCCACAGCATCAGATCCGGCACGCTGAACGCGAATCCGGACCCGACCGACGAGATGGTGAACAGCGCCGAGCCGAGCAGCATCACCTTCTTGCGGCCCCACCGGTCGGCGAGGGCACCGGCGAACCAGGCACCGACGGCACATCCCAGCAGGGCGACCGCGACAACGAATCCGGTGAAGAAGTCGCCGAGCCCGAAGTTGCCCTGGATCGAGTCGACCGCACCGTTGATGACGGAACTGTCGAAACCGAACAGGAATCCACCGACCGCCGCGGCGACCGTCACGGCGATGACCTTGGCCGCGTGCCCGCCGGAAGGCTGTGTCACATCGGAAGGTTGTGTCATCGCGCACCTACCGTCATCGCGCACCTACCGTCATCGCGCACCTGCTTTCGTCGGGCATCGCTGCCGCGCTTGTGCAAGACGAATGTCACGCTACGCCCGACAGGCTCGCTCCCACGGCGGATTACGCAACGACGGCGCATCACCGCGGGGTGATGCGCCGTCGTCGGGCGGTGCGGGCAGCGTCAGACGCTGGCAATCCCCGGCTCGAGGAAACGCTTGCCGTTCACGGCTTCCGAGGTTCCGGTGCGGTCCAGGTACGGGGTGATGCCGCCGTTCCAGAACGCGAATCCACCGCCGAGGATCAGACACAGGTCGATGTCCTCGGGGGCTGCGACCACGCCCTCCTCCAGCATGATGCGGATCTCCTCGGCGAACGCGCGGCGAGTGCGGTCCAGCACCTCGTCGGCGGTCGAGGGCTTGTCACCCTGCGGCCACAGTGCAGCGACCTCAGGGTCGACGACCTGACCGTTTTCGCCGTAGGTCCACACACCGGGTTTGCGGGCATCGACGAGTGCCGACAGGCCGGGCGACGGGGTGAACCGGTCCGGGTAGGCGGCCTGCAGTGTCTCGCCGGTGTGCAGCGCGATTGCCGGTCCGACGAGCGCGAGCAGCGTGAACGGGCTCATCGGCATACCGAGCGGTGCGACCGCGTTGTCGGCCACGTCGAACGGGGTACCCTCGTCGACCGCGGAGATGACCTCACCGAGGGTGCGGGTGACGAGGCGGTTGAACACGAAGCCCGGCTTGTCGCCGCACAGCACCGCCGACTTGCGCAGCGACTTCGCGGTCGCGAAGGCCGTTGCGAGAGTAGCGTCGTCGGTCTGCTCACCCTTGATGATCTCGAGCAGCGGCAGCACCGCGACCGGGTTGAAGAAGTGGAAGCCCACGACCCGCTCCGGGTGCTGCAGATCCGAGGCCATCTCGGTGATCGACAGCGACGAGGTGTTGGTCGCGAGGATCGTCTCGGGAGTGATGTGCTGCTCGAGTTCGGCGAACACGTTCTTCTTGACGTCCATGTTCTCGAAGACGGCTTCGATAACGAAGTCGGTCTTCGCGAAGGCGGCCTTGTCGAGCGATCCGGACACCAGTGCCTTGAGACGGTTGGCGGCGTCCGGCGACAGCCTGCCCTTGCCTGCCAGCTTGTCGATTTCGGCGTGGACGTAGCCGACGCCCTTGTCGATACGCTCGGAGTCGATGTCGGTCAGGATGACCGGCACCTTCAGTTGCTTGACGAACAGCAGCGCGAGCTGGCTGGCCATGAGGCCGGCGCCGACGATACCGACGCCGGTGATCTTGCGGGCCAGCGACTTGTCGGGTGCCCCGGCCGGGCGCTTGGCACGCTTGTTGACCAGGTCGAACGAGTACAGTCCGGCGCGCAGTTCGTCGGAGAGCACCAGGTCGGCGAGTGCCTCGTCCTCGGCGGCGAATCCGGCCGCGAGTGAGGCGGCGTCGGAGATGTCGGTGCCGCGGGCGGTCTCGAGCAGTTCGATCGCGAGGTTCGCGGCGGGCGCGAAACCACGGGTCTTGCCGGCAACGAGGGCCTTGGCACGACCGATCGCGGCATCCCAGCCGGCACCGCGGTCGATCTCCGGGCGGGCCGGGGTGATCTCGCCCGCCAGAACCTCGGCGACCCACCGCAGGGACTGTTCGAGGAAATCGGCGGAACCGAAGACGACGTCCGCGTAGCCGAGTTGCGCGGCCTGCTTCGCCCGGATGGTGCGCCCGTTGTTGAGCGGGTTCTCCAGGATCAGCGTGACGGCGTTGTCCGGGCCGATGATGTTCGGCAGGAGCTGGGTGCCGCCCCACGCCGGGACCAGGCCGAGCATGACCTCGGGCAGGCCGAGTGCGGGCACGTTGTCGGCGACGGTGCGGTAGTGGCAGTGTAGGCCGACTTCGAGGCCGCCGCCGAGGGCGAGCCCGCCCACGAATGCGAACGTCGGGATCTGCGAGGTGCGCAGCCGGCCGAACACCCGGTGGCCGAGCTGCCCGAGTTCGAGTCCCTGCTCGCGGGTGGTCACGGCCGGGACACCCTTGAGATCGGCGCCCGCCGCGAAGATGAACGGCTTACCGGTGACGGCGATCGCGGCCGGGTTCGCGGCGAACGCTTCGTCGAGCGCGGCGTCGAACGCGAGCAGGCCCTTGGGGCCGAACGAGTTCGGTTTGGTGTGGTCGAAGCCGTTGTCGAGGGTGATCAGCGCGACCTTGCCCTCGATACCCGGCACCGACACGAGCTTCGTGTACGCGTTGGTGACGACCTCGTCGGCGAAAGCTGTTGAGATGTCGGTCATGTCAGATTCCCGCCTGGTAGTCAGCGTGGTTGGGGTTCTCCCAGATGACGGTGCCGCCCATGCCGAGACCGATGCACATCGTGGTCAGGCCGTAGCGGACGTCCGGGTTCTGCGCGAATTGACGCGAGAGCTGCGTCATCAGGCGCACACCGGAGGAGGCGAGCGGGTGACCGCACGCGATGGCGCCGCCCCACAGGTTGACCCGCGGGTCGTCGTCGGCGATGCCGAAGTGCTCGAGGAACGCGAGAACCTGCACGGCGAACGCCTCGTTGATCTCGAACAGGCCGATGTCCTCGATCGTCAGGCCGGTGCGGGCGAGCAGCTTCTCGGTCGCCGGGACCGGGCCGATGCCCATGACGGCGGGGTCGACGCCCTGGAAGGCGAACCCGACCATCCGCATGCCGACCGGCAGACCCAGTTCGGCGGCGGTGTCCTCGCCGGCGAGGATGCACGCGGTCGCGCCGTCGTTGAGGCCGGCGGCGTTGCCCGCGGAGATCCGGCCCGCGGTGCGGAACGGGGTCTTGAGTTGTGCCAGATCCTCGACCGTGGTGCCGGGGCGCGGCGGCTCGTCCTCGGTGGCCAAACCCCAGCCGGCGGCAGACCGGGTAGCGACGGGCGTCAGGGTGTCGGCGATGAAGCCGGCCTTCTTCGCCGCGTCGTACTTGTTCTGGGAGGCGACGGCGTAGGCGTCGGTGCGGTCCTTGGTGATCGACGGGAACCGGTCGTGCAGGTTCTCGGCGGTGTTTCCCATGACCAGCGCGCTGGGGTCGACGAGCTTGTCGGCGAGGAATCGGGGGTTCGGGTCGGCGCCCTCACCCATCGGGTGCCTACCCATGTGCTCGACACCGCCGGCGATGACGACGTCGTACTGACCGAAGCCGATCCCGGACGCGGTGGTGGTCACGGCGGTCATCGCGCCGGCGCACATGCGGTCGATCGCGAAGCCGGGAACCGTCTCGGGCAGACCCGCGAGAATCGCCGACGTGCGGCCGATGGTCAAGCCCTGGTCGCCGGTCTGGGTGGTGGCCGCGATGGCAACCTCGTCGACGCGCTCGGGCGGAAGCTGCGGGTTGCGACGCAGCAACTCGCGGATCGCCTTGACGACGAGGTCGTCGGCGCGGGTCTCGGCGTAGATGCCCTTCGCCCCGGCCTTACCGAACGGGGTGCGGATGCCGTCGACGAAGACGACACTGCGTTGGGTCGATGTGGTTGGAGCCACGGAAGATTCCTCCTGATGGAGCGATGCTCTCGTCTCGTCACAGTCCGCGACGAGCGGGTCGGTTCCGGATCGTGGGCGGTCCGACACCCTCGGAGCCTACTCGTCGTTACCGCCGGGTAACTTATCACCTCCGCCGCAGGACGGTGGCGTCGTTGCGGCCTTGTGATCGGATAGTGTCGATCACGTCACTCTGTACCGACCCTCTGTGTCGACCGAGCTTCGGGCAGTGCCACGGACCGCTGCGGCGAGAGCCTGAGCACCGTGTCGTCCCGGTCAGGTCGTCCGGGTCAGGCCGTCAGGACTTTCGCCAGTCTCGGTGCCACGAGTTCGCGCTGCCACGACCGGGCACCACCGTCGGCGAACCGCGTCGCGATGTAGTCGGTCGTGTCGATACCGGGTGCAGGATCCCAATCCCAGCACAACCGCCGCACGAGTTCCGGGCCGACCAGGTTCTCGACCGGAACGTGCACGGTCTCGCTGATCGCGGTCATCTCCGCGCGGGCGGCGGTCAGCCGAGCCGCCGCCTCCGGATGATGGCGCGACCACCGGCTCGCCGGCGGGGGGCCGGTCAACGGCTGGGTGAGCGGCGGCAGCTCGGACTTGGGCAGCGCCCGGGCACGCTCGATCGCGGACAGCCACGTTCGGGAGAGTCGCCGCTGCCGCGGTCCGCCGAACACCGGCAGCACCCGCAGGTCCTCGGCGCTCCGCGGATCGGCCTCGGCGGCCGCGATGATCGCGGAATCGGGGAGTACGCGGCTGGGTGCGATGTCGCGGCGTGCGGCCATCTCGTCGCGGGTCGTCCACAGTTCCCGCACGATCGCGAGGCGCCTGGGGTCCTTGACGGTGTGGATCTTCGACGTGCGCCGCCAGCGGTCGGGCTTCGGCGCGGGCGGTCCTGCGGACCGTACGTGTTCGAACTCTTCGGCGGCCCACGCGGACTTTCCCTGCCGTTCGAGTTCGTCGGCCATCGCGTCGCGTAGCTCGACGAGAATTTCCACGTCGAGCGCCGCGTAGTTGAGCCACGACTCGGGCAACGGCCGGGTCGACCAGTCCGCGGCACCGTGGCCCTTGCGCAACTCGAATCCGAGCATGCGTTCGACGATCGCGGCGAGCCCGACCCGGTCGAATCCGGCGAGCCTGCCGGCCAGTTCGGTGTCGTACACCGACTTGGGCCGCAGACCCAGTTCGGACAGGCACGGCAGGTCCTGATCCGCGGAGTGCAGTACCCATTCGAGCGGATTGATCACCTCGGCCAGCGGCCCCAGGTCGCCGGGCATCGGGATCGGGTCGACAAGGATGCTTCCGGCTCCGGCCCGGCGGAATTGCAGCAGATACGCCCGGTTCGAGTAGCGGAAACCGGAGGCGCGCTCGGCGTCGACGGCGAGGGGGCCGGAACCGGCGGCCAGTCGGGCTGCGGCGTCGACGACCATGCGTGGGCAGTCGACGACCTCGGGCAACCCGTCCGACGGCGTGAGCAGCGGCACGGTGGCGGGTGCGGGGGAATCGGGGTCCGTCGGTGGATTCGCCATGGTCACCGACTCTACGTCGCGCCGGCGCCGATCCGTTCGAGGCCACCGGGCGGAACGTGGAACAGTGAACGGACAAGTGTCCAGAAATGGTGTGCGCGAACCCGAGCCTCGGCTATTCTAGAACACGTTTCAATTACTCGGGATGTACGGAGGGGACCGCTTCATGGCCACATGGGGAAATATTGCGCCGGTCGGCGCTCTGCCGCCGGGTCGGGATGTGGAGATCCCGGGTCGCGGCACGGCGCACGTGATCGACACCGGTCCCGAGAGTGCGACCGCTCGCCCCACCGTGATCCTGCTGCACGCACTCGGCTGCACCGCCGCGCTGACCTGGTACCCGGTGATCGATCTGCTGGCAGCGAAGGGCCGGGTGGTCGCCTTCGATCAGCGCTGGCACGGCAGGGGGATCCGATCGGACCGCTTCACCCTGGAGGACTGCGCCGACGACATCGTGGCCTTGGCCGACGTGCTCGAACTCGACCGGTTCGTCGTCGTCGGCTACTCGATGGGGTCGCTGGTCTCGCAGCTCGCCGCCCGCGCCCACCCCGACCGGGTGGCCGGGATGGTGCTGTGCGCCGGGACCACGGCCTTCAAGCGGACACCGCGCGAGCGGATCGCGCTCGAGACCCTCAATGTCTACATGAATCGGCTCCGGCCCGGTGCCGGGCCGCTGCCGCCCGCAGCCGCGGACCCGGACGGGCGGCACCGGGAATGGGCACTGCGGGAGTTCCGCAGCACCACCCC